>DGSP01000070.1 GCA_002393555.1 Prevotellaceae bacterium UBA4359
GGAACCAATTATTGGGAATTATTGGTAATTATTGTCCTCGAAACCATGCGGCTTGCCGCATCACACAAACGTTTCTTGTTCATCCACTTAAACGTTGGGGATTCTTGTTCGATGTGCAAAGATACAAAAAAGGCACAAAGTCCGAAAACTTTGTGCCTTTTTTTGATGGGAAGAAAGAGTTTTACTTCTGCAAGTACTTCTTGCCGTTCTTGATGACGATGCCCTTGTAGGACTTGTCAACCTGCTGGCCGGCAATGTTGAAGATGGCGGTAGAAGTCTTGGCTACAGGAGCCTCCACGTCGGCAATGCCAGTGGTCGGATTCCAACCCTCGTTGTTGCCTTCAGTCACAAGCGTGAGTTTGAAGTTGTCGGCAGAGAACCAAGTGCCTTGGAACTTCTCTTCCTCCGTCTTGTTGAGGAATACGTAGTCAGAAGAGATACCGATGACGAGCGTGTGGTTGGTCACCACGATGTTCTCAATCTTGTTGTTGAACCAGCCACGGCCGATACCGTTGTTGGCAGCGAAAATCTTCCAAGTTTCTTCGTCAACACCTGCGGGAACAGTCTCTGTAGAACCTTGGAGAACGTCAGATACAGCACTCCAGATGGAGGCAGTCTCTGTAGCCTCAGTTACGTCTGCTTTTGCCATGAGTTCGTCGGCAGCAGCGCACCAGATTTCACCATAACTGTCTGTGGCGTTCTTGGCCTCAGTGATTCGGCCTATTACTTCACCAGTTTCAGGGTCTTTTTCGGTCTCGTAGAAGTACTTGTAGTCTGTTGGCTTCACCACAGCCTCTGACAGGAGGTTGTTGGCAGTAGCATCGAGAGTTTCAACCTCTTCCTCATTCTTCACAGGAGCCTTGTCGGAAACAAAGAGGTAAGCACCTGCACCAGAAGTACGCATGATGTTGGAGAGCGTGTAAGTACCGTTAGGAACGTTCAGCACCTGATAAGCGGTGTAGCGAAGTTTGCCTGCTGTACCATTCCATGCGTCCAGATAGTGAGCAGTACCACCATCTACAGCCTGACCAGTGCTTGTGTATTGGCCATTCTGAGAGTCTATCAAGTTGGTGGTCCAACCAGCAGGCTTATCCTTGGTTCCAGTGTTGTCGCAAGTGGCGTTTTGGAGGTAGGCCGTCAGGTCGGCGCCGTCCTTCACCTCGATTTCGTAGAGGTCGGAAGCAGCGACAGCGTCGTTGAGCACCTTCACCTGCTCGTCAATCACTTTGGTGTCGGCAGTGTAGGTGGCCAGTTTGTTCTTCACGTAAGTGATGGCATCGGCGATGAGGGCCTTTCCTTCGGCAGAAGTCAGTTCGCTCTGCTTTGTCTCAGCCTTCTGCAGGGCAGGGATGAGGTTGTCGCGATAAGCGCGGAGGACAGTGGTGATGGCACCAGTCTCGGTGTAGGTGGCAGCGGCAGAGCCGAGGTAGTCGGTCATGTACTGCACGGGAACCTGTGCGAGAGCCTTAGCGTCGGCAGAGTAACCGCCTTCTTCTTCGCTGGCGATGTTGTCCTGCAGGGTCTTGTAGGAACCAGTCATGATGCCGTTGTATTCAGCCTCAGAAGCCTCGGCCATAGCGATGACGCGGTTCACCTTGTCGAGTTCGTTGGCCTCCTTGGCATCGGCGATGGAGTCGGTCAGGTCGGCCTTGTCCTTAGCCAGATGGAGAGCATCTACGAGTGCCTGAGCATCAGCATATTTCTGTGCGGTGGCATTAGCGATGTCCTCACCAGAGGCTTCGCCAAGGTAGTTGAGTTTGAAGTTGGAGATGCAGAACCAGCCGCGACGAGCGTCTGTGTTGGTACCTCCGTGCATGTCGGGAGTGTCAGCGTCGCCATGGCCGATAGCACCAATGGTGAGTTTGCCGTCAACCACAAGCACTTTGGCAGTGGTGAGTGTCTCCCATGCCCATGGATCCCATCCAGTCACAGCCATCACAGGTGATACGGACGACTGGGCAGTGCCGTTGGCAAACACGTGCTGGTCTGTGATGCAGCCGTCCTGTGTACACATGTCGGCAGTCACGGTGTAGTAGCCGTTAGGCAGACCAGTCAGGTCTTGGTTGATAGACACAGACTGAGTGGCGTCGGTCAGGTTGTTGCGCCATGCGTTCCATGCAGTCATAGGATTGCCATCGTTGTCGGTCAGGCCTGTGTGCAGACGCTGGTCGCCGCCGCTCTGGCCGATGTACCACTTGCCTTGTGCCACAAATTTCGGGTTGTCAATCAAGAACGTGTAGTCTGCAGGGTTCTCCTCTGTGGCCACCTGAGAAGTGCGGTAGTCGTCGATGGCTTTCTGCAGGGCTGCCAGAGCAGCAGCAGCATATTCAAGGTCGGAATAGGTAATGTCCTGAGAGTAGTATCCGCCACTTTTGTAGTTGTTGGTGAGGTCGTCAATCACGCTATTAAAGGCATCAATGCCAGGATAATTGGTGTCGGTTGCAAGAGCGTTGGCCTCCTCAAGCAGTGCATTGAAAGATGCAAGGGTGGCTGCGGCAGCCTCTGCATCCTCGATGATTTCGGTGCAAGCATCAATGGCTGCCTGAATGTCGGTAAGTTCGGACTCCTCGGTCAGGTCACCAATGGGTGTGCCATTGATTTCGGCTGTGCTGGGGAAATCGCTGAGTACGGCATTGATGCACTCATAGTCTTCGTAGTAGATGTTTGCTACCTCTTCCAACTTGGCCTGCAATGCGAGGAAAGCCACCATAGACTGTGTGGTCTCTTCGGGGTCGTAGAGTTTGGCGAGGAAGAAACCGTCGAAACAAGCCTGAATGGCATTTTCCTTGAGCCAACGTGCGTTGAATTGAAGGTAGGTGTATTCTCCTGACTCGAAAGAGCAGGCGGTTTGTGCCCAGCCGCCGTTCTCGTCGTATGCGCCGAAACCGAGCACGTCATCTGTCACACCTTCTCCACCGTTCTTACCGATAATCATGGAACCACCATTGCCTGAGTGCTCGTTCTGACCACCTGCGGTCGATTCGTTTGCTGTGATGGACACCACTGGAATGTACTGGTTGTCTTTTGAATTCTTCTTCAGGTAGAACGAGAAGTAGTAGCGAGTCTGTGGCTGGATAGACCAACGCTGGCCGATGGAACCATCGCCAGCAGCACCTGTGTGTTTGTTGGCCTGAATGTAGGCACCACCATCGTAGCCACCTTCGGCAAACCAAAGGAAGGTGCTGGTGGTCATCGGTGCATAAGTACCGTTGGTCCAGCCTACGATGTTGCCATTGTTCTTCGCCGGGTCTGCGTCGAATGAGCCGTTTGTAATTTCGTTGACTCCCACATACCACTCTGAGTCATCACTCAACTTGATGAGGTCGCCGACCTTAACGTCACCAACGACTAACTCATTCTGCGCCTTCATTGTCCCTCCGCTCAGCAATGCCAAAGCCGTGAGGGCAAGCGTAAAAATTTTCTTCATAAGTTAGATTAGTTAAATGTTAATAATATTTGTTAGTAAACTCTATATATCAATCAAAAAAAGCCCGAATGTGCTCTTGTCCATTTCTTTATTTCCGCATTGTTCACATTTTTTACTTTGCAAAGAAACGAAAAAAGGGCGAAACCTTCAAAAAGTTTCGCCCTTTTTTATATAAATAATGTGATTTTTAACAAAAATGGGTCATTTCATCAGTTTCATGGTGCCTTTCTTGCCGCTCTCGCTCTTCACGCGCAGCAGGTAGATTCCCTTGGGCAGGGTGGTCTGGGCGAAGGCTGAGGACACGCTGTTCATCGGGCAGGTGAACTCGCTGACGGTGGTTCCGCCGGCAGTGATGACTTCGACACTGACGGTCTCGTCGGCCTCGATGGCTGAGATGCCAGTCACGTACTCTTGGTATTTGGCTGCATCGCAGCGGATGAGGAGCACACCTTCGCTGATGCGGCTGGTGTCCCAGTAGTTCCACGAGTTGAGTTCGGGCAGGTCGAAGTGCAGGGCGCTGATGTCGGCGGGCAGGGTGAGGGTGGTCACGTCGGTCCAGATGGTGAACTCGTCGGGCACGTTCTCGTCGGTGGTCAGGTTGGCGAGATAGTTGTCGGCCACGAACGGTGCGATGGTGGCTCCGGCTGTGAACCTGAGTGTGCCGATGCCTGTGATGGAGGCGTTCTGCAGGGTGGCTGCGCCTGTGTTGCTGTTGATGGTCTTGCGCAGACCGACCACGAGGGTGGATTTGGCTCCGAAGGTCACGTTCTTGCCGCCGAAGTTGATGAGGCTGGCATTTGTGGAGGCTGTCTCGTTGGCTCCGGGCTGGAGTGTACCATTGATGGTGTAGGTGCTGTTGGTGAGTGTCTCGCCCGACTTGGTGACACCATAGAGTTTGGCGTCTGCTGCCACGGTGAGGGCACCCTTGCCGAGGGCGGAGCCAGACTTGAAGTAGAGTTCGCCTGCGGTCACCTTGGTGGTGCCAGTGTTGTCCCACTTGCCGGAGACGGTCATCTTGCAGGTGCCTATCTTCTCGAAGTTGCTCTTGTTGGTGCCGCCGTCGTCGTGGATGGTGCCGTCGAAGGTGAAGTCACCCTTTTCTTCCCAACTGTTGCCCACTTTCCAGGTGTTGGAGCCGTTGACTCCCTCTGAACCTGAGAAGTTGGCTACAGGGTGGGCAAGGCTTCCCTTACCGGTCAGTTTGCCGATGGTGAAGGTTTGTCCCGAACTTTTTTGGTTTTTGGTGTAAGGACCCACATTGGTCACTGTACAGCCATCGGCGATGTCGAGTGTACCCTTTGGTATGCCGTATGAGTTGCGGAGAGGCAGCCAGATGTTTTTGGTTGTGTGCTTGATGGTGCCTTCGAAAGCGCTCCAGTTTCCTTCGATGCTCACTCGGCTCACAGTGTTGGTGGGTATGATGGTGAGTGTGCCTGAGCCTGTCACCTTGTTGGCGTAGGCCGCATAGTTGGCTGCACCCAAGATGAATGTACCATACTTGTTGGCTGGCACTTCGATGGGCACGGAGAGTGCGCTGGTGGATTCGTCGGAGAGTTCGCCTGGCTGTGTGCTGCTGCCCTGGAACTCGATGGCCTTGGCGGGGATGCCGCTATGGTTGATGATGCGGCCTGCAGCGATGGCGAGTTTGTTCAGGCTCGTGTTGGAGGTGTAGGTGTGCATGTAGCCTGCTCCCTTCTTGGTGAGGAGGGTGCCGGAGATGGCTTGGTTCTGCGTGAGGTCTTTGTTGGCCGGGGTGTTGATGACACCGCCTTCTTCGCCCACCATGCGGATGGGTGAGCCGTTGGTGATGGTGGCATCGGTCAGCAGCACGGCACCGTTCTCCATGGTGAACTTGGTGGCTGCTGTGGTCACACCACCCAGGCTGCCTTTGGCCTTGGTGTCGTTGGCCAGCGAGGACACTCTCACGGTGCCGCCTTTCAGGAAGTTGCCACCCTTGTAGGAGTTCTCGGTCTTGATGGTGAGGGTGCCTGTGCCTTCCTTGACGAGTGCTCCGGCCACGATGGCTCCGGTGCCTTGGAAGGTGAAGGACTTGGTGCCGCTCACCTTCACGCTGTCAGGACTCAGGTCGTCGGCCAGTGAGATGGCGGTCTTGGTGCTGGAATTGTTGAAGTTGACGATGTCGCCCTTCACGAAGATGTCGGGGGTCTGTTCTGCATCGTCCAGCACGTAGAAGTTCTCGGTGTTGGCAAAGTCCCACATGCTGGATGCCTGGCCTGTCCACACGGTTTCGGTGGCACCACGGATGCTGCCGATGTTGAGGATGATGTTGTTCTCTTCGTCGAGCGAAAGGCCAAACTTGAGGTCGGTGATGCCTTCCACCTTGATGTCGGCCAGCGAGCCTTCCAATTCTTCCACATGGCCGATGATGTAGTTGCCTTCGGCCAGTGTGGTGGCTCCGTCGGCAAAGTGTTCGTTCACTTCGATGACGGGACGCAGGTATTGTGGGCCGTAGTTTTCCCAGATGGTGCCTGTCTTTTTCTCTATCTTGAGGGTCTTGGCGCTGATGCGGTCGGCCTGCAGTCCGTCGCTGTAGAGGTCGAGCACGATGCGTGAGCCAAAGCCCAGGGTGAGGGTTTCATCGACCTTGATGCTGCCGGCCTTGTCGGCTCCGCCGGGGCGGATGATGGAGGCGTAGTCGGCCTTGATGCTCTTGAACTCGCCGCCGTCGGAGTTGAGTTCGGCGAAGCGGTTGAGCCAGAGGGGTGACTGCTTCATGGTGCCGTCGAAGTTGAGGGTGCCGGCCCAGATGTTGGTCTCGCCTGTGTAGGTCATGTTCACCTTAGGCAGTGTGAGGATGCCGTCGCCCTGCTTCACGAGACGGGTGGAGCCTGTGAGTGCGCCACCTGTCACTTCGCAGGTGTAATAGCCGTATTTTATAGGGGTTACTTTGGTCATGGAGTTGCCTACAGCCGTTCCTTCCACGGTGGAGGGTACGTTGAAGGTCACCATGTAGGGGCTGGCTCCGTTGGCGATGGACACTTTGGTGTCGGCAAACTCACACACGATGAGGTGGTCGTCGGTGGTGTTGATGGTGCCGCCGTTGGCCACTTCGGTTCGTTCGTTCATGGTGTATGGTGGAGGTGCCTGGGTGATGCCTTCCAGTTCGCCGAGGAAGTAACTCTTGTGAGGTGGCTGGTTGTAGCCCATCGACTGCCACACCATGGCGTTGCGGTACTGGTGGTCGTGCCAGAGGGTGGGGATGCGGTAGGTGGTGGGGATGTTGGTGGTGTAAACCATGAGGGCGGTGTTGGCATCATTGCGCATCACGACTTCCTCGCGCCAGTCGCCGAAGATGTCGGCAATGGCCCCGGGGTCGTTCTTCGACCAGTTATTGCACTTGGAGCCATTGAGGTCCCAACGTCCACCTCCAGGCTTATAGACCACGCCTTTACCCTCGGTGCCAGGGCTGTCGAAGTATTCGTCGAGCAAGTCGCCATCCCAGTAAATGCGTTGGTTGAGGTCGCTCCAATGGATGAAATTGTCTCCTCCGAGCGCATCAATATACTTGTCGGCGACAGAACTGATCCAACCAGAAGAAACGCTTCGTCCCACACTGCCAGGGTAGGCGTTGGTGAAGTTGGCCATGAGGGCTCGACCGTCATCACCTGCTGCATTGTGCTTTACATAGATTTGGCCTGTGGCGGCGTTGCGGTAGTTGTTGCCGTAGTTGGCACGTCCTTCCTCCAAGCAGGCAAACTGCTCTTCATACTTGCGGTAGGGGTCGAAGTCGGAGCAGTGCTGGGCATCTCCGTGTCCGTAACTGGTGGTGGAGAGACCTTTTCCGTTGGCGTCGATGACCATTGAACCGAAGATGATTTCGTCGCATCCGTCCCAATCCACGTCGCCGACAGCAAAGTTGTGATAGCCGTTGCCAAACCAAGGGCTGTTGCCGTTGTCGGTCTGCCAATACCATTGCCGTGTGAGTTGATGAGTGGCTGGATCAACCTCAAAGGCTGCAAATTTGTGGGCGGTGTAGCAGCCTCGGCCAAGGAAGATGCTGGGCTTGCGGCCATCTAAGTAGGGCGCACCCCAGTAGTGCTTGGTGGAGCGGTGGCCTACGATGCCTGTGCCCCACCATTCATCCGTTCCACGAGTTAGTGGGTAGTCCATGTAGAGTGGGTGGCTGGCTGGGCCTATCTCGTAGGGTTTGCCAGTGGCTCCTTCAAGGTAGAGCAAGTACTCATTGCCAGAAGACGTGTACTCGATGCCGTTCCAACGCGTGTCAACCGAGGCAGAACCAATCAGTTGGGTGGTGCCATCAGCATAATGAATGTAGGCGTTGTCTTGTATGCGTAGAAGCACTTCGGCCTTACCATCCATGTCCCAGTCGTAGCATACGCAGTCCCATTGCTCATCGGCACCGGCCAGCATGTTGGGACCCAGGTCAATCCACCATAGTCTGTTGCCTTTGTAGTCGTAGCAATCCAGTTGGTGGAAGCGGATTTTCTGGTTGATATCAGCAGCATCGTTACACTTGCGTTTTACGATAAACTCCACAATGCCGTCGCCATTCAAATCGCCGATTGCCACATCGTTAAGCGTGTAGTATTTGCTGGCATCGTTGCCGTTGCGGTCGGTCGGCTTCTGCACAGGGATGGTCAGCATGCCGTCGTTCCAGCGGGTCACTTCCTTGCTCTTCAACTTGGTTTGTTCCACGCCTTTCACCACGGGGATGACGTAGTACTTGCTGCTGGCTGTTCCGCTGGTGTGCTGGTAGTTGGACACTTCGAGGTTCTCAGCAATCTTGGTGCCGTTGCAGTAGAGGTTGTAGGTCACGTCGTAGTACTCTTCGCCGAGGACACGCCAACTGACGAGGTTGCCAGACGAGGCAGGCACGGCCACGAGACCACGGTCTATCTTGTCGGTGAAACGCTGGGCAAAGCCGAGCGTTGCCGTCATGGCCAAGACAAGAGATAAGATTGTTTTCTTCATCATAAATAGGTGTTGTTATTTTGTTGTTATGGTATGCGTTGGCCTGAGTCCTCCGCCGTAGCGGTGGATTCAGACCAACGTGTTTTTTCAGGTTTTACTTACTTCACCATTACTTTCTTCACGGTGCCATCAGCCATCTTGACGATGTTGATGCCTCGCTGCATGGTGGCAGTGCGTGTGCCTGTCAGCGAGTAGATGCCAGCGGCTGTGTTGCTGCTCGTGCTTTCTACAGCCTTGATGCACTCGATGGCGGTTGGAATCTTCTCTGATTCAGCACCGTAGTAGGTGAGTTTCACGTTGTCGATCATGCCCCACACTTCGCCGCCACCGACGTTGCGTACACCAATCTCCATTGTGCCTTCTTCGCCCACCTTGGTGATGATGCGATAGATGTTTCCATGAGTGGTGGTTGGGGTCACAACAACCTCTGATGTTTCACCGCTTTCAGCATCAATTTCGGTCGTCTCGACAGAATACACTTCTGCTTCTTCGCTACCGTCATACACGTGTGGAGTGCTGCCCTCGTTTTCTCCCACCACCACTTTCAGACAGTCTTCGTTGGCATACACTTCCAGTCCTTCGGCATTGGCGAAGGCGCTGATTTGCAGCATATAAGTTCCAGCAGGCAGTTTGGTGAGTGTCTGATAAACGCGGGCATTGCTTGCGTTCCAGAGGTTGAGGTATTGTTTGTCAAGCACATAGTCGTTGGCAAAACTGTTCCAGTTATTCTTTCCGCAGGTAGTCCAGCCGTCGTTTGTCCATCCTGTTGCCCCGTCGCTGAAACTGGGGTACTGCACTTTGGCGGTGTAATCCACAGGGTTCTCGTCGCTGGCAGGAGCGGCAGGGGTGCTGAGTTGGAAGATGATGTTGTTAATCTCTTCGATGAGTGCATTCACACTTTCGAGTGTCAGTTCGTCGGTGTTCAGTTCTTCATAGTCGGTCATGAAGTCCTCATAAGCCGTTGCTGCCGCAAGGCTGTATTGACCTTCTTTCTCGGTGTAAACGGTCTGCATTTCTGCCAACTTGCCTGTTTCAGGCCAAGTGAGGGCCTGCCATCTCCAGATGTAGTTCTGTGCTTCCTCGTTCATCGCCGTTACCTCGGCTGTCACAGCCTTGACGGTGGCATCGTCAGCCGTGTGCTCGTCGTAGGTCTGCTGATATTTTTTCCCAGAGTCAGTGACATCTTGCAACTTCTGTATATAGTATCCGTTGATGTCGTCAGCACCAATCAGTTCTGTGGCTGCATCGAGGGCTGTTTTCAGTTTGCTGTAGGCGTCGATGCTGGCGTTCACCTTGTTGAGGATTTCTGTGTAAGAGGGGATGATGGCAAGGATTTCCTCCTTTGTCTCAGCGGTGTTGACAGAGGCAAGGATGTTGTTATACTCAGTCACTAGCGAGGTCTGTGCAATGGCTTCATCGAAGTCGGGAGCGTCGGCCAGCAACTGGTTCAGCCAGTAGCGGTAAGCCTCCACGCCGATGCCGTAGTAGTTGACCACGACGTTGTCGATGGCCACCCAGTTGGTGCCTGCTTCGTCCATTCCAAAGCCGTATTCGAGGTTGCCGTCAGTCACTTCCACCGTCGTTTTATACACGTTGCCAGCAGTTGCTACAGGCACAGGTGTCTGGTTCTCATTGGCAAAGATGTAGCCGTCCATCTTTTCTGAAAAAACAGCCATGCTGACCACATAGATGCCATTGGGCAGGTCTGCGAGGCTCTTGTATGCCTTCCCCTCAAGGGATGCTCCCCAGATGTTGAGCGTGGTGCCTTCAAAGCCCGTCCAGCCTTCGCCAATCCAAGTCTGTGTGTTCCAGGTGTCTGCGCTGATGCCGTTAGTCCATCTGTCGATGCTGTTGCATTCGTCGAGGTCTATCTGCATGGGTGTGTCAGGTGTCACCACCACCTCATAGTACTTCAGGATTTTCTTGTTCACCGATGCTGTGGCGGCATCGAGAGCGTTTTTGTCGCTGCCAGTGTTGGCATAGACGGCCTTCTCGTTGGCAATGTCAATGCCAGTAGTGCTGAGTTTTTCGGCCTGCTTGATGGCTTCGCCCAGTTTCAGGGCTGCTTCGTAACGTTCGGTTTCAGCCACGTAGGCATTATAGTCGGTTTCGCTGACGAAAGCCCATGTGGTCTGGAAGAGGCTGGCATCCTCGTCACCGAAGATGACACCTGTACCAGTGGCGATGCCACCGCTTTGGTTGTCAATGTATTCTGTATAGCGTCCCACCATGTAGGTACCATATTCGGTCTCGTCGTAGTTGGGACACACTGTCGAAGCCTTGATTTGGTAGCGGTTGCTGCCTAAGTCTTTGAACTTGAAGAAATAGTCAGCCTGCTCGCGGCGGTCCACATAGATGTCTCGCAGATTAGAGTCGATGAACACATTGCCCCACGAGCCGTTCTTGATGCTGTTGGCCTGGATGGTGTAGGTGCTGCCGTCCCATTCAGCCCCTTCTCCTTCGGGCACATATTGCTGAACCTTGAACTGCAGGCCCGTCTCGCCCACCGATGCGTGTGTGCCATAGTCGTTGCCCTCGGTGAGGAACATCTTGGCGTCGGGATTGTAGATATAGACGACTTCGTCAGCCGTGAGTGGCTGAAAATCGCCAGAGTAGATAGGCTTCTGCCATTCGTCGGCAAAGGTCGTGAGCGTTGCCGCCATGGCAACCAAGAGAAGTAAAGTTTTCTTCATAGAGTTTTGAATAGTTAGTTGTGATGTTTTTTAGATAGTCTTTCTTCTTTTTTGTCAGTTTTTCTAAAGAAAACGCGCCAAAGTTACGGATAATCTTTTTATCTGGCAACCATTTCGAGCAAATCTTTACCCGTGAGTTTGTAACTTGTGTCCGTCCCAGCCAAAATGTTCTCCGCGAGGTCGCGTTTTGTCTGGTGCAGACGGATGATTTTCTCTTCGATGGTGTTCTTGCTTACGAGGTGATAGACCGTCACGGCCTGTTGCTGTCCGATGCGGTAGGCGCGGTCGGTGGCTTGCTGCTCCACGGCGGGGTTCCACCACGGGTCGAGGTGGAACACGTAGTTGGCTCCCGTCAGGTTCAGGCCCAGGCCGCCCGCCTTGAGGCTGATGAGGAAGAGTGGGTTTTCGCCATTCTGAAAGGCGTTGACCATCTCGGTGCGTTGCTTCAGCGGGGTGCTTCCGTCAATGTAGAAGTACTTCATTCCCAGTCGGTCCAGTTCTTTCCGCACGATGTCGAAGAAACTGACAAACTGGCTGAACACCAAGGCGCGGTTGCCGCCTTCGATGACTCCTTGCAGGAGTTCGACGAGGGTGGTGACCTTTGAGCATTCGCCCGTCCATTTCGGCTCGATGAGTTGTGCGCTGCAGGCCGCCTGCCGCAGTCGGGTGATTTCGGCCAGCACGTGCATATCGACGTCGAGTCCCCCTTCTTGCAGCATCTTTTCGGCGCGGACGCGGATGCTTTCGTAGATGGCCAGTTCGTCGTGGCTGAGTTCCACGGGGTGATAAATCTCTGTTTTCTCGGGCAGTTCCTTCAGCACGGCCTGCTTGGTGCGCCTGAGCATGAAGGGGTGTACGATGCGTTCCAGTTGTTCCTGCTTTTCCTGGTCTTGGTAGCCCTCGATGGGCACGATGAACTTCTGCGAGAAATGCTCGTAGTTGCCCAAGAGTCCGGGATTGACGAACTGGAAGAGGTTCCACAGTTCGCCCAGATGGTTCTGCACGGGGGTACCTGTGAGCATCACGCGGTTGTCGGCCTGTATCTTCATGGCGGCAGCACTGGTCTTGGCTCCTCGGTTCTTGATGATGTGTGCCTCGTCCAGGCAGGCCACGTTCCAGTGCTTCTTGGTGAGGCAGTCCTGAATGCTCAGCAGGATGCCGTAGGTGGTCACGATGATGTCGCCCGCCGTGGCTTCGTTGACGACCTGTCGGCGGTTGGCGGCAAAGTTGAGAATCTGAACGTTCAGCGTGGGGGCGAATCGCTCTATTTCCGTTTTCCAGTTGGGTGCCACCGATGCCGGTGCCACCACGAGCGAGGGGCCTTCGTCCTTTTTCAGCAGGAGGAAAGCGATGGTCTGTATGGTCTTGCCCAGTCCCATGTCGTCGGCCAGCAAGGCTCCGGCTCCCCAACTGTTCAGCCGTGCAATCCATAGGTAGCCGTCTTTCTGGTAGGGTCGCAGGGTGGCGTTCAGTTCTGCCGGCACGGCGGGGGTGTAGTTGGAACCGTCGAGGATGCGCTGCCGGATGCTTTGCAGTTCCTTGTCCATGTGCAGTTCGAGGTCGCCGTGCAGGAGGTCGTCGCCCATGAGGGCGGCACTGAAGGGTGAGATGTGGATTTTTCCGCGTTCGCGGTTGGCTATGGCATCGAGTGCCTTGAGTTGGAGGCGCAGTTTTTCGCTGAGTGCGAGGAACTCTCCGTCGCTGAGTCGGATGTACTTTCCCTTGCTCTTGCCCACCAGTTCGAGCAGTTCGCTGATGCTGATGCGCGTGTTTTCGTCGATGTTCACTTCTCCCTCGATGTCGAACCACTGTCCGCGCTGCTTCAGCACACCGTTCCAACTGCCGGCCCCTCGGGTCAGGGTGCGAATCTTGAAGCCCTGTCCTTCGGGCCATTCGGCATAGAAGGAGTCGGGGTGTTCCTGAATCAGTTGCAGCAGTTCGAGCATGAACTCGGGTGGATAGACGACTCTCTCCTCATAATCATAGCCTTGGCTCTTCCAGAAGGCGCGCACGAGTTCCAGGCTGGAACGTTCCATCTCCATGTTGCGCTTCACGCGGGTGCGTCCGTTCTGTTCGTTCTCGTCGATGATGACCTCGTCGCCCTCGCACAGCCTGTAGGTGCGCCGTCCGCCGGGCAGGGGCCGGACGAAGGATTCCACTTCCCAGTTGCCGCCCTGTTTGGGGCTGAGTTTGAAGCCCGTGGTCCATTGGCCGTCGATGATGGGGAGGGTGGAGCCTCCTTCGATGAGGGAAGAGTGTAGTTCCACCTGACCGCCTATCTTGGCCATCAGGTTGCGCAGGGTCGGCTCGGCTTCCAGCGGCAGGTTGCCCAGTTGGAGCAACTTGACGTAGTAGCCGCGCACTTCGTCGGGTATGTTGATGAGGCTGTATTCGGTGGGTGAGTCCTCCACGATGATGAGGTCGTCCTTGGCATGGCTGGCCGGCACGTTCGACCTGACGGCGAAGTGGTCGCCTTCGTGTTCGATGATGAGGTAGGGCTTGTCGTGGTGTACGTGGATGAGTTCGAAGGGGGCGTTGCGGCCCAGGTAGAGGCGGCTGTCTTCCACCATTTCCTCTATCACGTCTTCCAGTTGCAGTTCCCAGTGCTGGCTGTGTGTCAGCCGGGCCAGAATGCGGCGGTCGGCATTGTTCATGAAGGGGAGGTCGCCCGTGCGGTAGCGCGTGTCGCTCAGCCGCTTGCCGTTGCCCCAGGTGCCGTCTTTCAGGCGCGACTGCTCCCTCACCTGGATGGTGCGGGTGGACATCGAGTCGCGGATGTACATGATTCTTGTGTCCTGAGTTTCAGGGGCGTAAGTCTTTCCTTCGGCATTGTCCATCAGCCCCTCCAGCACCGACTCCCACTCGGCCTTGTGGTAGATGTTCGCGAGGGTGGGGCGGTTGCCGAAGCGTTGGCGCAGCGACTCCTGCTCCTGTTCGTAGAGGGGCAGGTATTTGGCCATCTCATGCTGCAGCAGTGCCAGATTGGGCATGCAGAGGTTGATGTCCATGCTGGCGGTGGAATAGCCCAGGTAGTTGGCCAGCAGGAAGGCCAAGGGGCGGAAGAGGCGAGGGAAGGTGCCATCGCTGACTCCGTCGTACATTTTCTGCACGAGTTCCTTGTGGAGGGTTGTGCTGATGTGGCAGAAGTCTTCGGTCAGCACTCGGACTGGCAGCATGCGCTGGTCGGTCTTGATGTGGAGCGAGGTGGCCATTTCGTGCAGTTTCTTCCGGCACACCTCCACGGCTTTCTCTTGGCCTTTGCCGCCATCGTTCACCACGGCCATGAAGGCCAAGGCGGTGTAGAAGGAAAGGAAGAATCCGTAGGGGGTGGTCTTTGAATTGTTTTCCTTCTCCTTGGTCTTGGTGGCGATGTCGAACCATCGGGCGGCATCGAGGTGTTTGCCCTCGCAGAGTGTGTGGAGGGCATGGAGTGCATAGCCCGCCGCAATCTTGTCGAAGGCCCCCTTGCCGGGCATCTGTCCTGTGGCGATGTATTCGTAGAGTTCGACCTCGGCCAGCAGGCGGCACCGGGTGGCTTCCGTGATGGTGCTGTAGGAGGTTATCTCGGTGAGAATGAGCGTGGTGTCTGCCACGATGTCGTTGGCGATAAAATAGTCGCAGACGTTGCTGTAGAAGGCTGTGAAGGTGGTGGGCTGGAAGTTCTCGAAGAGGTGTTGAAACTTCATTTCGGAGGCCACGCAGTAGAACAGGTGTGCCTGGTCAGCCCCAATCACATTGGCACTGGGGCATGCCTGATAGGCGTTATCGACCAGTTGCTTGACGGCGTAACGCACGAACAGATAGGTCTGGCTGCGGGCTTGGGAGATGTGCTGAATGGTGGGCAAGAGGTCTTTGCGACATTCGTACAGGTACCACAGGGCCGGCACAAAATCGTCGGTGCTGAGGCCGTAGCGCGGTGCGTTGGCATACCAGTCGCGGCCCTGATTCGTGAGGATGCCCAGTCGGGTCAGTTCGTCGAGTGCAGCCTGCCCGTTGAAGGTGGGAAAGGCATACTGGCGAAGGATGTAGAGGTGTTCCTCCATCCTTTTGCTGGTTCCCAAGCCTGCTTCTGCATAGTAGCAGAGCAGGCGTTGCGCGTCCTCGCTGAGTTGCTCGTATTTGTCTAAAAGCATTTTCTGTCTGTACACAAATTGGTCAAGTGTGCAAAGTTACGACAAAATGTGGAATAATCAAAGGGGAAGGGCGTTTTTTCTTGCTCTTTGTGGTTTTTGCGGCTGATTTTCCGTGTCGGGAAGGGTGGTCTGCCTGTGTCGGGGCAGGCGGTGGTTGCACAACGGAGTGATGCCCCTACGGGCAACGCCGTTGCATATTCAATTTGTACGCCGTGCAATATGCAATAGGTGTGGGGTACAAATTGTAATTGGTACGGCGTTGTGCTGGTGGGGGAATTGGCGTTGCGTTGGGACACGAAAAAGGGGAGGAGCCAAGGCGGAATGTGCGGCCTTGGCTCCTCCCCTGCGGGTTGTGTCGGAGTTTTATTTCAGAATTCTTCTTATTTGCGTGTCACGTAGGAACCGTCGCGGGTA
Source organism: Prevotellaceae bacterium UBA4359 (assembly GCA_002393555.1). Taxonomy (GTDB): domain Bacteria; phylum Bacteroidota; class Bacteroidia; order Bacteroidales; family Bacteroidaceae; genus Minthosoma. The sequence continues at coordinate 15,621 of DGSP01000070.1, forward strand.
TCGACTTCCACGAGGTCTCCCTCGTTGATGAAGAGGGGCACACGGATTTCCACACCTGTCTCGAGTGTGGCGGGCTTGGTGGCGTTGGTGGCAGTGTTGCCAGCGAATCCGGGTTCAGTGTAGGTGACCTGAAGCACCACCTTGACGGGGGCTTCGGCAGTGAGGATGGTGCCAGTGGATTCGTCAATCGAAGCCATCACCATCGTTTCGCCCTCTTTCAGGAAGTCGCCACCTGTGATGAGGTCCTTGGCGATGTTCACCTGCTCGTAGGTGTCGGTGTTCATGAACACCATCTCATCGCCCTCCTTGTAGAGGTACTGGAACTGCTGGTGAGAAACCTGCACATCATCAAGTTTGGCAGAAACAATCCACGTGCGCTCCAGCACACGGCCATCTTCCACATTGCGGAGTTTGGTACGCATCACCGTGTTTCCCTTGCCTGGCTTCACGTGCAAGAAATCAATCACTACATAAATCTTGTTATCGTCAAGACGGAGGCAAACGCCTTTCTTGATGTCGCCTGCTAAAATAGCCATAGTCGAAAATTCAATTTTAGTATTTACAAATTACAATCTTTTCAAAAATCGGGTGCAAAATTACGGATTTTCATGAAAATGACAAAAAAAGTTTGCGTTTTTTGGTTTTTTCTTTTGCCAATTTGTTGAAAATAACTAATTTTGCACTCGCTTTTCGCAAATGTTGCGGCATTGGGTGCGAAAAAGGCCTCAAGAATATTCATCAAAAACAATACATTTAGAATATGAAAAGAACATTCCAACCTCACAACAGAAAGAGGATTAACAAGCATGGCTTCCGTCTGCGCATGCAGACCGCTAATGGCCGTCGCGTGCTTTCGGCTCGCCGCAGAAAGGGCCGCAAGTCTCTCACCGTATCAAGCGAACATCACGGCAAATAAGGTTTTTGCCCTCTCCTGATACAAAAGCAGAAGTTTTTTAGTGAACTTCTGCTTTTTTTCATTTTTTTATCGTAACTTTGCACACATATTTAATTATTATACGCGAAAAATGGCTTTGAAACATTTTTTTAAGGGAAAATCGGGCGCAAAGTTCTGGGTGAACATTGCGCTGATGATTCTTCTCATTATCGCAATCCCTGTGCTGACATTCTACATGCTGGGTGCCTTCACCCACCACGGCGAGAAGATTGAGGTGCCCAATGTGGTGGGCAAATCGTTCCACGATGCAGAGAGAATGCTGGGCGATGGAGACCTCGTGGCGATGGTGATAGACTCCATCTATGAAAAGAACGCACCCAAAGGCTCGGTGCTGGAGCAGTCGCCCAAACCGGGCTATGAGGTGAAGGGGGGCCGTGTGGTCTATCTGACCGTCAACCTGAGCGGCGAACCGATGGCCGACCTGCCCGATGTGGTGGGACAGGGGTCGCTGCGTCAGGCGGTGGCCATGCTGCAGTCGGCGCACTTCAAACTGACGGCCCACAAGTATGTGATGGGACACCCCAAAGACCTCGTCATCGGTGTGAAGCAGGGAGGACGCGATGTGCATGCTGGCCAGTCCCTTCCGCGCGAACGCCCGCTGACCCTCATTGTGGGCGGTGGCGAATTTGAGATGGATGACGAGGGGGTGGAGGACAGCCTCGACGCCGGGCTGGACATGGAAGGTATGGATGATACAGGAGCCGAAGAAAGTGGAGAAGATTTTGACATCGAACTGTGACGAGGAGGCGCTGCAGCCGGTTCCCTCGTCGGTCTATGCCGACGAACTGGAGGACGACGAGACGGCGCAACTCTATGAGCACTACCGGGTGGTGGCCGACAAGGGGCAGAAACTCCTGAGGGTAGATAAGTTTCTGCTCACCCAGTTGTCTGGCACCAGCCGCAACCGTGTGCAGAAGGCCGCCGATGCTGGGTTCATCATGGCGAACGGGCGACCCGTGAAACGGTCGTACAAGGTGAAGCCCGACGATGTGATTCAGGTGATGCTCGACCGTCCCCACTATGAGAACAAAATCCTGCCTGAGGAAATTCCGCTCGACATTGTGTATGAAGACGACGACCTGATGGTCATCAACAAGCCTGCGGGCATGGTGGTTCATCCGGGGTTCGGCAACTGGAACGGCACCCTGCTGAATGCCATCGCCTGGCATCTGAAGGACAAGCCGCAATATGACATCAACGACCCTGAAATAGGGCTGGTGCACCGAATAGACAAGGACACCAGCGGACTGCTGGTAGTGGCTAAGACGGCCACGGCCAAGACGAGCCTGGGGCTGCAGTTCTTCAACAAGACCACCAAGCGCGAGTATAATGCGCTGGTGTGGGGAAACTTTACGGAGGAAGAGGGACGCATAGAGGGTAACATAGGCCGTGACCCACGCGACCGAATGCGGATGGCGGTGTTTCCGCCCGACTCGGAGGTGGGCAAGCATGCTGTCACACACTATCATGTATTGGAGAGATTTGGCTACACGACCTTGGTGAAGTGTGTGCTGGAAACTGGGCGGACGCATCAGATTCGTGCCCACATGCGCCACATCGGCCATCCGCTCTTCAGCGATGAACGCTATGGCGGCGACCAAGTGCTGAAGGGCACGAACTCTGCCAAGTATAAGCAGTTTATCGACAACTGCTTCAAACTCTGCCCTCGTCAGGTGCTGCATGCCAAGACGCTGGGCTTTGTGCATCCGCGCACGGGCCGGGAGATGATGTTCGACTCGCCGCTGCCTCAGGACATCACGGCCCTGCTGGAAAAATGGAGGGGGATGAAAGTTTAGGGTTTGCTGGGCTTTTCTAGATTATCTAGTTTTTCTAGTCCTTCTAGTCATTCTAGCCTTTCTAGTCCTTCTAGTCTTTCTAGCCTTTTGGGGCAAAATAGTTATTATAGAAGATCAAACAAAAAATAGATAAAAAGATGAAAAAAGTAATTGCCATCGTGGCTGGCGGAGATAGTTCTGAGCACGATGTGTCGCTGAGAAGTGCGGCTGGTATTGATTCTTGGATTGACAAAGAACTTTATGATGTCTATATTGTGGAGGTGAGCCATCAGGGATGGTTTGCCCATCTGAAGGGCGACAAGCGTTCGCAGGTGTATCGCCATAACTTCTCGTTCAAGGACGAGTGGGGCAGGGACATTCGCCCCGACTATGCTTATATCACCATTCATGGCACACCGGGCGAGGATGGCACCTTGCAGGGCTACTTCGACCTGCTCGGCATTCCTTATTCGACGAGCGGTGTGCTGGTGGAGTCGCTGACTTTCAATAAGTTTGCACTGAATCAGTTCTTGAAAGGCTTTGGCGTGAAGGTGGCAGAGGACATTCTGGTGCGTCAGGGTCAGCAGGTGGATGTGCAGCAAATCGTGGAGAGGGTGGGCTTGCCTTGTTTCATCAAGCCTAACGGCGGAGGCTCCAGTTTCGGCGTGACCCATTGCAAGAAGATGGAGGATGTGTTGCCTGCCATCGAGAAGGCGATGGAGGAGTGTCCTGAAGTGTTGATAGAGAACGAGTTGAAGGGTGTGGAAATCAGTAACGGAGTCTATCGCACCAAGGCCGGCGGCATGCACGTGTTGCCCATCACGGAGGTGGTGCCCAAGACTGATTTCTTCGACTATGATGCTAAGTATAACGGCATGGTGGAGGAAATCACGCCTGCCCGTCTGAAGGAGGACACGACCCGACGTGTGAAGGAACTGACGGCTGCCATCTATGACATTTTGGGGGCTTCGGGCATCATCCGCGTAGATTACATCATCGGGAAGAATGAAAAGGGTGAGGATGTGATTAACATGTTGGAAATCAATACAACGCCTGGCATGACATTGACCAGTTTCATTCCTCAGCAGGTGCGCGCTGAAGGAGGGGACATGAAAGAGGTGTTGAACGAGATAATAGCAGAAAAACTATGCAACTAAGTGATTTTGATGACATACGCCCCTGTGCGGAAGGCGAGATGAAGGCTGCGTTTGACAGCATGCTGGCCGACCGTCAGTTCGACAAAATCCTGCAAGGGCTGATTCCGCTGCCGAAGGGCATGCGCAACTGGCTCTTGAGGAAAATGTTTATCGGCATCAAGACACCGCTCGACTTCCAGAAGCGGTTTATGAAGCCGTTGGTGTATTATGTGTTCCACAAGGCGACAACGGGTCATTCGTTTTTCTTTCCTAAGTCGCTGGACAGAAACGGAAACTACACGTTCATGTCGAACCATCGCGACATTGTGCTTGACTCGGCTTTTCTCGACACGATGCTGCTGAAGGACGGCTTCTCGACCACGGTGGAGATTGCCATCGGCGACAACTTGCTGATTTATCCGTGGATAAAGACGCTGGTGCGGATGAATAAGTCTTTCACCGTGAATCGTGGGCTGACTCCGAAGGAGATGCTCAAGTCGTCTATCCACATGAGTCAGTACATGCACTTTGCCATCAACGAGAAGCATGAGAACATCTGGATTGCACAGCGTGAGGGACGGGCGAAAGACTCGGACGACCGCACACAGGAGTCGGTGTTGAAGATGCTGAACATGGGCGGACCCACACCGGGCCGGACGACGGCGGACATCATTGCGAATCTGAAGAACATGAACATCGTGCCGTTGGCCATCTCGTATGAGTATGACCCTTGCGACTATCTGAAGGCAAAGGAGTTTCAGTGCAAACGCGACATTCCCGGATGGAAGAAGGCGAAACAGGATGACCTTGACAACATGAAGACGGGCATCTGGGGGAAGAAGGGGCATGTGCACTATCAGGCGGCTGACTGCATCAACGAGTGGCTCGATTCGCTCGACCCAGAGAAAATAGAAAAGGCCGATATATTCCGCCTGGTGGCAGAACATATCGACCATGAAATACATAGGAACTATAAGATATACGACATCAACCGCGATGCGTTGGCTGGCAAGACGAACGAGTACATCGAGTCGCGCATCAAGATGGTGGATGTGGAGAACCCCGATGTGCCTTTCCTCCGCGAGAAGATAACGGCCATGTATGCGAATCCTCTCCGTAACTATGAAGCAACTTTGGCATAAGTGTTACTCTTGCTTGGCGGCTGTGCTGCTGACGGCAACTGTGGTGGTTTCGGGGCTGCTTGTGGGCTGTACCCAAGGCGAAGAAGACAGTGGAGGCTATGTCCCGCCCTACATCACCGACTTGATGGTGGTGAACACGGACTTTGATGGGCGGCTGGTGACGGTGGTGCTCGACGATGGTTCCATCTACGACGTGGCAGCACAGCAACTGCAGACAAAGGCTATCAATGAAAAAGTCAGATGCAGGGGAACTTACACACTGTCAGAAGGGAAGATGGAACTTCTTGGACTGGCCGCTATTTTTTCCTCTGGACCTGTGGCAGCCGAGTCGTTTGTGTTGACGGTGGATGGGAAGGAATATGGCGGTGTGGAGTATTTGCCGCGCGACCCTGTGAAGGTGGTGAGTATGTGGAAAAGTGGCGGTTATATCAACTTGCATTTGGGGGTGATGACCAGTGGGGAAGGGGTTCACCAGTATGCTTTCTGCAAAGAAGCACCAGGGCATTATTCCTTGGTGCATCTGCGGCCATTGAGCGACAAGGAGTCCTACACGGAGCAGGTCTATATGTCTATGCCTATTCCTGAGGGGGTGGATGAACTGACTTTCTCTGTCCATACCTACGATGGCATCTGCACACGGACATTCTGAAAAAACAAAACTCTTAATCCAAAAGAAAAGAATATGACAAGAGCGATTATTACGGTGGTGGGCAAGGACACCGTGGGCATCATTGCCAAGGTTTGTACCTATCTTGCCGACAATCAAATCAATATTCTCGACATTTCACAGACCATCGTGCAGGAGTTCTTCAACATGATGATGATTGTCGATTTGACCAAGTCGGTCAAAGCGTTTGGTGTGATTAGCGATGAACTGACCAAGATAGGTGCTGATACGGGTGTGCAGGTGAAGTGTCAGTTGGAAGACATCTTTGACAAGATGCACAGAATCTGAAAGGAGGGTATATGATTAATTTGCAAGAAGTGATTGAGACGAACAAGATGATTGAGCAAGAGAATCTTGACGTCAGGACAATCACGATGGGAATCAGTCTGCTGGATTGTGCCGACAAGGACTTGGCGGTGACGTGTGAGAGGATTTACAGAAAAATCACCACGTTGGCTCGCGACCTCGTGCAGACGGGTGAAGACATCTCCAAGGAATTTGGCATTCCGATTGTGAACAAGCGCATCAGCATCACCCCCATTTCTTTGGTGGGCAGTGCCTGCTGCCGCATCCCCGGCGACTATGTGCAGATAGCCAAGACGCTGGACAAGGCGGCCAAAGAGGTTGGGGTGAATTTCCTCGGAGGCTTTTCGGCCATAGTGTCGAAAGGCATGACCCAGAGCGACGAACTGCTCATTCGCTCCATCCCGATGGCCTTGGCCTGCACCGAGCGCATCTGCTCCAGCGTCAATGTGGGTTCGACCAAGACTGGCATCAACATGGACGCTGTGCGCCTGATGGGCGACATCATCCGTCAGACCGCTGAAGAGACCAAGGACAAAGACTCTCTGGGCTGTGCCAAACTTGTGGTGCTTTGCAATGCCCCCGACGACAACCCCTTTATGGCCGGAGCCTTCCACGGAGTGAGCGAGGCCGATGCCATCATCAACGTGGGAGTCAGCGGCCCTGGAGTGGTGAAGTATGCCCTGGAGCAGATTGACAAAGTTGCTGCCAATGAAAATAGCCCAGCGCATGGGTTGGCCAACTTTGAACTGCTCTGCGAGACCATCAAGCGCACTGCCTTCAAGATTACCCGCGTCGGTCAACTTGTGGCTCAGGAGGCCAGTAGCCGACTCGGCATTCCCTTTGGCATCATCGACCTCAGCCTTGCCCCCACTCCTGCCATCGGCGATTCTGTGGCCGACATTCTCAAGTGTATCGGTGTGGAACACCCTGGGGCCCCAGGCACCACGGCTGCCCTTGCCCTGCTCAACGACCAGGTGAAGAAGGGTGGCGTGATGGCCTCCTCTTATGTGGGCGGACTCTCTGGTGCCTTCATTCCCGTGAGTGAGGACCAAGGCATGATAGATGCCGTGGAGGCTGGTGCTCTCACCATCGAAAAACTCGAAGCCATGACCTGCGTCTGCTCCGTAGGACTCGACATGATAGCCATCCCTGGCGACACACCTGCCGCCACCATTGCTGGCATCATTGCTGACGAGAGTGCCATCGGCATGGTCAACCAGAAGACCACCGCCGTGCGCATCATCCCTGTGGTGGGCAAGACCGTTGGCGACACCGTCGAATTTGGCGGACTCCTGGGCTACGCCCCCATCATGCCTGTCAACACCTTCTCCTGTCAACGCTTTGTTGACAGAGGGGGACGCATTCCTGCTCCTATCCATAGTTTCAAAAACTAAAAATAAAAAGTCAAGAACTAAAAATAAAGAATCATGAAGTATATTTTATCAGTCATTGCTTTTCTCTTCTTTGCAGGGTCTGGTTCTGCCCAGCGGAAGGTTTGTTTCGATCAGAACTGGAAGTTTCATCGTGGCGATGTGGTTGATGCCGAGGCTATTGACTACGATGATAGCCGATGGCGCACACTCACTGTGCCACATGACTTTAGTATGGAAGCCATTGCTGACCCATCTAATGGGCGGAAGCATCATCCGGATTGGTCGGATGTGCAAGTAGGTCCATTCTCTCGCCTCAGTCTTGGTGACAGAGACACTGGGCAGACAGTGGGTGGTACGGGTTGGTATCGCAAGACTTTCTCCTTGCCTGTTCATGGAAATGCCCAACTCGACACCTTCCTTTCGCAGACGTTGGTCAACCTTCGCTTCGATGGAGTTTACAATCAGGCAGAGGTGTGGGTCAACGGTGTGAAGGCAGCCGTTAATGTCTATGGCTATATGCCTTTTGTGGTCAATCTTAATAAGATATTGGCTGATAAGTCGAACCGCAATATGTCCAATGAACGTGATGTGACGGTGGTGGTGAAGGCTGTAAACGAAGGGCAGAACTCCCGATGGTATGCAGGTAGCGGCATCTTCCGCCATGTCTGGCTCGAGACGACCGATAAACTCCATCTGGACGAGTGGGATACTTACGTGGACGGCTCAGAGGTTTTGAACAAAGGCAAGGAGGCGAACGTGAAAATCTTTGCCAAAGTTTTCAACGAGAGCGGCAGGACTGCAACCTCCACGTTCCGAGTGGAGGTGATGGATGCCAACGGAGAAGTGGTGTCTCATCAGGAGATGGAAGTGACTGCCGGAGCAGACACCCCTCAAGGCACCGACGTGGCGACAGAACTGACGGTCAAGACTCCTGTCCTTTGGTCGCTGGAGAACCCTTACCGCTACACGGCTAAAGTGTCTATCAGCCAGTCGGGCGAAGAAAAAGATGCACTCTACATTCCCTTCGGCATCCGCACAATCCGCTTTTCTGCTGAAGAGGGTTTCTTGCTGAATGGGAAACCGACCAAACTTCGTGGCGGTTGTGTACACCATGACAACGGACTCTTGGGTACCGCAGGCATTGATCGTGCCGAAGTGCATAAGGTGCAACTGATGAAGGCTCAGGGCTATAATGCCGTGCGTTGCAGCCACAACCTGCCAACGGAGGCTTTTCTCCATGCTTGTGACAGTCTCGGAATGCTGGTCATTGACGAGGTGTTTGACCAATGGGAAGAGGCCAAGCGTCCTGACGACTACAGCCGATACTTTGCTCGTGACCACAAGAAAGATATGGCACTCATGGTGCGCCGCGACCGCAATCACCCCAGTATCATCATGTGGAGCATCGGCAATGAGATTGCTCAGCGGGCAGACGTGCCGCGTGGCAAGGAAATAGCACTCGAACTGAATCTCGCCGCAAACCAATATGACCATACAAGGCCAACAACGATGGCTGTCAACTCCTTCTGGGACAGGCCGAAGTTCAAGTGGGAAACCGACTCTCCACGGGCTTTTGAGAACGTGGAGATTGCTGGCTACAATTATGAGTGGAGACACTATGAGGTCGATCATGATTCTTTCCCAGACCGCATCATCTATGGCTCAGAGTCTTTCCCCAAGGAGATGGCGAAGAACTGGAACTTGGTGGAAAAGCACCCCTACATTCTTGGCGACTTCGTCTGGACGGCCATCGACTATGTGGGCGAGGCAGGACTGGGTCACACTTTTGAACGTTCTGACAACGAGTGGATTCAGTTCCTTTCGTGGCCTTGGTTCAACGCATGGTGTGGCGACCTCGACCTTGTAGGCGACAAGAAGCCTCAAAGTTACTACCGCGATGTTCTCTGGGGACTCGCTCCTATGGCTATGGCCGTGCGGCCTTCTCTGCCTGATGGGGAGTATGAACAAATAGAGGCATGGGGATGGACTGCTGAAGAAAACCACTGGAACTGGAAAGACCATGCCTTTGCTTATGCTCATGCTTCGGAAGAACCTTATCTCCCCATCGAACTCCGCCCAGAGAACTATCTGACCAAGAATGTGGTGGGCCACATCAAGCATAATCCTAAGGCCCATCGCAGCGACTCGCTCAGGGTGCATGTGTATAGTCGTGAGCCGATGGTGCAGTTGCTCATCAACGACTCCATTGTGGGCGAAGATGCGACAGACCCCAACACCTATACGGCCACTTTCACTGTGGCATACGAACCCGGCTCTCTGAAGGCCCGTACTGTCCCCCAAACACGGAGAGCCAGAGTGGATTCATTGGAGTTCGTCACAGCCCTACCGCCAGCAAAGATTGTGCTCAAGGCCGACCGCACTAGCATCTCAGCCTCTCACAACGACCTCTCCTATATAAATATATGTATAGAAGATGAAGAGGGACATCTTTGTCCTACCGCCGAGATACCTCTGGAAATCACCGTGTCGGGGCCTGCTCAGGTCATTGCCGGCACGGGTCATCCTTACGACATGCACTCCTTCCGCAGTCTCCATCCAACAACGTTCCGTGGAAAGGCTCTTGCCATCGTGCAGCCACAGGACCAAGCAGGGGAAGTCACCCTCACCGTCAAGGCGAAGGGGTTGGAAGATGCACAGTTGACCATCGAGATGAAGTGACGGATGAAGGTGAAATAGTTGCAATACAGGAACAAGGAGAAGTAATCTCAGGGAAACTGCATAAAAAAGAAACCACTGCAAACCATGCGGTGGTTTCTTTTTTTATGTTTACCAACTTCTTGATTGACGGTAATGGAATATCCCCCGAAAACGTAATGTCGTAAGTGTAATTACCTTACTGTCGCTATCGTAATTACCTTACTGTCGCTATCGTAATTACCTTACCGTCGTAAACGTAATTACCTTACCGTCGTTGCTACGTGGGCAGGCAAAGAAGGGTCATTTGTCGAGGCTTACCAGTTTGTAGTTGGTGGTGCCCATGCCAATCTTCTCTCCCCATTCCACAATGTGGATGCCATGCTGCTTCTCGATGCGAGCACGCAACGGGTCAGGGTTGTTCTTGTCGTCCTTCTTCACCTTGTAGATGAGGTCGTAGGCGGCACGGTCGCAGGCGATGGGGTCAGTGGATGCTACGATGCCAATGTCCTCCAGTTCTGGTGCGTGGGGGTGAGCGTCGCAGTCGCAGTCGATGGAGATGTTGTTCAGCACATTGATATAGACGATGTTGCCTTCGCCAAACCAGTTTGCCACAGCCTGTGCTGCAGCAGCCATGCTTTCCAGAAAGGCATCTTGTGGCTGGGTGTGCTGCCAACATTCCTTCGAGTCAGTCGTCACGCCATGCGAGTGGATGTAAGCCTTGCCGGCTGTAGAGGCAAAACCAATGGACTGATTTTTCAGCACTCCGCCAAAGCCGCCCATCAAGTGACCCTTGAAGTGAGCCAGATTGATGCAGAAATCATAGTTGCCGAGATGTTCGCCCACGATGTCGTACTTAATCCAGGTCTTATCCTGTACAGGGATGCGCAAGTCGCCAAACTCGTCCATGATATCGACGGCGAAGAGGCTGTCGAAGCCATGCTCGTGGATGGTGGCCCAATGCTTGTCCTTGTCCTGACGGCTTCCCCCATAGGCCGTGCAGCACTCCACAATAGTGCCGTTCACGTTGTCAACCAAGTTGCGGATGAGAGTGGGCTTCAGGTAGTTGTTACCGCCGCTCTCGCCTGTGCTGATTTTCACGGCCACACGGCCATGGGCTTTCACACCGAGTGCGTCATAGATTTTTACCAAAGACTCGGGTGTGATTTCCTTGGTGAAATACACCTTGGCCTGCTGTGCATAGCCTGCCAACCCCCAAAGGGGGAGGGCTAACGCGATGATACAGATGAGTTTCTTCATTGTAGTTAGGAGTTAGAAGTTAGGAGTTAGAAGTGAAGAGTGAAAAGTGAAAAATCTAAGTTACCTGCCATTCGGGCTGTTGGCAACTCATTAGTAAAAGTAACTTAGATTTTTCACTTTTCATTTTTCACTCTTCACTTTTCACTTTTCACTTCCGTTCTGTTTGCTACTTCTTGATTTTATAGATATAGAATGTACGCGCAGGAACCGTCACGTTCTGCTGAGGAGCAGCGATGGTGAGCGATGAAGTCTGAGGAACAATTTTCTGTGGCTCCTCTAGCGTGTTCTCTGCCGTGAGGTTGTCGCTGTGGAAGGTGATGAGTTGTGCCTCATGGCTGCCCTTCATGCCCTTCAGGTTCAGCGTCACGTCCTGAGGTTTGTCGCTGGTGTTCACCACCTTCACGATGACCTCGTTCGTGGTCTTGTCCATCACCGCCGATGCGAAGAGACCATCCTGGTCAGGATTGCCAGCCACGGGCTTGCCGTTCATGGTCAGCGTGAGCATATTGGTTCCCTTGTTGAGCGAGTAGAGTTGCTGCACATAGTAGGCACAGGAATTGAACTTGCGCAGGTTGTCATACCAGATGGCATCGGGACGCCACTGCCAGCCTTCCACGTGGGCGAAGAGGGGAGCGTAGGTGGCCATTTCCACCACGTCGGCATTGCGCTCCAGGCCCGTCATGAAGGCGGCCTCCATCAGCGCGGCATTGAAGTGGTTCCACTTCTTGCCCGCACCGTGGCAGGCATACTCGCCGGCAAACACTTTGGGTGCACCCTTGCCGCGCTTGTAGTTGTCGTAGCGGTTGGCTCCGCAGTTGGCACCATAGCGCTGCTTGGCTTCAGGAGTGCCGAGGAACCAAGCCTCGTTGCGGTAGAAGTGCTCATCGTAGAGGTCCACCTTCAGTTCCTCCATCTTAGGTTGCAGGAGGTCGAACTTCTCGCCCTCAGAGTCGGGTCCCGTGGTTCCGATATACTTGATTTCGGGGTGTGCCTTGCGCACAGCGTCGAGGAACACCTTCAGTCGCTTGGTAAATACAGGGTTGTCCTTATAGTCCCACTGCTCATTGCCGATGCCCACATACTTCAAGTTGAACGGTGCAGGGTGTCCCATGTCGGCACGCAATTTTGCCCACTGGTTCTTGGCAGGGTCGCCATTGGCAAACTCAATCAGGTCGATGACATCGTCGATGTAGGGCTGCAGTTGGTCCATCGGCACATGCACCTCATCCTCCTTCTTGCCACGGGTGATGTCGTTCTGGAACTGGCAGGAGAGACCCACGCTCAGCACGGGCAGTGGTTCGGCACCAATCTCCTCCGAGAGTTGGAAGAACTCGAAAAATCCAAGTCCGTAACTCTGATAATACTGTGGAAAGTAGCGGTGAGTGAAGGTGTAGTGCCAGCGGTTCTCGTTCAGCGGACGGTTCTCCACAGGGCCTACCGTGTTTTTCCACTGATAGCGTGTGGCCAGGTCTGTGCCTTCCACGATGCAGCCGCCGGGGAAACGGAACACACCGGGCTTCAACTGTTCCAAACTCTCAGCCAAGTCCTTGCGCATGCCGTTCTCATGTCCCTTGTAGGTATCTACCGGGAAAAGTGAAACATGCTCCACATCGGTGGTCATCTTACTGTCGGCCCAAACGCGCAGATGTGCCTTGGCAAAAGTCTTCTTGGGCTTGATGATGCCCGTATATTTCTTCCACTCCTTGCCGCTCACCTCGATGCCCACATTGCCCAACTTCTGGTCGTCGGTCATCGTGGCGTTATCCACCAAGTCAACCCACAGTTTGGCTGTACCTCCGTCGGGAACACGTGCCCACATCGAAATGCGGTATTCCTCGCCGCCCTTCACACCGATGCCGAAAAAGCCGTGGTTCTCAATCATCGTGTATTTGTCGGTGTGGCCCGATGGTGCCAGACGCACATAGTGAGGGTTCTTGTTGAAGGGGCCATCGTCCTTCAGCGTCACCTTTCCCGAAATGTCCCAGCCAGCAAAGTGGTCGGGGAACTCGAACGAGCGGTTGATGAGCAGTTCGCCATACAGGCCGCCGTCGGCTGCATAGTTAATGTCCTCAAAAAAGATTCCATACATCGTCTTCGGAATAGGGCCTCCCACCTTTGCTGTGTTCACATCCAGCGTGTGTGTCTGTGCCATCATGCCGCCTGCCATCGCCAAAGCGGCACACATCGAAATGATTTTCTTCATAAGTTAGTACGTTTAATATAGGTTATATGATATTTGTGTACAAAGATAAGCCTTTTTCCTTGCTTTGCAAAAAGAAAAAGGGAAAAAAGTGGACAATAAGGCGTTTCTTATCGTCCATTATGCGCCGCTTTATCCTACAGGCGTGCCGCACTTCGTGCAGAACTTCGAACCATCCATCAAAGGTGCACCACAGTTGCCGCAGAACTTGGGAGCGGAAGCTGTGCCGGTTGGTGGTGGGGGCGGTGGGGCTGTCTCTCCCGACGGCGAAGGTGCAGACGGTGCTGGTGGGGGAGGAGGTGTTTGTTGTGCAGCCGCTTCTTGAGCCGCCCTTGCCTCGATTTCCGCATCCATCTTGTGTGCCTGTTCGATGCGGAGTTCCACTAAGGCGTAGATTTCCTCGGCTTTCAGTTGCTGATTGTCGCGCGAGTCGGTAAAGGTGTTGTCTGGGTTGCGGAAGCAGAGGAATTCCTTGCCCGTCACAGGGTCAGTCACCACCACGTTGCCAGCCACGGTGAAGGTGAGGAAGTCCATTGCCGTAAATTCTTTCTTTGTTTCCATATCGTTGTTCGTTTTTGATGTTACACATTATATTATATATAAGGAGGTCAGTCGCCCAAGCCAACCCAGTCGAAGAAGGAGTCCAGTATTGTGTCGGTAGTCATATTGGCCGCCTTTTCCGTTGCTTGGTCTGCTATCTTGGCGCGAGCAATGTCAAGCCAAGGAACCTTGTCGGCAATGCCCGTCGTCGCAGAACTTCCCACAGTACTTTTTACCGCCGTCTTAAAAGCATTTTTCGTGGACTCGCCCAAACTTTTCCCATGACTCAGGTCATCGGCAAAACTGGTCACAGTGTCGATGCCAACATACCATCCCACCTTCTGCGCGAAAGTATAGCCTCCGAAAGTAGCACCGCCCGTAAACGCTGCTTTCGCAGTATCAATGCCGGTCTTGGGGAGATTCATGAAAACAGACTTGACGAATCCTTCGTCATTGGCAAGCCAGTCTTTGGAGAGACCAGCCAAAAAGGACTTGGCGGCGGTCAGCTTAAGTTGTATGGGCAGTCCGGCAGGGCCACCTATCGCACCCACGGCACCAATCGCAACATCGCCTGCTACATCTAATCCCCACGCCGTCCATTCACCTGCACCCTTCACTCCATCCCATTTCATCGCATCCCTTCCCTCTTCAAGTTTGGCCTCCTGATAGTCTCTGTGCAGTTTCCGAAGCTCTTCCTTGTCCTCATCAGTAAACTTCACCGTGGGTTTCTTCCTTCGACGACGAAGCCAATAAATGCCACCTCCAGCCGTTCCAACACCGATACTACCTATGCCCACAACGACAGGAATCCAAATCCACTTGCCCGGGCCACTTTTTTTCTCCTGTTTCAGCATCTCATTGGTGGAATAAAGCTTCTCAACAGGCTTTGAACCTTCCGTCCATTTGTAGTAGTATCGGATATAAACGGCATCCTCGCCTCTCCCATGTGCGAATCCGAAATAAATGGCCATCACCGAATCTCTACTGTTTCCCTTAGGAATTACAGCAGAGACAGTCTCTTTCACATCCGTGTAATGGTTGTCTTTCCGCTGAGGACAAACAGATCGATAACCATCTTTGTTCTCCATTCTGACATTGTGCAGGAAAGTTCCGCTCGAATTCTGTACCGTCCAGATATCACCCGTAATACCAGGTCCATCAGCAAACCACACACCACAGACACGGTCGGAATGTGTTGTGGTGGTCTGATAGGTCGATGTAATCGTATCGCCCGGCGCATAATACTTAAGTGGTTCAGTATAGGTGATGATACAATAAAGCCACTCGCCATAGCAGTCTTAATGGTCTGTGTAATACCCTCTCTGACCATGTTCCAACAGCTTTGAACGCATGGTGAACCTGCCATAATGACCTTCCATCTTCACCCCCTCGAAGTGCTCGCCATTATTCTCTGGCTCAATCCTCTTGTCAAATAGTTTCCAATAGCCATCTTGTGCTTGTGCAGCAACGACTGCCAGCAGCACCAGCATCAAAGTCCATAGTTTTTTCATATAGTTCAATAGGTTTTTAGGTTAGTCTTTTTTTTGATGGCACAAAGATAAACAAAAAACTCATCTCCACCTCGCAAAAGTGAAAATATTTTTTCTATTCACAAATTCTCACAAAAAGCCACATGATGATGTCTCGTTTTCGGCACACCGTTCCTATCTCAACCACCCCTCTTTTTGTTACAGTTGTTACACACCCAGTGTTACACATGTGACACCTCCGCTGTTACAAATGTGACACAAGGCGTGTAACAAACGTAACACTGAATGATGTAACAAGAGGGTTTATACGACAGGGCAGGAGAGGTGCTGTCGGAAGAGATCGATGTCATGCCGCCTGCAACTGTCAGTGCGGCACACAATGAAATGATTTTCTTCATAAGTCAGTAAAGTATTGTGGTTAAAAACGTATTCTGTTTATGGAGTGCAAAGGTAATGAAAAAAATGGAATATGCAATAGTTGATGAAAAAATCCTTCGGACAGGTCTGCCCGAAGGATTTTTCTCATTCCGTTGACCAATCTTCCAGCCTGATACCTTCCACTCTCTCAAAATGTTGACTATTGCTTGTCACCGCAATCATGCCGTTGGCCACAGCCGTCGTGGCAATTAGCAAGTCAAAATCTTCTATAGGTTTTCCTGCTGTTTTCAACCTTATTTTCTCAGAACAAAATCGGTGCATAGAGTTCTCAAGACCAATGGTGTCATACCTGTCGATAAAAGTCTGTACTTTATGCAGTTCTGTTAAAAAGAACTGCTGAGGAGCATTGTATGCCCCCATAAGCAACTCTATTTTTGTAATGACAGAAAGAAAACAATGGTCGTTCTCCTCAATCAAGTGCTGTAGAACATGACGGTTCCCACGCAGGAAATCGATGCAGACAGATGTGTCGAGTAGATACTTTGGATGTTCCATCAGTGCAGTGTGGGAAATGTGTTGTGTGTTCGGACAGAACGAATGCTTTCTTTTATCTCTTCTGTTGAGCGTGTGTCCTCATTCCATGCACCACACAAAGCCTCCAACTCTGCTGCTACTCGTTTTTTTCTTTCAGCATCAGTTTCTTGCAGAGAGTTGTTGATGCGGTGAACCAAAATCCGTCTGTCGGTAGGGGAAAGTCGCTGTGCTGTTGACCAGACAGAATCTAAGGTGGTGTACGTAATGGGCATACTTCAGCAAAATTTGGTTGTTTTCAAGTGCAAAGGTAATAAAAAAAAATGGAATATGCAATAGTCGGTAAAAAAAACCTTCGGGCTGGGCGGCCCGAAGGTTTTTTCGTTATAAGTGATGAACGCGGGTGCGTTCGTGTAGGTCTGTTGTTTGAGTCACGGTTTGACTACTTCAGTTGAACACCAGTGGTAGAGAACTTCTGGCCGTTGCGGTAGATAACCACCTTGCCGTTCTCCAGATACTTGCCATTGGCCTTAGCCTTGCCGTCAGAAGCAATGCCGTCAATGCCAGTATATGCATCGCCAAACCAGAAATCGACCTCTACAAGGACAGCCTTTTCGTCGTTGGCAATGGCCCAGTAAGTCTTCACAATCTTATCGCCTACACCTGCAATGTTGTAGCAATAGTAGGACTTGCCATCTGTGTACTTGCAGCATGCAGGTACATCTGTCGTGCCAGTATGCATGGCAAAGTCACCGTTTGCATTACGCCATCCGTCAAATCCAGCATAAGCAACCACAAATGACTCATCAGATGGGTTGTAGCCATAGACTTTAGCCTCGTCAAGTGATGCGAGACCCAGTTCAGTAAGGATAGACTGAATCTCCTCATCGGTCAACTCAGCGATTTGCTCAGCATAGTTACCAGTAACGGTGTTGTCGTAGATGACATCCTTCTTGACCTTTACGTCAGAAATGGCGAGTTCAGGAGCAGGTGCTTCCACGAAGGTTACGTTGAAGTTGAAGTACACAGTCTTGTCGTTGGCAACAGCAGCCCAGTGTGCGGTCACCTCGTCACCAACCTCAGGAGTTGCAGCACCTTGGTCACCGCCCATGTCGCAGATGCTGTAAGCACCATTGTCAATCTGCTCCCAGAGTTTCACACATACGAATGCGTTAGCACCCCAAGTCTGGGCAAAGCCTTCCTTGTTGAACCAACCATCATAAGTAGCATAGTTTGCATCGAGTTCACCTGTAGGAGTCACGGCACGGAACATGTCGTTTGTGACAGCATCCACACCGAGGAACTCTGCTGCCTCAGCGAAATCAATGGTCTCGGTCTGTGTACCGTAGCCCTGATCCACAAAGCGTTCAATGGCAATCTCAATGGTCTTCTCGGTAGGCTCTACGTATTCTGTGATAGTCCAAAGAATGGCATCACCGTCAGTCTCTTTCTTGTTAGACCAGCAGCCCTTGTTGTCCTTCACAGGATAGTCAACGCCGATGAATCCCTTAGGCTCACCAAGGGTGTAGTATGAGATTTCATCAACAACCTTACTTACGATTGTAAGAGCCTGCTTAGTCTCAGGAGCCGATGTGGTATCCCAGTTGCCTGTGATGCCTACGTAATACTCACCATCAGTGATGTAGTATGTGCCATCACCAGCATCCTCAAACTTCACAGCATAAGGATCTTCTGCAATCGAGAGACCTTCTGCAGCCATTGTCAGATAGAGTCCGTTCTGTTTGCTCTGCAGCATGTACTGCTTCTCTGGGTCAGGAGTGGTCATTGCAGGTGCAAATGCCTCAACAGCAGTGTTGATGGCCTCGGTAGCAGCCTCAACAGCAGCCTTCGACTCTTTGGCATCGTAAGCAGCCTGAGCAGTAGCAATGGCAGTAGTGAGAGGTTCGATTTCAGACTCTGGATACTGGAAGAGACCTTCGCCTATGCCGTAGGTTGCCTTCTTGGCCTCAGCAGCCTCGATGGCCTTCTTCAGGTCGATGAGGGCGATTTCGATGCCAGGCACCTTCTCCAGTGTCACGTTATCCACGAAGAGGTGGGGAGCAGCACTAGAGCCGCCTGCACCTTGGAAGCCGACGGAGATGTTACCAGTCGTTTCAGCATCGACAGTGAAAGCCACTTCGTAAGTGTTCCACTCGCCAACGGGGAATGTCTTCTGGTCAGAGAGGAATGCCGTGCCGTCCCCAGCCACGAAGCCAAAGAGGTTCTTGGTCACAGCACCCGTGTTAGCACCGTTGTAGGCAGTATAGGTGAACTTGTAGTCACCAGCAGGGAGTGTCACCTCCTGAGTGTACTGAGCAATACCTTCCCATACGGCGGAAAGACCAAGAGCAGAAGGACTTTCGCTGTCTTCTGGAGCAGCAGCAGGAGCAGCCACCTTGTTGTTCAACAAGTTCTCAGAACCGTATGCGAACACACCACCCGTGAAGCCGGGGTCGCCAGCCGTCTGCTCGGCAACAGGAGTCCAGCCCGTCACAGGCTGCAAACCAGTGATTTGGTCGCTACCTTCTGCGATGTTACGTGCATAGCCTTGAGTGGTCACAGTGATGACATCCTCTGCGTTCTCATCGAATGACCAGTTGGCAATCTCTGGAGCACCGGGGATGTACTCGATGATGAGTGTTGGAGCGTTCTCCGAAGCCTTGCCATACAGTTCTGCACCGCCATTGTTGCCAGTCCACTGGAAGATGATGGTGTTCTCCTTGGCTGCGGCAATAGCCTTAACGGCATCTGTTGCGTCAGTTGCTTCCACATAAGTACCTTTGCCTACGATGGTGGTAACCAAAGTCTTGGCATCAGTGAACTGATAAGCATCAGTGCTTGTAGGAATAGCCGTGTAGTCAAGCGATGTTCCAGCATTCAGGTAGTACACGTTATTGGTGCGGTCTGATTTGTTGTTGCCATTCAATGCACTCCAGTTCAGAGTAGCCTTGGTGATAGTAGCACCATTGGGAATATCGAGACTGAATTCTGCAAATGCTGCGCCAGCCCAACTAGTCGGTGTGTCGTTGTTGTAGTATTCTTTCTCGCTATCCACTGTGTTGGCACGTCCGCTGTTGCTACCCCAAGATGCGCTTGCCGTGTGTACAAGTGTGGCGGCAATTGTTGGAGTCTCTGGCTCAACCTCAATAGCTTTGAAGGTGATGTTCACAGTCACGTCGGCTGCAGGCATGGTGATGGTAGCAGCATTGCCTTCTTCTGGCTCAGCAATTTCAGCCACAGTAGGTTCTGCTTCACCATCCAGCGTGTAGCTGTAGGATGCCTCATCCACCATGAAACCATCGTTAGGAGTAACCGTGATGGTTACGGTTGCACCTTCCTCAGCCTCTTCCATGTCAGCCTCCACTGTACCGTTCTCGGTCTCAGCGATGGTGATAGCGTAGAGAGTTGGAGTTGTTTCGTCAAGTTTTTTCAGTTTGGCGGCTGAAATGGCTGCCGTTGTACCCCATGCAACCTTAATCACGTTGAGGTGAACATATTCAACATTCTCAGTTTCCTTGAACTTGTCGAAGTCAACAGTCCAAGTGTTGCCATTGATGCTGAAATAAGGTTTGCTGGTGCCGTTATTCAGTTCGATAAAAGTCTTTGGATTGCTTTGACCTACGGTATTGAGCATGATGCGAATGTTGCCAGACTCAACGGTCAATGTCAGACTCTTATAGTCAGTCAAGTCTGCAAAACTCTGTCCCAATACATTGCCATTGCCATACAGGGATGTCCCTTCAGCCTTTGCTTCTGTGTCGCCAATAGCGTAATCGCAAGCAGCCTCTTCTGTTGTGATTTCTGCTGTGGCATCAGCGGCAGACCAGTCATGGAACATTTCCTTTGTCAGGTCAGAGACAATGTACTCAGGAGCCTTCTTGAAGGTTGCGCTGATTGTGACGTTGGCAGCAGGCATGGTGAAGGTTGCTTCTTCCACAGCCGTTGGAGTCTCTTCGCCTTCGGCTATGTAGTTGATAGCCTCAAGTTCATAGCCTTCAGCAGGAGTTGCAGTGACCTTCACGGGTGCACCTTCTACGGCCTTCTCCCAAGCGGAAACTGTACCATTCTCGATGCCATCGGCAGAAGTGATGGTGTACCATGTTGGGATGCAAGGCTGGATAGTGGACAGTTTGATGGCATGGGTTGTCATCTGGCCGCCGCCAGCCACCTTGATAGCGTTGAGGTGTACTGTGCCACCGAGGAACTCCTTGATGGCCTTGAGGTCGTAAACATAGATGTCATTGTCTTTGCTCACGAGATACTCGCTCTCAGTATCTTGGATTTGCAATGGGATAGTACCCTTCCATGCCTCAGAGCCTTCTGCCTGTGTAAGGTCAGCCGTGCGGTTGAAAATCAGACGTGGTACGCCACCTGTGGCAGCGATGGTGAGATAATCCCACTCTGAGAGGTCAGCATACTGGTCGGGGTTCACGCTCATGTCGCCATAAACGCTGCCGTCCTGCTTGTAGAGACCATTGGCACATGGCTGGTTTTCAACAGAAACTTCGATTGGTTCAACAAGTGTCCACTTGTGGAACATTGCTGGAGTCAGGTCGGTCATATTGATTGGCTCAGGAGTTGGTGCCACGTACTCTGTGATAATCCACACCACGTTGCCATTAGAAGTCTGTTTGTCTGCATAGCATGGATTTCCAGCCGCTTTATCAGCCGCGTTAGTACCAACAAAACGACCTGCGGTCACGAGGTTGTTGATGTAGTATTCATCATTGCCAAGAGCAGTGAATGTCCATGCAGCCTTATTGTCGGCGGCAGTTGACATTGTCCATGCATTGCCACCAGCCAAACCTACATAAAGGCCATCAGCAACGAGATTGTACTGACCGGCAGTCTCTGTCTCAACGAAAGAGAGAGGAGTGGCTTCCTCTGCAATCGTGATACCAGTTTCTGTCAGGTTCATGTAGAGAGGAGTCTCACCATCCAACTTCAACTGGAAGGCATACTGCTTCTCTGCGTCGGGAGCGTTAGGTGCAGGCATAGCCACAGCCTCCACTTCTGCTACTGTTGTGGCAACCTCTACGGCAGCCTTGGCTGCTTCGATGTCGGCCTGAGCATACTGGAAGAGAGCGTCGCCCACAGGGGCAAGTGCAGCAATCTTTGCAAGGGCTTTTGTTTTAGCCTCAATCACGGGGTCAGCCGTTGTCAGTTGCAGGTTGCTCACGAAGAGGTTTGGCGTGTTGCCCACACCATAGTTGTTCGTACCGGTGCCATAGCCCAGACTGATGGTGATAGGAGCAGCCTCTTCAACGGGGAAGGCGATAGTGTGAGTGGTCCATGCACTCTTGCCATTCATCCATTCAGTGCTCTCGTCTGTATAGACATTCTCTCCTACAGTGACCGTGAAGCGGTTCTCGTAGGCGGCACTGGTTGTTGAAGCGTTGGTGTTCTCTACATCAAAAGTCAGTTTGTAGTAACCTGTTGGCAGGTTGGCTGTAGTCTGCGTGAAGGCAGCATAGTTGGTCTTCCAGCGGCACTCCAAACCAGCAGCGTACTCAGTGGCGGGGTGGGTCTCGTCAACAGTGGCAGCGGGATGTTCTCCGCGCACTTGATAGGTACCGATGAGACCCATGCCGAGGTCATAGTACTGCTCTGGATTGACCTTTTCCCAGCCGAGGGGTTCAGCCTCGGGGTTGAACTCAGCGTTTACGATGGCTGTTGCAGGTTCTGCTACTGCTGCATACTTCACGTCCTTGAACGAGAGCCAAGAGATGTTGTTGTCGGCAGCCACGTTGAACTTAATCTTCAAGATGCCATCCTCGCCTACAGTGGCAGAGGCAGTGTATTTCCCAATGTTGAATTGTGAGGTACCCACGGCTTCTCCTTCTGTCACGTCAACAGCCTCGCCGTCGTTGGCCGACAGCGTGATGCCTGTAGCGTCAGTTGCAGCGGTGCCATTCTTGGCACGAACACGTACCCATGCGGAAACTTCGTATGATCCGGGAGCAACGTTTTCGAGTGTTGCAGTCAAGGTGTTCTCACCGAGCGAATTATTATCACCAGTCCAATATTCAAAGAATGGAGTCTTGAACTCTGTGCCGTCAGTATCTCCTTCAACTGACCATGTGTTGATGTAAAGACCTTTGTCATCAGGAAGTGCCTTATTTTCTCCAATAGTCCATGGTTCCAGCAAAATGTTTGGAATAGAACCTGATACACGAGAACCCGCAGACAACTTGCCAGCATCTTCAGTTGTGAAAGTACCTTCTTCGTACTTCTTCAAATAATCACCATAGTAAGTGTTATAGGCAGTTTCCGTGTAAACGTTTGTTCCCTCAAGAGCCGCTTCTATACTCTCCAACTGAGCCTTTGCATTTGCGTAAAGTTGAGCCTCCGCAATGGCGGCTCGGATGTTGGCAATGGCCTGCTCGTACTCAGTGGCAGTCGTATATGTCTTATTGTTCTCTTCGATAGTTGTTTGCAACTTTTGGTATGCTTTTTCAGGAAGAGAACTCTCTTCAATGGCTTGAGCCTCTGTAACAATAGCAGCTAAGGCATCAGCCATAGGCTGAATCTTGACATTCTTGAATGCCACCCAGTTGTAGTTGCGGTCGTTGGCAATTTCAACGCCCAGTGTCAGAGTACCATCAGCATCAACAGTGGCAGCACCACCCAAAGTGGCATAGATACCAGACATTCCATTATAGGTGAAAGTAGTGCCTGCCTCGGAAAGACTTGTCACAACATCATTGACAAAGAAGTTGGGGCCATTGGGCGCATCGGAGTTTGCCTCGTTATAAGAACGTACCAATGCCTGTGCGTAGTACACTTCACCAGGCTCCAGACCTTCAAGTTTGTAATAGACCTTACCTGCGCCCAGGAAACTGCCTTTGCCTACCCAGTTCTCGATGAATGGAGTTTTCATGTTCGAACCGTCTGAGTTACCCTCGCCAGACCACGTGTTAATGTGGAAAGTATTAGCGTTTTCGCATGTCCAGCCCGCAAGAGAGTTGTCTGGGATAGAACCCGTTGCGATAATTTTATAGCTGGCAATGGAAACCTCTGCAGCTTTGCTGGCTGCATTGAATGCATTGATGGCCGTGGTAAGCGCTTCTTCGGATGTTTGATCCACTTCTGAATAGTCGACGATTGCATCAGTCAGAGCCTTTTTGGCTGTATTCGACATTGTTTCAGTCGTCAGATTAGTGGCATTCTCTTTTGCCTTATTGTAGATATTGCTCAGCTCTGTCAATGGAATATCGCCCGTGCGAGTGAGCTGGTAAATCTGGATGGTTTGCCATTCCGTTTGACCTGATTTGTCAAGAGCCAAACCGATTGTCAAATCGCCATTAGGAACAATGATGTTACTGATGGTGATTTTGTAGGGTTCATCTGCGCTCATCCCTGAGTTCTTGTGAGCGGTGAAGAACTCTTTTAGAGTCGTTCCACCTGCCGTAGCAAAGATGTAGGCAACATCGTCTGCGTCCTCTTGTAGGATGGCACCATGGTTGCCCCACGCATTATGCGAGGTGGCAAACACGGTCACTTCGTAGATGCCTTTGTCAAGGCCTGTAATGGCTTGACTTAGCTTTGTCCCAGCATCGGAAGATCCATAGAACTCAACGAGAGGAGTGGTTGTACCGGCATATGTCTGGACACTGCCGTATGTACCATTACCGCCCCATGATTCCTTGGAAGTCCCAACTTTCGCTGTGCAATCTGTTTGTGCATAAGTGGCTACGCCAAAGCACATCAGAGCCACCAACGAACAAAGAAATTGTAGTTTCTTTTTCATAGGAATTTGGTTTTAGAAGTTAATAAATAAAGTTAATTAAAGAAAGTTGTTATTTGGTTGGTTTTTATGTCTCATCCAATTCAAGTTGCAAATAAACATAAAAAATGTGAAACAAACAAAAAAAGGAGAAAAAAAATGGGAAGGGGATGATTTTTTGTTGTTTTTGTGTGTTTTTTTGGCAGATAGCGGCGTCGGGTTCGATGGAATGCCGTGACCGCTCTCGGTGCAACGTCGTACAAATTATAATAGGAGTGCCGTACTGATTGTATATTGTACGGCGTACAATTTGAATATGCAACGGCGTTGCACGTAGTGGGGAAACGGAGTCTCTTAATACGTGAGTTCGGTGACTTCAAACAAAAATAATTCATGAAAAATTCGTGGTTAATTCATGGAAATTCGTGTTTTATTTTAGACATAAATTATCATGAATTAACCACGAATTTTTCATGAATTGAATAGTTGTAATTTTCGCCGGATTCACGTTGGTTTATATCATGCGGCAAGCCGCATTGTTTTCTCGGACAATAATTGCCAATAATTTCCAATAATTGGTTCC
>DGSP01000044.1 GCA_002393555.1 Prevotellaceae bacterium UBA4359
TGTTGAAAATGAAGCGTTTGGAACATCAGAAACTTAACTAAGGAACCAAAGATATGGACCCACAACAAGAGAACATAGGCTTAGGCCAATATCTGAAGAACATCCTGAAACAGGGTCTTCAAGTGTTCAAGAACCCCCTCAAGTTGCTGCCCACCATGGCTGTCGGCTTCGTGTGGATGGTCATCGGCGTCCTGTCGAGCCTCCTGAAGCCCTTCCCCTGGCCCCTGCAGTTTCTGAGTTTCCTCTCCTACGCTGAGGGCGGCCTCTTCGGCGGCTTCTTCGGAGCCGTGGGCGGCATCGTGGGCAAGGTCGTCGTGGCCGTGTTCATCAACTCCGCCATCCTGCCCCTCTTCGAGAAGAAGCCACCCTTCGTGGGTGTGGCAGGCGGTGTGAAAGGCATGTTCACCAGCATGTCGAAAGATGCTGCCAGCGGTGTCGCCCCTTTGCTGTGCGGTCTGGGTCTGGCGCTGCTGTTCTACACGTTCATGAACATCAACCAGCGCTGGCAGAACTCCATGGTGGGCATCGTGTCGCTCGTCCTGCTCCTGCAGGCCATGGGCAACAAGAGCAGTTTCGTCATGGGCTTCATCTTCTCGGCAGCCCGCACCTTCACGAAGGGCAAGGTGCCCACATTCCTCTCCGTCACCCGTTTCCTGACGGGCATGACCCTCGGCTTCACCTTGGCTGTGGGTCTCAGCCTCGTCGGTCTCCACTGGTGCTTCTGGCTCGCATGGATATTCCTCTTCCTGAGCCTCGTCCTCGGCTTGTTGATGATGCTGCTGAAAAAGCAACAACCCGCCGTGGCGACTGCACCACCTCCGTATTATTCACAAAGATAATATGAATCTGTATGAGCATGAAAAAGATACATCAGAGAAAATGGTTGCGGTTAGTGTTCACGTTGCTGGCCGTAGCGTTGTGCCTTTCCGCCCATGCCGACGGGGAGAAACGTGAGGTGGATGGGGCTAAGTGGGTGAAGCCTGTGGAGTTTTTGGAAATAGGGGGCAAAAAAGAGAATACTTCTGTAGAAGTTGCTTTTGGGGGAGGGTTTCTTTTATACGTTAATATCGACTCTTTGACTGAGGCTAAGGGTGTTCAGGTGATAGGCATGAAACTGAAGCCAAGATATGCTGCTGGACACATGCATAGTATGTTGGGTGCCCTTTTTGGTAAATTCAAGGTTGAAGACCAGTTCGGTAACCCAATCAGCGGCGAAAGTTTCTGTGTCTATAGGGATGATAAGGGGATAAACAGAAACTATTCCGTGGACTATAACTTTGTATGGTCTGCTGGATTTGACGGGTTTTCTCCCAAAGGAAAAATGGAGATACACAGTTCGTTAGCCCTCAAGGACTTGCGGATGGTGCAAACAGGAAAAGGCATTGGCTTCCATTATGCTATGGACTGTCACTATACGGCAGACGGGGAATTGAAAACATTGGAGAATGTTATCCGTAGGGAATGGAAGTCGACGCCACAGCATAAGGAAAGCACTTCGTCCAAAGCAGCAGGTGTGGTAGATTCGTTAGCCTTCTTTTCTTTTGACAAGGACGGGCAATATGTTAAATTAATACTGATGGGGAACGAATCTATTGAGGAATATTTTGGAGGGAATAACAGATATGCGGCATGTAAATGGATGGTGCTGCCCCATGTCTGCTTTGAAGTAGAGGAAATACTGATAGGTGACCCAGATGCTTTGAGCGAGGAAGAGCGCATCATCCAGACACAATATTTGTCTGACTTGCTCAAGTGGCTCAACGGTGAGGGCGACCCCTTGGACTTGGGCGAACACACGGATGCCACGACATCGGCAGTTATCAACATGGTCGGCATGTTGTTGGCGTTGCTGCTGGGCGGCATAGGTGGTATGAGTGGCATGGGCATTGTTCCACTGTCTCCCCCGCCGCCAGTGCCTCAAGTGCCGTCGGAACTGCCTCCACCCCCTCCCCCATCGCCAGTGCCTCAAGTGCCGTCGGAACTGCTTCCACCCCCTCCCCCACCCGACCCCAATGCGTTCCGTCCAGAGGATTACCCCTACGGCGACCAGTTCCTTTCGCAGCAGCCAAATGGCGACATCGTGATGAAGAGCCCTGTGACGGGCAAGGACGTTCACTACTACTCGAACGGCGATGGCACGTGGTTCTCCGACAGCGGCATGACTTATCATCAAAACGACATCGCGGAACGTCTGCGCTACGAAGCAGAGAACGCCGGGGTGCTGAAGCAGGATGCAGAGACGGCTGCCCGCAACGTGGCTGAGCAGCGTGCCCAATGGGATGCGCAGAACCAGCGTGACCTTGAGCGTGGCTACTCCGACGAAATGAAGGGGTACCGCGACTGGAAGGCCGAGCAGGAACGGGCTGAACAGAAGCAGGCTGAACTGGAGAGGCTGGCCGAGAAGTACCACGTGGCAGCCGATGAGAAGACCGTCAGATCAGCCATCAAGTGGGAGAAACTGATGAACGAGATAGACCGCCGCACCTACATGGCTGAAGCCGATGCATGGGGCGAGAAGGAGAAATACCTCGACAAGGTGGACAAGGCTGCCGAGATAGGCGTGAACGTGTTGAGCAGTGTCACCCCTGGCGGCAGCCAAATCAAGAACGCCTACACTTTCGCCAAGTCCACCCTCGTGGGTGTGAGCGAAGCCGTAGCGAAAGGCAAGTCGGGCTTGGAAGCGGCGAGACACGTGGCCGTCCGCATGGGCGAAGGTGCCTTAGGCGTCATCCAGAACGAGGCGGGCAACCTTAGTGGCTCATGGAAGGGAGAGTATGGCATCACTGTAGGCACGGAGTTCCTGAAGTCGGGCATGAAGGAGTACAACGATTCGGGCGGTGACCTGGGCAAGGCGCTGAAGGCAGGCCTGAGCGGTGTGGGTTCCTCGACGGTCAGTTTCGGCATCAGCAAGGGCGTCAGCATCGGCTTCACGACCCTCAAGGAAGGTTCGAAAGACTATGTAGAGTACGCTAAGAAGGGTCTGGTGCCTGAGGGCGATGCAAGTTACAAAATTATGTCGAAGTTGGACAAGTTCCTCAACGGGGAAACGGCGCTCAAGGGAGATTTGAAGATAGGGAAAAAGGTGACCTCATACGATTACGATTTGAAGACTGGCAATGCAAAGGATGCCAAGGAGGTCTTCTCCATCTTCAAAATGGGAAACGTGAAGGATGCTGCAAATGCTTCCTTCTCTAAAGTGGGAACAAGCAAGGGTTTTGCCATCTCCATCAATGAAAGCATCAGCAATGGTGACCTGGCAGAAGCCGTCGTGAACGAGACGCTCAGTCAGGTGAAGTTTGGCGAAGGCGACGACGCGAAGAACATCTTTGAACTGACGGGCGGACAGTACGGCGAAGATGTATATAACTTCGGTAAGGAGATAGCCCAACTGTCCCAAACGGCTGCTAAATATGCCAAGGCAAAAAGGTAGGCGTAGCGTTAGTTTTTATCACTTCTGAGCGGAGCAATAAAAGAATCGGAGCAATCAGAAAAATTTTGATTGCTCCGATTCTTTTTATTGCCTGCCCTGCGCATGTGCAGGCCAGAAGCGGTGGGTGATGTCGCCCCACGTGTTGGGTCGTTCCCACGTGCCGTCGGGTGCTTGGATGCCGTCGTGCAGGTTCTTGTAGAGCCGCTGGTTGGTCGTGGGCTTGTTGAGCGGGCCGAGGTGCATGAGGTAGGGGCCGAGTTTGATGTAGTCGAACTCTTCGCGGTTCACCTCGGACGAGAGCCGTGTGCGCCCGCTGTACCAGGCCACCTTCATGTGGGGGTGTTCCTCGTGGATGTACTGCGCCAGGCGGTTGATGCGGCGGGGTTCGGCGTCACCGCCCATGAAGGCGATGCAGGTGATGTCGTGGCCGAACTTCTCCATGAAGGCATCGATGGCCTCGGTGGTGAGCGGCAGTCCGATGTCTTCCCACAGATACTGCGAGTGGCATCCGGGGCAGCGGCAGGGGCAGGAGGAGATGTTGATGGCCAGTGTCACTTCGTCGGGTATCTCCTGAAACACGATGCCTGTGTTGACGTACTTGAGCATGGGTTACACGAATTTTTTGCTTTGACTTTGATTCAATTTTTTTGACAACGAATTTCACGAATGAGGCGGATTTTTCTTTTTTATGCCGCAAGCGGCAGCGAATGGAATCGAATGCGTGATGGTTGTTAAGCAGCCACATTCGTTTCCATTCGTCGCCGCTTGCGGCATTTTTCTATTCGTGAGATTCGTTGTTGAAAATCATCGTTGTTCACGCGCTTGCATGGGCATAGTAGCGGCGTGCTGCCTCCTCCTGGCGTGGTTGCGAGAAGTTGCTGACGCGCTTCAGATAGCCGATGATGCGGGTCATGTAGTCAATATTTTTGCTGCCGCACTTGGGGCATTCGTGCAGGTAGCGCTTGTCGATGTGGCCGCAGTCGTTGCACACGGTGTTGGGGATGTTGAACGTGAAGTAGTTGCAGCCTTCCTGTGCAGCCACCTCCAGGAGTTTGGCGTATTGCTGCTTGGAGAGGTGCTCCTCCAGGTTCATGTGCAGGGCTGAGCCGCCCGTGAGGTGCTCGATGTAGGGTGCGCCGTGCAGTTTGAACTTGTCGATGATGGAGAGCGAGTCGTCTTCCACCACGTAGAAGTAGGAGTTGTAGCAGTCGCGCGGCACGAAATAGCCGTCCTCGCGGTCCCACTTGGCATGTTTCACGCCCACGTTCTCGGCGGGAATCATCTCGCAGTTGAACATCACGTCCTTGGTGCGGTACTGCTTGTTGTATTTCTCGATGAGGGAGAGGATGCCCTGCACGAAGTGCTGGTAGTCGTCGTTGGGCGTAATCTTCAGGCCCATGAACTCGGCGGCCTCCACCAGGCCGTTGATGCCGATGGTCAGATACTGGCGGCTGATGTTGATGTAGCCGGCATCGAAGAGGGGCAGCATGCCGTGGGCCTGCAGGTCCTTCAGGTTCTCGTTGTAGGCCAGTTGCACCTTGTGGCAGAGGTCAATCACCTCGGCCAGATAGTCGAGATAGTCGAGTTTGTGGTTGACGGCATACTGGATGCAGCGGTTGAGGTTGATGGTCAGCACCGACTTCGAGCCGGTCGAGACACCGCCTGCACCGAGGGTGTAGGAGAAGCCGTTGTCGGTGATTTCGTTTCTCAGTCGGCAGCACGAGGAGAGCGAGTCGGCGTTGTCGCTCATGTAGGTGAAGAAAGAGTGTCCCTCGGCATACATCTCGGCTGTGAAGTCGCCCCACTCGGCATCTTTCGGCTTGCCGTCCTTGTCGATCAGCAGGGCCATCGTCTCCACGGGGAAGGTGAGCAGGGTGCGTGTGCGCTCGCGGTTGAACCACTTCATGAAGCGCTTCTGCAGCCATGAGAGTCCGTCCCAGTCGGGCTTGGAGCCGTCGGGGAAGTAGAAGTCGCCGAAGATGCTCTCGAAGTAGTAGCGGTCATAGTAGGCCACATTCCAGAAGACGGCCTGATAGTTGCGGGCGCCGGTGGGCTGGTTGAGCGAATAGACAATCTGCTCGAAATAGTCGGTGATGACCTTGTCGATGGTGCGCTTCTTCAGCGAGAGGTCGGCCTGCTCGTCGGCGCGCTTCCAGTAGTCCAGCCCATACTCCTTGCCGATGAAGTAGTTCATGTACATGAGGAACTCGGGTGTGGCGCAGGCACCCGAAAGCATCGAGGAGACCATGAAGACCATGTTGATGAATCCGCCGGCAAACGACTTCAGGTTCGTCGGGGCCGTGGAGTTGCCGCCGATGCTGCTGGTGCCGCCGATGAGCCACGGATACATCGTGATGCTGGCGCAGTAGTTGGCCAGCGAGGTCTCGTCGTTCTTGTAGATGAAGTGGTGCGTCAGTTTGTCGATATACTCGTCGGCCAGTTGCTTGCCATACATCTTCTTGATGCGGTCGGTCAGCAGGCGGCGGTTCAGGCGGATGAAGTTCGACTTGGGCAACTCGCCGATGAGCGTGGCGATGTTCTTGTGCTCCACGTTCGCGTTGGCGTCATACTTCGAGCCAGTGGCCGCGTTCACACTCTCGCAGTAGTCCGACAGGAACTGCAGTTTCGACAGCGTCTCGCGGTCCTCCGAGTGCTGCTGGCGATAGAGCATGAACGACTTGGCCACATTGTAGTGACCCTCCTGCATCAGGGCCAACTCCACCTGGTTCTGGATGTCCTCCACCTTGATGTCGTCCCTAATCTCCAGGCGACTCAGAATCTTCGAGATGGTGCCCAGGTCGGTCTGCTCATCTACACTCTCAAACGCCTTCACGATGGCGTTCATGATTTTGTCCAGCGAAAAGCGGTCCTTCGAGCCGTCCCTTTTCGTGATGGTGAAATTCTTGATTTCCATTTTCTTTCTATGCGTTTATATAATATATATATGTGTATGATTGCTCGCATCTGCAAGTCCCCGCATCGTCTGCACCTCCGCAAGGAGGTTCCGTCTGTTCCTCTGCAAGGGAGGTTTCAGTCTGTTCCTCTGCAAGGGTGTTTCTGTCTGTCCTTTCGAGGGAGGTTTCGTAGGTTCCTCCGCAGGGTGACTTCCGCATGAGGCTCCACTCCCCCACCCTCTTTTCATCCCTCCCTCATTCCGTCTCCTTCGGGCGCAAATCTCCCCCTCTCCACCTCCACCAGTGGTATAACTTCAGCCCCTCAATTTCCTCATTCACAAGTCTGTCCGAGTGCATCATATCTCCCGATGCCATCCACATCCCATCTTGCCCATCTCCCTTTCTCGTTGTCAGACCTTTTCTCACGGTTTTGGAAAACTTTTCACCCCTACAGCATTCCCCGAGTTCTCCAATCCTAAAACGTAACCTCTTATTTTTCAATTAGATTCAAAATCAACCCTTCTGCTCTTCTTCTCCAAAACGGAAAACTTTTCCATTTTCTTCCCTGCAAAACTTTCCCGTTTTGGATAACTTTTTCCGAGTGCAAAGGTATGGATTTTCTCTCTAACCACCAACAATTCCACCCACTTTTTTCAAAAAAATTTCACCCACCCACGGAACTCTTTGTGAAGCCGACAGTTACGTCCCCCACCCCACCCTCCTCCTCTTCTTTCTCCTTTTCTTTCTCCTCTTCTTTCTCCTTTTCTTTCTCCTCTTCTTTCTCCTTTTCTTTCTCAGCCTCGACCGTCTTCCCTCCCCCACCCCACCCTCCCCTCCCTGCTCCGTCCCACATTTTTTATTTCAACGTGAGTTCGGTATAAGATATACGCCTTCGGCGGACGAAGAAAAAACA
>DGSP01000029.1 GCA_002393555.1 Prevotellaceae bacterium UBA4359
CCTTGCTGATTTCAAAGGTGGGAACACCTTCGAATACCTCCAGGAAGGTCTTTTCGTCAAGTTTGCGCAGGTCTTCGCCGCTGCTCTTGCCGAAGAGCATCTGCGAGGCTGCGAGCGCCTTTTCGTATTCCTCCTCGCCGTGCACCATCACCGTGACCTCTTTCGCAAGAAGCTTCTGGAGGCTTCTGCGTCCGGGATCCTGGACATGCTCCGCTATGGCGGCCTCGATGGTCTCGCGGTCCAGCATGGTGAATATCTTGATGTAGCGCTGTGCGTCCTCGTCGCTCACGTTGAGCCAGAACTGGTAGAACTGGTAGGGCGAGGTGTAGTTGCGGTCGAGCCACACGTTGCCGCTCTCGGTCTTGCCAAACTTCTTGCCGTCGCTCTTCGTCACGAGGGGGCAGGTGAGGGCAAAGCACTCCTTGCCGTTCATGCGGCGGATGAGTTCGGAGCCTGTGGTGATGTTGCCCCACTGGTCGGCACCTCCGAGTTGGAGTTTGCAGCCTTTGTGCTCGTTCAGATAGTAGAAGTCGTAGCCCTGCAGGAGTTGGTAGGTGAACTCGGTGAAGGAGAGTCCGTCGCGGGCCTCGCCGTTCAGTCGCTTCTGCACACTCTCTTTGGCCATCATGTAGTTGACGGTGATGTGCTTGCCGATGTCGCGCACGAAGTCGAGGAACTTGAAGTCCTTCA
Organism: Prevotellaceae bacterium UBA4359; assembly: GCA_002393555.1. Taxonomy (GTDB): domain Bacteria; phylum Bacteroidota; class Bacteroidia; order Bacteroidales; family Bacteroidaceae; genus Minthosoma. The sequence continues at coordinate 691 of DGSP01000029.1, forward strand.
TCCAGTCGTAGTTGTTGACCAGTTCAGCGCGGTTGGGCGCATCGCTGTCGAAGTCGAGGAAGTGGGCGAGTTGCTTCTTGATGCAGGCCACATTGTGGCGCAGGGTCTCCTCGTCGAGCAGGTTGCGCTCGGTGCTCTTGCCCGAGGGGTCGCCAATCATGCCTGTGGCTCCGCCGATGAGGGCGAGGGGCTTGTGGCCGCAACGCTGGAAGTGGCGGAGCATCATCACGCCGCAGAGGTGTCCGATGTGGAGTGAGTCGGCGGTGGGGTCGATGCCGAGGTAGGCTGTGACCTGCTCCTTCTTGAGCAGTTCGTCGGTGCCTGGCATCATCTGGTGAATCATGCCGCGCCAGGTCAGTTCTTGTACAAAGTCTTTCATTATTTTGAGTTTTTTGATTGTTTCTTGGGTGCAAAGGTACGTGTTTTCACTGAAAAGTGAGATGTGAAAAGTGAAAAATCTAAGTTTTTGAGGAGTAAAAGGAGCGAAAGGAGTGAAAGTGATGAGGAGTGAAAGGAGTGGGAGCCGAGTGGGATGCTGATGTCAGAGTATCGGCTTTCATTCCTTCTCACTCCTTTTTTAAGTTTTTTCACTTTTCACTTTTCACTTTTCACTGAAAACAGTATCTTTGCACTCAAAATGAATTTGTTTGGTATGAAAAAGAAAGTACCTGTCATCATGCAGATGGAGGCCACGGAGTGTGGAGCCGCTTCGTTGGCCATGGTGCTGGCCTCGTGGGGCCGCTGGGTGCCGCTGGAGAAGATGCGTGTGGATTGCGGTGTGTCGCGCGACGGGTCGAGTGCGCTCAACATTGTGAAGGCTGCACGGCTGCACGGACTGACAGCCCGGGGCGGCCGGGTGGAGGCGGAGCGTCTGTGCGAACTGCCTTGTCCTTGCATCCTGCACTGGGAGTTTAACCACTTTGTGGTGATGACGGGGTGCAGCCGAAAGCGTGTCTATCTGAACGACCCTGCTCGCGGACGTGTGAAGATGCCACTGGAGGAACTGAAAGGTTGCTATACGGGTGTGGCACTGGTGTTTGAACCCAACGAAGACTTTGTGAAGGAAGGCGCGCCGGCCTCCATCCTGAGTTTTGTGCGCCGTCGCCTCAAGGGGGCGAAGAAGGCTTTTTTCATCTCGATGCTGATTGGCATGCTGCTGACCGTATCCACGGTGGCTTTCCCCATCTTCTCGCAGAAGTTCTTGGATGTTGTCCTGCCCGGTGAACAGCCGGAGAAGGTTGTGCCTTTCTTCTTGCTGCTGTGTGGTGCCATCCTCTATCAGTTGGTGGTTCAACTGTGTGAGGGCACTTATGCCAACCGGCTTCTGCTGAAACTGGGCATCGAGGCGAACAGCCAGTTCCTGTGGCACTCGTTGCGCTTGCCCATGCGGTTCTTCTCTCAGCGCTATGTGGGCGACATCATCACCCGAATGTATGGAGCCGAGAGCATCCCAACCACGCTGGTGCGCAATCTGGCGCCGGTGCTGGTCAATGTGGTGCTGCTGGTGGTCTATCTGGTCTTTATGTTGGCCTACAGCATGCCCTTGTCCCTCATTGCCATCTGCGCCTCGGTGCTCAACCTGCTGCTGGTGCGCTTCATCTCGGGCCGCCAGGTGGATGTGAACCGTGTGATGGAGCGTGAGATGGGTGCACTGAACGGAGTGACGATGAGCAGTGTGAAGGGCATCGAGACCATCAAGGCGGCAGGTGCCGAAGAGGGTTTCTTCGAGCGTTGGGCCCAGCAATATGTCCTGGCCTCAGAGGCGCACATGAAGAGCGACACCTTCAATGCCTACATGGAGTCTCTGTCGCGGTTGGTGGTGTTTGTGGCCAACAACCTCATCTTGGCACTGGGTGTTTACTACATCATGGAGGGCTATCTCACCATCGGTATGCTGATGGCTTTCCAGGGTTTCGTGGGGAGTTATATGCGGCCAGTGAACGAACTGATTGGTTCCCTGAAGCATATCCTGAACATGCGCACTCAGATGGAGCGCATGGAGGATGTCTATCGCACGGAGCCGGATGTGGTCTCCACGCTGGACGATGACCGCGAAATGGGCATGGGAAAACTGATGGGCAGGGTGGAACTGAAGCACGTCACGTTTGGCTATACGCCCATGCGTCCGCCGCTCATCAAAGACTTCTCGCTCAGCATCGAACCGGGCAAGAGTGTGGCTTTTGTGGGGGCATCGGGCTGTGGAAAAAGTACGATTGCCAAACTGATTTCGGGACTTTACGACCCTTGGCAAGGGGAGATTCTCTACGATGGCAAACTGCGCAAGGACATCAACCGCAGCGTGTTTGTCAACTCTGTGGCGGTGATTGACCAGGATGTGGTGCTCTTCGACGGCACGGTGGCAGATAATGTGAAGATGTGGGACGAGTCCATCGAGGATTTCAGCATGATATTGGCTTGTAATGATGTGCAGATGCATGAGGAAATTGCTTCACGTCCGAAGGCTTACGACACGGTGGTGTCGGAGAATGGCAAGAACTTCTCGGGCGGTCAGCGTCAGCGGCTGGAGATTGCGACGGCCTTGGCCAAGGAGCCGACGGTGCTCATCATGGACGAGGCCACCAGTGCGCTCGATGCCGACACGGAGCAGAAGGTGATGCAGGCTCTCCGCAATCTGGGTGTGTCGCTCATTGTCATAGCCCATCGGCTGAGCACCATCCGCGACTGCGACGAAATCATCGTGCTGGACGAAGGCCATGTGGTGGAACGTGGCACTCACCAGCAGTTGATGGAGCAGAAGGGGTATTACCATGAGTTGATGGAAAATGCGTGATGGTGAGTTCTTCAACAAAAATGGATTGTGAATTGTAAAATGGCTAAAAACTAAATACGCTGATGATTTTTAACGAACAACTGCAACAGCGAACAGCCTATAACCGTCAGGCTTTGGAAGAGGCCTGGAAGGCTCTGGACGAAATGGTGGCCAAGCCTCAAATGGAGAAGCCAAGGAAAGGTGAGGGGCAGGATGTGGCACAACCGCTACGCCTTGACCGCCGATTTCCCGAGCGGCCTCTCACTTTCAGGGATATTCTCACGCTCGGCTTTCAGTCCGTCGATTCAACGGATGTCTTATGCCTGCTGGTCGTCTTTGCCCTTGTGGCAGCAGTGGGCATGGTGACTCCCTACGTGACCAACTGGATTTATGAAACGGTCATTCCTTCGGGTGTCCAGAGTTCTATCTGGCTTGTGCTGGGTGCCTTGATGGGTGTCAGTGTGGGTACGGTCGTCTTCGAGACAGCCCGAAGCATTTTGCTCCTGCGGATGCACCGCAAGATTGAGGCTTCTCTGCAGGCAGCCCTGATGGCTCGCACTTATGCCATGCCCGCCACGTTTTTCAGGCGATACACCTCTGGAGAAATCAGCGACCGCGTGATGAGCATGACGAACTTGTGCTACTTCCTGCTCGATGGTGTCATCAGCAATCTGCTCACGCTCGTCTATTCGCTCATCTACCTCTATCAGGTTGCCTACTATGCCCACTCGTTGTTTGCTGTCAGCGTCCTCATCATGGTGGTCAATGTGCTGTTTGTGTGCTGGGAATACTGGGTTCAGAGCAGGCGGGGACGCCTTTACATGCCGCGCCAGTCGAGGTTGCAAGGATTGCTTTTCTCGCTCTTTTCGGGCATTCAGAAAATCAAGACAACGGGTAGCGAGGTGAGGGCCTTCAGCAAGTGGGCGAAGGCTTATAACGAAAGCCGTCCTTCGGCCTACAAGGACTACTTGGCGCGCTTTGCCACCCCCATCTCCAGTTTCATCTCGGTGGCAGGCATGGCACTCATCTACTATCAGGCCGTGGTGCATCAGGTGTCTATCCCCGACTACATGGCGTTCTTTGCAGCCTTTGGACTTGTCTCGGCAGGTTTCTCGTCGTTGTCGCTCATTGTGCCGTCGATGGCAAATGTGAAATCTCTGTTCGAACTGCTGAAACCGCTCATGGACGAAGTGCCTGAGCCGAAAGAGGAGGCCACCAAGGTGGATTTCCTCAGTGGTGGCATTGAGGTACACAACCTCTCTTTCCGCTATGGGAAGGGGACACCGCATGTGCTGAAAGACCTGAATCTGAAGATACGACCGGGCGAATACGTGGCCATTGTGGGACATTCGGGCTGTGGGAAGAGTACGCTCATGCGTCTGCTTTTAGGTTTTGAAAAGCCGGAAAGTGGTGCCATTTTCTACGACACGTACAACATCGACAAGGTGGACAAGCAGAGCCTCCGTCAACACATCGGCACGTGCATGCAGGACGGTGAACTCTTCAGTGGCAGCATCTTCAGCAACATCACCATCACCGCTCCGCAGGCCTCGATGGATGACGCATGGGAAGCCGCCCGCATGGCTGCATTGGACAAGGACATTGAGAAGATGCCCATGAAGATGCACACCCTGATGTCCGATGGCGGCACTGGCATCAGCGGCGGACAGCGTCAGCGCATACTTATTGCCCGCGCCTTGATTAACAAGCCTTCTGTCCTCTTCTTCGATGAGGCCACCAGTGCGCTCGACAATCTCACTCAAAAGACTGTTTCTGAAAATCTTGATGCCCTCCGTTGCACTCGCATCTGTGTGGCTCATCGTCTCAGCACCATCATCCACTGCGACCGCATCATCGTGCTCGACGGCGGTCGGGTGGCTGAAGAAGGTAAATATCAGGAACTCATCGAGAAGAAAGGACTGTTCTACCAATTGGTAAAACAACAGATGTAGGCTTGATGCTAAATGATTGAGAATTAGAAATTGAAGACTTCCTCCACTTCATACTCACGAGGAAGCAGATAGCCGTCAAGTAGCAGGGTGGGAGTGCCGCTGATGCCAGTACGCTGGATAAATTCATGCACTTCTTCATCTGTCTTGTCCGACAGCATGATATAGTCGATGCACAGCCGCTCCCTTTGCTGCTGAGCCAGTCGCTCGATGCGCGGTTTCATTTCCTGGCAGTGGGGGCAGTCGGCACTGGTCACCACTGTCAGTCGGTGGGGCGCATCGGGGATGCCGACACGTTGGGTCACGTCATGCTCCTCAATCTTGACGGGTGCTTTGCCCTTCAGTTTGGCCGCAAACACAGCAGGCTCATTGCGGAATGCCTGAAAAGCCCACTTTTGCCTACGTGCCATCAGCCTCTGCCGTTCACCCTGTGTCAGCCAATGAGCCAAGATGACACAAAGCCCCATCAAGAGCAAAACCTTGGCTGCAAGCAGGTTGGCAGACCTGCCCTCGATGCCCAGTTCCTTGACAGTCAGTCCGACAGACCCATTTACAACGGCTAAATGCCCAATGCCCACCCCTCCTTGCAGCACCAGCACAGCCACCACGAGCAGGCAGAGCACACACCACTGCTTCAGTTTCCACTGTGTCGCAATGCTCCAAGGGCAGAACAATACAGCCACCACACTGAGGGCTGCCACAAAGACACCCGCCTCGGGCAACAGCGACAGGGCCAGTATCTGTGCGCTGAAATAGCCCAGCCCCACACTGCTCAGCGACAAAGTGCCCCATATCTTTCCCTCCTTCGTCTTGTTTGCTCCACATCCGCTTTCGCCCAAGGCTCGGCATAACTTGTCGCCGATGCGGCTGCTGCCTTTAGCCTCTTTTTCAGCCAAAAGGAAACTGAACCAGAATCCGGCCACTGCAAGTGCCACCATCGCTGCCGATGTCAGCATGGCTGAGGGGGCTTCTGTGGTCAGTATATGACTCACCGCCATCGCCAGCATGCCACACATCGTCAGCACCACCCCCCACAATGGAGCCTTCTCCATTCGCTCCTCTCTGCGGTTCTTCTCATAGTCGGGTTCACAGCCCGTTCCTTCCGTCTTTACCAGTGCCAGCCCGTCCCAGCGAGGCTTGAAATCTGCCCAAGCCTCTCGCTTCCGCACTCCTTTTTCTATATATACAATATGTGTATCCTCCCGACCCGTCGCCACCACAAAGCCGTCCCCCACATGCAGGATGCAGGGGAAAGACAAAACCTCCTCCTCCCCTTCGGCCACTCGGATGCCTTCAGTTCTGATGCCATAGCGCATCAGCATCCGCTTCAGCCCCAAGAGGTTTCCTCGGTTAGGGTTGCCATAAAAAACACTATCGGCATACAGGTTTGTGTAGGTCACACCTGCTGCCGACAAGAAATCTTTCAGTACTGAGTTCAAAACAGTTGAGAGTTTTAGGAGTTAGGAGTTAGAAGTTAGGAGTTAGATTGGCTACCCTGTTAGGTATCTTATTAGGAGCAAGCCGCATGGCAACTCCTAACTCACGACTCCTAACTTTTAACTCCTAACTCCTAACTTTTAAATATATCCATACGAGTGCATGCACTGCATGCGGCAGTTCAATCTCATGCTTTTAGCATTGGGATACGAAATGTTGCACTGATGCAAACATTCCTGCATCATTTCCTGATCCTCGGCATCGCCTCCGGTGATTCCAGCCAATTCCTCGTCAGACATGGGCTGCAATAACAAGTCCTTGTTCTGTACCATAGTTTCCAGTATTAAAAGTGATTAAACTGTGCAAATATAGGAAGAAAACTCTCTGATTCGCAAAAAAACATCATATTTTTATATTTTTTTCACAAACAAGCGCAGTTATATAACGAAAAATCTCTACATTCGTGCTCGAAAATTATCAACTCAAAAAAAACAGAAATGGAAACAAAGACTTTACTACGTACCTTAGCAGCCCTTTTCGTGCTGGCCATGCCACTCACCTCGATGGCACAAAAAGAGAGTGCTTTGAAAAAGAAAGTGGGCAAAGCCGACAACTTCATCACCAAAATCGCCCGAAGCAAGTTCGACAGCACCTATGTAACCCTGCCCGAACATAAGTGGATGGTCTTCGTCAGCGGCAATGGCACCTACAACAAATACCATCTCCGAGTGCCTATGCCAGGCATCGTGGAAGACTTCGGGCTGGAAGACAACCCCGTGTTTGGCAACCGCGACATCTACACCTACGACATGGACCTCCACAGCGGCACCCAGTCAGCCTCCATCGGTGTGGGCTATCGCACCCTCCGCCTCAAATACTCCTTCAACATTGGCAAAGTGAACGACCAGCAAATCACCATCGAGTCGCTCGGCTCACGCTTCGGCTTCCTCGTCGATTATCGCCACACCAAGAAGATGAAAGGCGACATGTACGACCCCGAAGAGGGCATCGACGCATGGATTAACAACGCCATGACACAAGCCGCAGAACCCATGACCGCAGGCGACATCATCAAAGCAGGAACCCACCCCATCAACAAGTCCTACAACAACTTCTCCCTCCTCCACCTGCAGGCACACTACGTGTTCAACTACAAACACTTCTCCTACTCAGCAGGACGCACCGCTTCGCGCATCCAGAAGAAAAGCGCCGGCTCCCCCCTCGCCCTCATCGACTTCTACCAGAGCCGTGCCAAGTTTGAGAAAGACTTCATCATCGGCACCGACGAAGTGTTCCGCACCTGGAAACTCTCCCTCGGTGGCGGCTACGGCTACAACTGGACACCCAACGCAGGCCGCTTCCTCGTCCAGGCATCCGTCATGCCCAGCATCACCTTCTTCAGCCACTCCAAGCACAAGGCCAACCTCTCCACTTTGACCGAAGAAGAGAAAGAAGGAGCCGACCAAGTGATGGCGCGAGTGAAAGACATGGTCGATGGCAGCAAAATCACCCTCAACTGCACCGCCCGACTCTCCGCCACCTGGAACATCAACAAACACTACGTGCTGGGAGCCTACGGCAGTTATCAGTACAGCAACTTCACCAACAAATCCCGCTACAGCATCAAAGAAAACTACTTCAGCGGCTCCCTCTGGGTCGGCTATCGGTTCTGAGTGTAAGTGAAAAGTGAAAATTAAAAGTTAAAAACTAAAAACTAAAAGTTAAAAGTAAAAGTATCCTCCATTCGGGGTGTGTGCCATCAAGGGGAATGGTAACTTTTACTTTTAACTTTTAGTTTTTAGTTTTTAACTTTTAATTTTCACTTTTCACTTAAATCTCACTCTTCACTTGAATCTCACTCTTCACTTCTTCAGATACTTCTTTCCACCTTTGATGTAAAATCCCTTGTCAGGAAGAGAAGCAAGTCTGCGACCCGTCAGGTCGTAAATCTCGCCATCCCCTGCACCCGACCATTCATCCCCTAAATTCTCACCCCCCAACTCCACACTCTCAATTCCTGTAGGAATGTAGTCGGACACCCGTATAAGTTCAAAGGGATAGTTCTCCAGTTGAGAGGTACTCTCGAATTGCAGCGCACCATCGGCACCCACCGCCCAATAATACGTGCCGCTGGTGACTTTGTTGTAGAACTGACAGTAGTCTGTTCCTGCGGCAAACATGATGCGGTGAGGACGGTAAGCCTTTCTGGCCTGCACTCCTCCAATTCGTTTCATGTAGGCATTATCCACCGCCGAAATCAGGTCGTAGGTTGCAGCGCTCGCCCTGTCCAGATACCACACCTGCGTGTCGTCTGGCTCGTCATCGGCAGCCCTCAGTTTCTCCGAGTCCAGCACCGTCAGGTCGCCCTCGCGAGTCAGATAGTGACCGCTCTCGCGATGGCGGATGGTGTAGTAGCCCACATCCACCAGACGGTCCTTCGCCTCCTTCACATAGATGCGGTAGTCATAGCGTGTTTCCTGTCCGTCAAAGGTGTAGGTGACCGTGTGGAGTTCCGATGACTCGATGCTCTCAAACGTGAGCGAAGACTTGTTGCTGCCCGTGTCCCACTGCCAAACGCCACCGGAGCGTGAGGAGTGTACGGCAGGAGCCAGCACCACCTTGTCGCCAGCCGTTGCCACAAGGGTGAGCGTGTCTCGGAGCGTGGTGCCGTTCAGGATGATGTCGGGGCGCATGTCCGCCACCGTGATGTGGAAAGTCATGATGCTCTCGCCGCCGCCCTGGTTGAAGTAGTGGCACTCCACGTCTTGTGCCTCTTTCACATCCGTCAGCGTGATGCTGGCCGTCGTCTTGCCGTTGCTCCACTGATAGTTGCCCAATCCTGCCGCATCCGTCACTCCGAGTGTGACCGAAGCCCCCTTCAGCACCTCCACCTCGTTGGTCACAGTGGTGGTTCCGTCGTAGGTGACAGATGGTCTCAGTGTGCTCGGACGGCAGTCGCCCAGCACCGCGATGGCATAACTCTGTTCGCTCTCGATTCCGTTGGCGTTCGTGTAGGTCACACGGTAGAGGTATGAGCGGTTGGCCGTGATGGTCAGTTCGCGAGTCGTCTCTCCCGTGTTCCACCGCCATTTTCCCGTGTCAGTCTCGCCCTTGGGCAATTGGGGCGACAACGTCACCACTGTGCCGGGAGCCAAGGCACGGTTCTTGTAGGCCGTGGCTTGGTAGGTGTTGGTCAGTCCGCCCAGTTCGTTGTGCTTCACAGTCTTGCTGCCGTAGGTCATCTGCGGTGTCAGTTCGGTAGGCACTTGGTCGGCAGGAGCCAGTTGAGGGGTGCGCGTGTTCATCAGCACCGAGTAGCCCAAATGGTCATAGCCGCCGCTCGTGCCACCCTGTCCGCCTGCATCGATGCCCATGTTCTCGTATGACACCTCCGAGAAGGGCATCCGCACACCCTTCACGCCTTCGTAGTGGCCAATCACCGTGCCCCAATAGGGACGCATCTGCGCACCCAGGGCAGGCCCCGTCATGAGATTGGAGCGCGAGTCGCTATAGTAGTAGCCGCTGCTGGCATAGTGGTAGTTCGTCCAGGGCAGCCCTGCCACACTCTGCGTCTGTGCAGCCACATACTCTATGCCAGCGGCGATGCGGTGGTCCATATAGGCAAAGAGGTCATCGCCCTGGTTCCATCCCTGTTGGGCAATATCTACGGCCAGTCCCAGTGCCATGGCCGAGTGGCCCGTGTCGCGTCCGCTCTCGTTCATCTGTCCCACCTTGCCGTAGGCCCCTGTCTCTTGTGCCCATTCCGTGGTGGTCACCACCAGATTGCCCCAGAACTCGGCCAGTCCGTCGTTCAGGATGGGGTTGGCCGTGCGTGGGTCTTTGAACGTGCCCACTTGGTCATACTTGATGAACGACATGCCTTGGTTGTAGATGAACACGTCGTCGCACAGCACACCTATCGAGATGACCGCCAGTGCATTGCACAGTCCCCAGTTGCTCCAGTAATGGCCTGGTGCCTGCCACCATTTGTCAGCGTTTTCCCATGTGCCGTTGCGGCCTCGCAGGAAGCCTATACAACCGGGATACCACACATCGAGCATCCACTGCTGGAACTTCTTGAAGTCTTCCCGGCTCCATCCTTCATAGTCGCGCATCAATTCGGCGGCCTGGGCAAACTGGTAGCCATACAGGCCACGGGCCAAGCACTGGTCCGACGTTCCACTCACAGCCTTCGTGGTGTTACACCATTTCATGAGCACCTGCACGGCATGTTTGGCGTTTTCTTCGGTGCCGTCAATCTTCCATCGCAAGGCGTTCTGGTAGGCTATCGTGGCTCCACGTGCCGCATTGATGTAGTTCTCGCCCGAGCCGCCGCGCACGATAGTCTCGGCAGGATAGGTGGCCGCCGAGGCACTCGAATAGGCTGCATTCTTCAACACGTTGTAGGCCGCAGTCACTCGCTCGTTGCCCTCTTTCAGTTGTTGCTTCACTCGGTCAAAGTCGGCCTGGGTGTGCAGACCGCCCGGATGGCGAAAGCCACGGTCGGCCGTGCTGTACTCCTGTGCCGCAACCGACAGGCTCACCACCGTGGTGAATGCTGTCAGCATGAGTTTCTTCAATGTTTTCATAAGTAAATTGCTTTTTTTGTTCCTTTTTCTTCTCTCTACGAACAAGAAACAGCAAACACTTAGTCAAAACATCAAAAAAATCGGAAAAAATTTTCTACACCCCCGTTCCTTGCCCATTCGTCTGCCCTGTTTCGCCTTATATGCAACGCCGTTGCACTTATAAATTGAGTGCCGTGCAGAATGTAAATTGTACGGCACTCAATTTGCATTCTGCACGGCACTCTGTTTTGTACTGCTCTGCGCCCTCACTTCTCTACCGTCCTCCACCCTAAACTCTACGTAAGTTCGGTGTAAGAATTACGCCTTCGGCGGCTTGAAAAGATAAGAAAAAACAAAAAAAAATAAAAAAAAATAGAGAAAATGGAGTGCTTTTTCTTGTATTTTTTTATTTTTTCTTGTTTTTCTAAAGCCCGCGAAGCGGTAAAAAGAACCTCCGAAATGAAGTTCTCTTATATCGAAATAGGCGTTAAACTCTAAACCCTAAACCCTAATCCTTCTCTCCTCTTTCCCTCTCCAGCCATTCGGCAGGGGTGCAGCCTTCGTACTTCTTGAAAGCAGCAAAGAAGGCCGATTTCTTCAGGCCACACATCTCGGCCAGTGCCACGGTGGCGTATTGGCTGTAGCGCGGGTCGGTGGCTCGGCGTTTGAACTCGTCGATGCGCCGGCGGTTGATGTAGTCGGCAAAGGAGGTGTGGGCGTGGATGCTGAACACCTGGGAGAGTTTGGCCTGATGCACTCCGATGGCATCGGCGAGGTCGGCTATGCGCAGGTTGGGGTTGGTGTAGCAAGGTTGGGCGGCCAGATAGTCTTCCACCTTTTTATATAATGTGGCACATTCCTCGTCGGTGAGCCGTTGCCGCTCATACATCTTGGCCAGCCGTTCGGCTTCGACGCGTCGGCGGTGTGCCTCCATCTGGCTCTTGTAGGTCTGCACGGCCTCGTGGCGGGCCAGCCAGATGGTGAGCGCAAGCAGCAGGATGATGACGCTGATGGCCCAGAAGAGGGGGGAGGGGAGATACCAGTAGGTGAGTTGTGTCTGAGTCTCAGGGTGCCCCATGAGCCACACGGTGAGTCGGTGCCGCCCCCAGTGCTGCCAGGGCAGGGAGACCATCTCGCCGTCGGTGCAGAGGAGGGTGTCGCCCTGGTCGAGGGTGTATTCGTACATCTTGCCGAGGTCGTGGCTGTAGTTGAGCAGCAGGGGCTGGAAGGCGGCGAGTCTGCTGCCGTCCCATTCGGTGCTGTTCATCACCACATGGGCATCAATGCTGTCGTACAGATGCCGCTGTTGTTCGGGACTGATGGTGACGATGCCGCGTTCGGTGACCATCCAGATGGTGCCGTCACTGGTCTGCATACATTCCTGATTCTGGAACCGTGGCGAAGGCAAACCGTCCGCCTCGCTCAGATGGAGTGCGCCTGTGGTGAAATCCTTGTTGACGATGAAAAGTCCCTGACTCGTGCCTATCCAGTATTTCCCTTTCATCCAGCGTATGAAGGCGATGTCGCCCATGTGGAATCGCTGATAGAGCGGAATTTCCGCATAGTCACTACAGTCCATCTTGGCCTTGTAGAGGCGGTTGCCCGACCAGGCCAGGATGTCGCCGTCGGCAGCAGTGGCGAAGTGGAGGGATGGGGCTTGATTGAAGAAGTCCTGCGGAAATCCGCTCGCCTGCACCGTCTGCATCACGGGGTCGTAGAGATAGAGGCGCGAGAGGCTGCCCACCCATGCCTTGCCCGTTGGGTCGGGCAGGATGTCGGTCAGGTACTCATCGGTCAGTTCGCTGTTCTTGCTGTTGAACTGCTGGACGATGTCGAGTTGGGTGTTGAAGATGGTCACGCCCATGTTGCCTGCCACGCAGAGGAACTTGCCGTCGGGTGAGATACGTAGGGAGGAGAAACTGCCGTCCTCGACCAGCGGCAGGAGTTCCCCTTGGGGAGTGAGCCGCCTCAGTCCGCTCTCGTAGGTAGCCACGATGAACTGGTCGGCAAAGAACTCGATGTCTGTCACGATGCTGGCTCCGAGTTCTTCGGGCGAGATGTAGCGTGTGGTGCTGGCAGCCTCGTCGATGAGGTAAAGGCCCTTGCGGGTGCCGATGACCATCCAGTGGCTGTGTCGGCACAGGCTGCGGGTGGGCAGGGTGGTGGTGTCGAGCGAGCCGAATCGGTATAGCCCCACCATTTGCCGCACGGTGAGTTGATGGCTGAAGCCCTCCAGATAGTAGCCGTAGTAGTCAATGCCCAGTTGGGGGTCGTGGTTGAAGGTATATACGGCATCGGTCTTCCCGTGGTGTTCGGCCACAATGGTCTGGGTGTGGGTGTCGATGGTGTAGGCACCGCTACCGTCGGTTGACACGTAGAGGAAGCGTTTGCCGTCGGTGTTGAGGTCGGTGATGACTCTCGAAGGCACTCTCACGCCTCGGCGGGTCTCGTGGGTGCGAGTGTTGAAGACGAGCAGGCCGTCGTTGCGGGTGCCGATGTGGAGATTCTCGCCTATCAGGGCGATGCAGCGGATGTTGTGGAGCATCAGCGAGTCGGGCAGGCTGTACTTGTCCATCTTGCCGTCGGGCAGAGAGAGGTGGACGAGCCGTCGTTGGGTGCTCACCCATGCCCCCTTCTTGCCGTCTGGGGCAATGTCGGTCACCGAGTTGCCTCGCGAGATGACACTGCTCTCGATGGGCAGGGGGGTGTAGTCGTAGCCTTGCTTCATCCAGAGTCCGCCAGAGCCGCCCACCAATGGACCGCAGATGGCGGTCACATCTTCTATTTCGGGCGCAATCCTTCGGAGGGTGTAGTCCTGGCGGTCCACTTCGTAGAGTCCCGTGGTGCTTCCTGCCAGCAGTTTGTCCTCGTCGGTCTCGCACAGGGCCAGGATGAAGCCAGTTTCTTGTTTGCTCTCCACACGGGCCACGGTGTGTCCGTTGTAGGAGCGCACCCCTTTGTTGGTGGCCAGCCAGATAAGCCCAGACTTGTCCTTGTAAATCTTGAATACGGTTTCGTGTCCCAATCCATCGTAGGAGGTGAGTTGGTCGGAATAGCGTAGGGGTTGAGCCTGAAGGGTGAGACTCATAGCACAGAATAAGGCAATAAAAATGGTTAGTCGTAGCATCTTAGTCGAGTTTTCTTTTGTCGTGGCAAAGATAGGGCATTTGCCTAAAAAGACCAAATACTTTGTCCGAAAAATAAGATAGGAATCGAAAAAAAGTTTGGTCAAATGGTTGAGAACGAACAATGTGACAAAAAAGTAGTCCATAACGCTTTGCCCGAACCATAAAACTTGCAGAAAGTTTGGCGTGGGGGAAAAAAGGTGATAACTTTGCGACAGTTTTAACAACTTTTACTGCCTTTATGGACATCATCAAACGCGCATTCATCCAGTATCGCCAGTGGCTTGTCAACTATGTGTGCAAGCGTGTGGGCGACTATGCCGATGCCGAGGACATCGTGCAGGATGCTTTTGTGCGGCTGATGGAGTTGCAGGTGGGTGTGAGAGAAGAGAGCGTGAGAGGACTGCTGTTCACGACCTGCCACCATCTCGTCCTCGACCGTTTGCGCCGCCGGGTGCTGGCCGAACGAACCAATATATATATGTACGCGTATGCTGAAATGGCGGTGGAGAACACGGAGCAGAGCCTCAGAGTGAAGGAACTGAAGGAGCAGGAACGGTGTGCCATCAGCATGATGCCTCCCAAGCGCAGGGAGGTCTATTGCCTGGCTCGATTTGAGGGGCGGAACATTGACGAGATTGCGGCCAACCTGAATGTGAGTCCGCGCACGGTGGAGGCTCATCTTTTTGCCGGCCGTAAGGAGGTGCGCACGAGGCTCAAGGCATACGCTTCGTAGGATGGAGAGAATAGATAAAATGTTTTGATAATAGTTTGGGTAATAGTTAGTAAGATGAAAAGTTTTTCTGTCTGCCTGTCGGCATTAGGTTTCTGTCTTGGCCTTGTGGGCCATGCTCAGCAGTTGGACGTGGATGTTCAACTGGACTATTGCCATCGGCAGGTGCAGAGGTCGCTTGTCCAACTGCGTGATGCAGCAGGCAAGATAGACTACACCGTGACGCCACGGTGTGTCGAGGCTGGGGAAGAACACTGGACACTACGGAGCGTGAAGACGCCCGAGGAGTGGTGTGCTGGGTTCTTCCCCGGCATTCTCTGGATGGACGGCGACTCGGCTGAGGCGCGCCGATACACTCAGGAACTGGAGTATCTGGCCTACAGACCTGTGTATGACCACGACTTAGGCTTCATCATGATAGGCAGTTATCTGAAGGGTTGGGAGGTGACTCACGATGCCCATTACAAGGAGGTGCTTTTGGCTGCTGCCGACTCGTTGGCCACACTGTTCAATCCTCGTGTGGGCACACTGCTCTCGTGGCCCCGAAATGTGCAGATGTTTGGCGGCCACAACACCATCATGGACAACATGATGAACCTGGAACTGCTGTTCTTCTCGGGCAAAAAGGAGAACTATGACATAGCCGTGAGCCATGCCGACACCACGATGCGCTACCATTTCCGCCCCGACTATACGAGCAACCATGTGGCGGTGTATGACCCACAGACTGGCAGACACCTCTACAACTGCACCCATCAGGGTTTTGGCGACAACACGCTCTGGAGTCGCGGACAAGCATGGGCCATCTATGGATACACGATGGTGTATCGCTACACTCGCGAACGGCGGTTTCTCGACTTTGCGCAGAAAGTGACAGAGGCTTACCTCTCCCGTCTGCCCGAGGATGGCATCCCGTGGTGGGACATGGGCGACCCGATGATTCCGCACTCTTTCCGCGATGCCAGTGCGGGAGCGGTGGTGGCCAGTGCGCTGGTCGAACTGTCTCAGTATGTGGATGCGGCCACTTCGCACCGCTATCTGAACGAGGCAGAGGCGATGCTCCTCACGTTGAGTTCGCCTGCCTATCAGAGCAGGGAGAAGAATCCGGCCTTCTTGCTTCATAGTGTGGGCAACATGCCTGCTGGCACTGAGGTGGATGCCAGCATCATCTATGCTGACTACTACTATCTGGAGGCTCTCTTGCGGCTGAAGGAACTTCAACATAAAACAACTAAAAGATGATGAAAAAAATACTCTTTTCCCTTTCTTTCTTTTTGGCCTTTGTCGCAGGACAGGCACAGATAGTCTATGCTGACTACAGCGACCCCGATGTGTGCGAGGGTGGTGGGGGTGACTACTGGCTCACGGCCAGCAGTTTTCAGTGTACACCCGGACTGCCCATCCTGCACAGTGCCGACCTCGTGCATTGGGAGTTGGTGAACTATGCAGTGGAGCGGCTTTTGCCTGTGGAACACTACAACACGGTGCAGCATGGGTGTGGGGTGTGGGCTCCGAGCATTCGTCGGCATGGCGACACCTATTATATATATTGGGGCGACCCCGACTATGGCGTTTGGATGGTGAAGACCACCGACCCCCGTGGCCGATGGAGCGAACCCGTGTTGGTGATGGAAGGCAAGGGGGTGATAGACACCTGCCCGTTGTGGGATGATGATGGTCGCTGCTATCTGGTGAACGGATGGGCCAACAGCCGTTGTGGCTTCAACAGTGTGCTGACGGTGCGTGAACTCTCTGCTGATGGCACACGGGTGATAGGGCGGCCTGTGCTGGTCTATGACGGACAGGCGGACGGGAATCACACGATTGAGGGGCCGAAGTTCTATAAGAAGGGTGGCTACTACTACATCCTCGCCCCAGCCGGAGGTGTGGAGCATGGTTGGCAGGTGGCTCTGCGGAGCAAGAATGTCTATGGCCCCTACGAGAGTAAGATTGTGTTCAATCAGGATGGCATTCATCAGGGCGGATGGGTGAACGATGGCTTCGTCTGCTTTCAGGAGCGTGGTGCCTATGGCCGCATTCTGCATCTGCTCGACGTGAAGATGAAGGATGGGTGGCCCATGATGTCTGTCAGCAAGCAAAATAGGGCACAGGGAGGATGGACGAAGGGCTGCGAAACATTGGCTTATCAGTGGCATGCCAACTATCAAGATGCCTTTGGATTTCCCACCCATGATGGTGTTCGGGTGTATGGTCACAACGTCTCTCCTGCCTTCAAGAACCTGTGGGAAGTGCCTAACCTCTATCTGAAGAAGTTTGAAGGCGAGACTTTCATCGACACGCTCCACATGACCATTACAGCCAAGGCCGAGGGCAGTGAGTCGGGCTTTGTGGTGATGGGGCGTGACTATTGTCGTCTGTCGGTGAGGTTCGATGGTGGGCAGTTTGTGCTGAAGCGCATCATCTGCAAGAATGCTGATGAAGGAGGCACGGAGACGGAGGAGGTGCTTGCCACAATGAAGGCTCGCAAGTATGGGGCAGGGGCAAGACCCAACTATGAATGTCGGCTAAGTGTGCGACTTCAGTGCGACAAAGGGGCTGTGTGCCGTTTCGCCTACAGCACCGATGGAATGAACTACATTGATTTGCCCGAACCCTTCCAGGCCCGCGAAGGCAAATGGATAGGAGCCAAGTATGGTGTGTTCAGCACGGCTCCGCATGGGGCGTCAAAAGGATGGATTGACTTAAAACTATAAAACGATGAAAAGAATCTATTGGCTTTGTTTCTGTTTCTGGTTGGGATGCGAGGTGCATCTGCAAGCCCAAACGACCTACAAGATGGCTGGCCCCTACGAAGTGGTGGCTCGCGACGGCCAGTTCCGCCATTCGAAGGGTGGCAGCGAACGCGACATGAGGGCGGCTCTCGACTTGGCCCAACGGGGTGAGACCGCCGAGGCCGTGGCCATCATCAATGCCTATGCCAACACCCTCCAGCGCTTCGATGGCCATGATGCTCCTCTCTGCACCATTCAAGCCTTCGACCTGTTGCGGGCCATGACACTGATGAAAGCACAGCAGACTCCAGAGTGGTCTGCCATGATTCGCCGTGCCATCCTGCCCACTCTCGACCAGTTTGAGGCCGACAGCCCATACGCCAACGGCAACTGGGGGGCCATCGTCAACCGATGCCGCATGGCCTGCGCCGTCTTCCTCAACGACTCGCTGCTCTACCGTGCCTCCATCGACTACTTTCTCCATGCCAACGACAACGGCTCCCTGCCCATGTATGTCGGCGAGACAGGCCAGTGTCAGGAAACAGGACGTGACCAGGGTCATGTGCAACTCGGTCTGGAAGCCTTGGCTCAGACCTGCGAGATGGCATGGGAGCAGGGCGACGACCTGTGGGGAGCCTTGGACAACCGTCTCCTGAAGGGCTTTGAATATACCGCCCGCTACAATCTTGGCCACGATGTACCCTTCCAGACATGGACGGACTGCACAGGGCTTTACAACGACTGGACAGAACCCGGACAGATGGGCCGTGGCAAATTGTGGGACATCTACCAACTGCCCTACAACCACTACGTGAAGCGCAAGGGACTCTCCATGCCCTATACGGAGAAGGTGCTGGCTCTGCAAGCCAAGGCCGAAGCACGGGGCGAAAGCCGCGAAGTGCGTGTACCTGGTGTGAAGGAAGGGCAAAAACTGCACCAAGTCTTCACCTATGCAGCCCCCCAAGGTACCCCCCTCAAGCACGACTACGATGTCCTCATCCAGCCCCGTGGCAGCAAGGAGTGGACTCGCATCGACACCTACATGGCCAAGGTCAATGCTCCGACGGGGAACTCGCTCCCCACCTCGCCACAGGGCAGCGGGACGGGACACCGCGTCTCCGAAATCTCCTATGCCTTCTTCGATTTCACGGGCGATGTGTTCGTGAGGGTGGTGTGCAAAAATAAGAAATATAAGAATGTACGGGTGCGTCCCGACTACAAAGGCGTGATTGCCAACGTGCAGAACGACTCCATCGTGCAGTTTCTCCTCTTCCAGCCCGAAAACGTGAGCGTGGAGTTTGATGGCGACATCACCTCCAACCTTCTCCTCTTCACCTCCAAGCCCGCCGTCACCCCCGACGAGGCCAAGCGGCAGGCTAAAAGAGACAAGCGCAACTTCATCTACTATGCCCCAGGACTTTACAGCCAAGACTCCATCCCTGTGCCGTCCAACACCACCGTCTATTTGGCCGGAGGCTCCTACTTCACAGGCACCTTTGCCATCGAGGATGCCGAAAACGTGTCCATCCTCGGTCGTGGGGTGGCACGTCCACCTCGTGGCTACGAGGGCTGCCACGTGCATCGCTCCAGAAACGTACTCATCGACGGACTCATCCTCAACACCTGTCCCGTGGGCGGTTCCGACGGTGTGACGCTCCACGACGTGTGCAGCATCTCCCATCCCGGGTGGGGCGACGGACTCAATGTCTTCGCCTCCAGCAATGTGCTCTACGACCGCGTCTTCTGCCGCAACTCCGACGACTGCACCACCGCATACGCCACTCGCAAAGGCTTTGAGGGTTCAACCCGCAACATCCGCATGCGCAACTCCACTCTTTGGGCCGACGTGGCACATCCCATCTTCATCGGTCTGCACGGAGCGGCTGCAGGCCCCCACCCCGAACGGCGCGACACGGTGGAAAACCTTGTCTATGAGAACATCGACATCCTCTGCCAGAGCGAGCCGCAAGTGGATTATCAGGGTTGCCTCGCCATCAATTGCGGCGACAACAACCTGGTGCGCAACGTCCTCTTCGACAACATCCGCATCGAACTCCCCTCTTTGGGAGGGGGTGGGGAGGGTCCCCAGGGGAGTCTGCTGCACGTGAAGGTGAGTTGGAACGACAAATACTGTGCCGCACCAGGCATGGGTGTGGAGGGCGTTACCTTCCGCAACATCCGCTACAAAGGCGACACACCCTACCTCTCCATCATCAACGGCTACAGCGAAGAACACAAGGTGAAGAACATCACGTTTGAAGGGCTGAAAATCAACGGACGCACCATCTACGACGACATGCCTGGCAAGCCTCGTTGGTACAAAACCGCCGACTACGTGCCCATCTTTGTGGGCAACCATGTGGAGGGAGTGGAGTTCAAGAAATAATCTTGCTCCCTCCCACATTCACCACGAACATGTACCCGTGTCCATCGCCAACGTCCACCCGCATCCACCGAGTTCCCCCCACTCGTCATCTTCCCCATCTCACACCCGTATCCACCTCTCCCTGTCACCTGTATCCACCTCAGCCTGTCACCCGTATCCACCTCAGCCTGTCACTCGTATCAACCTCAGCCTGTCACCCGTCATCTTCCTTGAAGTGACGACTGCCAGAACCTTGAAGTGACGACTGCCAGAACCTTGAAGTGACGACTGCCAGAACCTTGTAATGGTGCCTGTGCAATGGCGGTAAATACAGGTGGACGATTCCCCTCTTTTTACCCACTCGTCTTCAAAAAGTTTCGCAAAAGTTTGGCGATTTCATAGATATTCATTTACTTTGCCACCGAATGGCGGTCTGCCGTCCCTTCACTGCGGTGCCTCGGTGCCGTGGCTTATTGGTAAAATAGGAAGCGTTATGCTCTTTATTTTGTATAAAAACACAACAATTTGATAGAACTGGTTATTTATGAATACGATGGCACTACAAGACGTATGGCAAACGATTCTTGGCTATAAATTAACTGCTGCAAACAAGCGGTGGATAGCAGATCATTTGTATGAGCAGGCAGAAAAGGAAGAAGGACTTCCCCTTTACACAATGGAAGAGTTGGATGCTCGAATTGAAGAAGCCGAACGTCAAGTTGCTGCAGGAGAATTAATTGATGGGGCTGTTATTACCCAAGAATTACGTAAGAAAGCGGCCATGCGTTGGTAGGACACAACGAATATCATGAGAATCAAGTGGACACCTCTTGCTCGTCGGCATCTGCAAAAGACTTCAAACTACATATTGATGTCAGAAGGTACGCTGTCTTATGAGAAGTTTGCAAACAAAGTCATTGAATTGCAGCAGACTTTGAGTCAAATGCCCCATATCGGTGCTTTAGAGCCGTTGTTGACCCATCGTTCGATTCCCTATAGAGGCATCCTTGTCAACAAGAAAAACAAACTAATCTATCATTTGGCAGAAGACACTCTTATTATTGATGATTTGTGGGACACGCGACGTGAACCGACAGTGCAAGCATTGAATATGAAATAACCAGATTCTGTTCTCTTTTCATTTATTTTTATTCTGTTCTATAGGCACAAAACCACTCACGGCTTTGTGCCTTTTTGTTGCCTTTTTCTTGATGACACCAACTTCTTCCGTACATTCATCAGGCGCTATGGAAAATGAAAAGAG
Organism: Prevotellaceae bacterium UBA4359; assembly: GCA_002393555.1. Taxonomy (GTDB): domain Bacteria; phylum Bacteroidota; class Bacteroidia; order Bacteroidales; family Bacteroidaceae; genus Minthosoma. The sequence goes on from DGSP01000029.1 coordinate 21,634, forward strand.
CCACTAATTAGCGGCTCTTTAAGAAATGGAGTAGTGTCGATAAAGTCTTGCTCCCTCGCGGAAACTTACCGGATAGTCAAAACTTTTTGTCTTGACATTGCAAAGATAGCGTGTTTTTCTGTTACAAGCAAATCTTTTTGTGTTTTTTTTGCTTTTCCTCGCTAAAAAAATCTCTTCTTCAGATTTTTTTCCGTCTAAAAGTTTGTGAGTTTCATTCTTTTTCCGTTACTTTGCCACCGAATGGCGGCATGACCTCCGTTCACTGCGGTGCCTCGGTGCCGTGGCTTATTGGTAAAATAGAAGCGTTATGCTCGTCTAATAAGTAGAAAACGACCAAATTTCAACAACGATAAGACGAAGGATATGCATAGTGTTTCACGCCTGTAAGGGCGTGGAATGGATATTCCATAGTTTGTCTTATCGGGTTCTTGGTCGGACCTCTACTTGAAACGTGGTATAGCAGTTCCACGCTTCTTCTTTTTTATAATAATGTCTTTCATGGGACTGGGGAGGACACAAAAAAAGAAAGAAAATGAAAAAGGCTTTATTACTTTTATCGATTCTCCTATTAGCCTATTCAGCGAAAGCGGCTAACTTAGGGCGTGACATCACTATCACAAGAGGGCAAACTATAACACTTGATCTGGCCAGTGATTTGGGAATTACCATAAACTATGACAGTAGATATATATATATGGTCAAGAATATACACTGTCTGATGCCACGGCCTTATCTCTCGTAGTACAAGAATATCAATATCCAGGAACATATTCACCAAAATATTTAACATTTCAAATTACTCCTCAAAAGGTTGGTGTTTATACAATTGTGGAAACCTACACCCTTTGTACAAGAGAAGATTACACAATTCGCACCTCATCTAACACTTTTACATACAACATCACCGTTGTTGATATAAATAGTATCAACATACCTAACGAACAAACCCTGACTGTAGGTGACACCTACACCTTTTCCCCTGTCATCATACCGACAACAGCCACACCTACACTTTCTTGGACGAGCACAAATCCTTCTGTCGCCTCCATCGATAATAACGGTAAGGTGGAAGCACTCTCCGAAGGCACCACCACCATCACCTGCATGGCTAACAACGGTGTTTCGGCCTCATGTGTGGTGACGGTGAAGCCACAGATGAACTACCTCTACAGTGCCGACTTTTCGGGTGGTGCTGGAGGCCATGTGACGGTGCCCATCCTGATGAAGAACGACATCAACGTGGCGGGCTTTCAGTTCGACCTCACCATGCCTGAGGGTGTGACACTGACCATGAAGGGGGATGGCACGGCCGATGCCACTGTGACAGAACGCACTTCCACCCACACGCTCTCTGGCACTACAACCGCTTCGGGTGCCGTGCGCTTCACGGCCTTCTCCACCAAGAACGCACTGGTGACAGGCACAGAAGGTGCCGTGATGAATATCCGTTTCGACGTGGACAAGAATATGGCACACGGTGACTACGACGTGAAGTTCACCAACGTGCAACTGACCCAGAAGAATGGTTCCGACCTCACAACGGTCTATGCACCCGACTTCACGCTGAAGATGTCGGTGGGTGCCATCGCTTTGGGCGATGTGAACGCCGACGGTGTGGTGAATGTGACCGATGCCATCAGCATCATTGGCTACATCGTGGAGGAGCGACCCACGTGGTTCACCGAGTCGGTGGCCGATGTGAACGGCGACGGATTTATCGACGTGGCAGATGTGGTGAGCGTGATAGACATTGTCTTGTCGCAAGAATAAGGAGAAAGAGAAGTTATTGAACCCAAACAATAAAAACAACAGAACAGACATGAAACGCATTTTGATGATGACATTGGCTTTGCTCGCCATGATGAGCAAGGTCTCGGCAGATGAGGTGACGGTGGCTGACGTGGCAGTGCCTCAAGGCGGACAGGCCACGCTCGACATCGGCTTCCTCTTCGACTCGGACAACACCTACACGGCTTGCCAGTTTGACCTCTTGCTGCCCGACGGCGTGACCACGCTGAAGGACGATGCTGGTTCGCCTACCGTGGTCATGGGCGATGCTCTGGCCGACCATGACATCACGCCCAAAGCACTGGCTTCGGGCGATGACCGCTTTGTGGTGGCCTCATTTTCCAAAACTCCATTCGCTGCCAGCGGCGGCACCATGCTTTCTGTGACACTTTGTGCAGACAGGAGCCTGAATGTGGGCGACTGCTTCACGGCAACCGTCAAAGACATCACCTTTAGCACCACCGACAAGGTGAGGGTGACTTTCCCCGATGTGACCTTCACTGTCACAATCACGGAATCGAGAACCATCCTTGATGAACTCTCCACCAGCATGCCTGCGGCAGAGGAAAATGCCAATGTGCGTGTGAAGCGCACCATCAAGGCAAACGAGTGGAGCACACTGTGCCTGCCGTTTGCGATGAGCGAAGCGCAGGTGAAGGAGGCGTTTGGCGAGGATGTGCAGTTGGCAGACTTCACGGGTTATGGGGTGACAGAAGATGAGGACGAGAACGTGGTGGGCATCACGGTGAACTTCGGTTCTCTCACAAAGATAGAGGCGAACCATCCCTGCCTCATCAGGGTGAGCAGTGCCATCAGCGAGTTCACGGTGGATGGCGTGGATATAGACCCCGAGGAGGAGCCAGTGGTGGCGGCGGTGAAGCGGACGCGAAAGGCGTGGAGCGAGTTGGTGGGCACGTATGTGGCCGGGACGGAGGTGCCGGAGAAGACGCTGTTCCTGAGCGGCAACGAGTTCTGGTACTCGACGGGCGCGACGAAGATGAAGGGCTTCCGGGCTTACTTCGACTTCTACGATGTGCTGACGGAGGTGGATGAGAATTATGCCAACGTGCGGTTTGTGTTCAGCGAGGGAGAGACGACGGGCGTGAGGGGTGTCGGCGACGGAATTGCCGACCACACGGCACGGGACGGCGTATATACCTTGCAGGGCGTGAAGGTGGAAGGCGTGAAGACGTTGCCCAAGGGCGTGTATGTCGTGGACGGGAAGAAGGTGATGGTGAAGTGATGACGTAAAACATCAATTTTTTGTTTAAGTAGGTGAACAAAAATAGTTTATATCATGCGGCAAGCCGCATTGTTTTCTTGGACAATAATTTCCGATAATTCCCAATAATTGGTTCCGATAATAATTATCGGATAAAATGAGCGTCAATTATTGGAAATTATCGTCCAAGAAAAAACAAGCCGCTTGCGGCGAAAAGAAGAGACATCATTGTATAAGATAATTTTGTGTAGTTACTAAAAAAACAGCAAGGCAATGGAAAAGAAAAGATATTTGGCTCCTGTGATGGAGCGCTTTGAGATGGACAGTGTGCTGCCCGTGTGTGTCAGCCCCGGTGTGAGGGGTGAAGGCTTGGGCTATGGCGGTGTGGATGGTGAAGGGACGAAGGACCCGAGCGCGCAGCAGCGTGTGATTGAGGACTTGGAGGCCGGGGAGGCTGAGGCGTTATGGTGAGGAATTGGTCATTGATTCAAGTTTGATGTCGTCGCTCAAGTTTTGTCGGTGTGGTATCGGTGCCGCATGAACTTGGTTGCGGTAGGAAAGAAGCGGTTCATGGAGGCTGATGTTACGTTTGAATGAGTTTTTGCAACCATTTTGCAAGTTGGATTGGATTATTTTCCATATCTTTGCAACTGGAAAGTTAAATACAAACTAAGATAAACGACAACATGAAAGTTAGCAATCTTTTGAAAACCGCTGCAGTGGCCACCTCTTTGGTCTTACCGCTGGCTGCTTCGGCACAGAAAGTGAAGGCTCCGGCTGGGGGCAAGGCTATTAGTGACGAACTCATCGGCATCTTCTTCGAGGACATCAGTTATTCGGCTGATGGCGGACTCTATGCCGAACTGGTGCAGAACGGCTCGTTCGAGTTCAATCCCAACGAACGCGACGGCTGGGGGGCCACCACAGCATGGCGCATGATGCGTCCGGGCCACTCGCTGGGTATGCTCCAGGTGAGGATGGACTCGCCTATCCACCCCAACAACCCCACCTACCTGCGTCTGCACACGGAGCGTGTGAAGGAGTTCTATGACTATGACGGCTGGAAGGGCTTCGGTCTGAGGAACGATGGTTTCGACGGCATCAGTGTGAAGGCCGGGGCGAAGTATGACTTCTCGGTCTTCATGCGCAACATTGGTGCTCAGGCCAAGGAGGTGCGTGTGGTGCTGGTGGACGAAAAGGGTCATGGCCGCGACCGCAAGGTGACGGTGTTGGCCGACACGACCATCAAGGCCGACGTGCAGGACTGGAAGAAGTATGAGGCTGTGCTGACCCCGAATGCCGATTGCACCCATGCCAACCTGCAACTCTTGGTGCAGACACTGGGCGACCTCGATGTGGATATGGTTTCGCTCATGCCTCAGGACACCTACAAGGGTCACGGCCTGCGCAAGGACCTGGTGGAGGCTCTGGAGGGCTTGCAGCCTAAGTTCCTGCGCTTCCCTGGCGGATGTGTGGTGCATGGTGGCGGCGACGGTTTCTGGAACACCTACCACTGGAAGACCACCATCGGCCCCAAGGAGCAGCGTCGTGGCCTGAAGAACACGTGGGGCTATCACCAGTCGATGGGTCTGGGCTACTTTGAGTATTTCCAACTCTGCGAAGACATGGGCATGCAGCCGCTGCCCATCCTGCCTTGTGGCGTGAGTTGCCAGGGTGCCAACGGCGGCTGGAACATGTGGCCCACTCAGGCACAGGATGCTTGCCCGATGGAAGATATGGACCAGTGGACGCAGGATGCGCTCGACCTCATCGAGTGGGCCAATGGCGACGTGACCACTCCCTGGGGCAAGAAGCGCGCTGAGCAGGGACACCCCAAGCCTTTCGGCCTGAAGTATCTGGGCATCGGCAACGAGGAGAAAATCACCCCCGAGTTTGAGGAGCGTTTCAAGTATATGTATGAGCGCATCACGGCCAAGTATCCCGACATTGTCATCGTGGGCACTGCTGGTCCTGGCTCTCACAAGGGCAACCCCGACTATGAGGCTGGATGGAAGGTGGCCGAGGCTCTCAGTCTGCCTATCCTCGACGAGCACTACTATGAGCCGCGCGACTACTTCCTCAACAACCAAGAGAACTACGACTCCTATCCTCGCGACCGCAAGACGAAGGTCTATCTGGGCGAGTATGCCGCCAAGGACAAGAAACTGGCCGATGCTCTCTATGAGGGGCTTTACCTCCTGGGTGTGGAGCGCAATGCCGATGTGGTCACGATGACGAGTTATGCGCCTCTCTTTGCCAAGAAGGGGCATGAGTCGTGGAACCCCGACCTCATCTACTTCGACAACGAGCGCGTCATCCGCACGTGCAGTTACTACATCCAGCAGATGTTCGGCGTCTCTTCGGGCCAGTACTACTATGGCGATGTGGCCAAGTTTGAGGGTGGTGACAAGTATCAAGGCACTTCCGCTGTGCTCAACACTCAGAAGGGTGAACTCTACATCAAACTCATCAATGCCGCCACCGAGGCCAAGACTGCCACCATCGACCTGAGCAAGTTCAAGGGCATCGCCTCTAAGGCCATGATGACCACCATCGGCGGCTCGTCGCTCGACGTGGAGAATAACTTCGACGCCCAGCCTGTGGCTCCTTTCGGCAAGGAAATCAAGATGGCGAAGAAGATGACTCTCTCTGTGGCTCCTTGCTCTGCCAACCTGATTTGTGTGAAGGTGAAATAGGAGACGGCTTTGGGGCATTGTTCCTTGCCCCGTGTCCACACTACGTGCAACGGCGTTGCACATTCAAATTGTACGGCGTACCAATTGCAATTGGTACGCCGTTCCTATTATAATTTGTATGTCGTTGCACTTAACGTGGTTTTTCGTTCTCCAGAAACTGGGTGACGTGCTGCCGCAGCCGCTGGTAGAGGTCGCTGTCCTTGAACTGGGTGTTGCGGCGCAGCATCTGGGCAGGCTGGAACTGGCTGTGGGAGTAACTGGCCAGTTCGTTGTTCATCTGCTGCTGGTTGCCCTTGGCCAGCATCTTGATTTCTTTCTCGCGCTCCCGTCTCAAGAGGGTGCAGACGGGGGTGAGGGCTGCATCGACCACGTTCTCCATGAGGTGGTGGCCCTGGATGAAGAGGTAGGTGTTGTCTTTCCGCAAGCCGAGTTCGGCGAGTTCTTGCTTCAGGGGAGTGAGTTTGCCTTTGGCATCCTTCACGTGCTGCTGCAGCCAGGCGAGTTTGCGGTTCACCTGCCGGCGCACCCGTTCGAGGGCATCGATGGGCTTGTGGATGTTGAGTTGCTCGATGGCCACGATGTTGTTGAAGTTGGTGAGGGGAAAGTCGTTGAAACGTCCCTTGCGATGGAGCCAGATGAGCCAAATGAAGAGTTCGTAGATGATTTCGGAATACTGCCGCAGGTATTCCTCGAAGTTGAAGAGGTCGCGGTCATTGAGGGTTGCCATCACACAGACGTTGTGGAGCGAGGGTGCGTAGCACTGGAAACTCTCGATGGAGTAGGCGTAGGTGTGGATGATGTAGGGGTTGTGGAGCATGCGGGCCGAGGAAGGTGTGTAGCCTTGCAGCAGGTAGTCGAGGTCGGCATCGACGCAGGCAATCATGTAGCCGCCCAGCGACTCGCCCAGTTGGTTCATCATGGCGGTTTTCTTGCCTCGGTTGAGGTTGGTGCGCGAGGGGAGCATCACCTCGAAGGCCGTCTGCTCATCCTCAAACTCGCTGAGCACCGTGCGCCAGAAGAAGATGTCTTCGTGGCTTTCCACGTAGGCGACAATCTTCCGTTTCTTCGTCTGAGGGCGGAGGCGGTTGGCGGCCTCGATGTAGGCGGAGGAGAGGTTGGACAGCAAATGACGAGCCATGAGTCTTAAAAATTAAAGGTTAAAAGTTAAAAGTGAAAAATTTGAGTAACCTGCCATTCGGCTTGTTGGCTTTTCATTTGCAAAAGTAACTTGGATTTTTCACTTTTCACTTAATTACTGATGTCTCCCACTTCGGTCACGTTCCCCATCCAGCCGTCCATGATGAGGGCGGGGGAGTGGGTGGAGAGGATGATTTGGGCGTTGGGGTTGAGTTGGCGGATGAGGTCGATGAGCCGTTGCTGCCAGTCGATGTGGAGGGAAATTTCAGGTTCGTCCATCAGAAGGGCGTATGGCTCGCGGTCTTCCACCAGCACGGTGAGCAGGATGGCGAGCATCTGCTTTTCGCCGCTGGAGAGTTGATAGGGGGTGATGACCTCGGTGGAGCCTTCCAGATTGGTCTGGATGAACTGAATCTCGTTGCTCTTGCGGTCAATCTTCTTTTGGGTGTCGGCAAAGAGTTGGTCAATCATGTCCTGAAACTGCTTCTTGGGGGCACTGACTTCGGCTGCTTTCTGCTGCTCGTCGGGGTCGCCGCCGCTGAGGAGTTCGATGATGCGGTTGCCGATGTTGACCTGATAGTCGAGGTATCGCTTCTGCAAACGATAAATCTGCCAGTCCAGTTCGGTTTTCACCCTCGAGTCGGAGAGTTTCTCGAGCAGGTCGCTGTGGAGCAGGGGACGGTCGAAGGAGCGGATGACGTCGAACTTGATGTAGGTGGCATCTTCGGGCATGAGTCTGATGCGCATGCCCTCCGGGGCATCGCCAGGCACGAGTTCGCCCTTGTCGATGGCATCGAGCATGTGGACCGAGTGGTTGATGATGGTGCTCTTGCCCACACCGTTGATGCCGCTGAGGATGTTCACGTCGGGCTGCAGTTGCCATGTGACGTGCCTGCCGCCTTTCCACAAAGCCTTGATTTCTATGCTTTGGATGTAGTCTGCTCTTTTTCTCATGGTCTTGTTGTTTGGTTGATATTGCAAAAGTACAGAAAAATTAGGAATAAGGAGGTAGGATTGAGGAATTATTTGTCATCTTAGTTGTGTTTTTTATTGGAAATAGCAACAATTCCTCATTCCTCATTCTTGATTTTTGATTTTTTTTGTACCTTTGCACTCTAAATTCAACAAAAGACTGTTTTATGGGAGGTTTTTTCGGAACCGTATCAATGAAAAAATGTGCGGCAGACCTTTTCTATGGCACTGATTATCAGTCACACCTCGGCACACGTCGTGGAGGTATGGCGAGTTATAGCAAGGAAAAGGGGTTTTACCGCGCCATCCACAATCTGGAGAGTACTTATTTCCGTACACGATTTGAGGCGGAACTGCCTAAGTTTGAGGGCGAAGCGGGCATTGGCATCATCAGCGACACCGATGCGCAGCCCATGCTGTTCAACAGCCACTTGGGGCGTTTCGCCATCGTGACTGTGGCGAAAATCAACAACATGGAGGAGATTGCCAACAAGTTGCTGGATGAGAACATGTACTTGTCGGAATTTTCTTCAGGAAAGATTAACCCGACAGAGTTGATTGGAGTGCTGATTGTGCAGGGTGAAAGTTTTGTTGATGGTATTGAAAACGTGTTCAAGACGCTGAAGGGCTCATGCTCCATGCTGCTGCTGACCGAAGACGGCATCATCGCTGCCCGCGATGCCTGGGGACGCACCCCCATCGTGATTGGCCAGAAGGAAGGCGCGATGGCTGCCACCAGCGAGGACACGGCTTTTGCAAATCTCGGTTACGAAACAACCTACTATGTGGGTCCGGGTGAGATTGTGCGCTTGCGGGCCGACGGAATGGAGCAGTTGCGCAAGCCGAACAAGAAGATGCAGATTTGTTCCTTCTTGTGGATATACTATGGCTTCCCCACTTCTACCTACGAAGGGAAGAATGTGGAGGATGTGCGCTTTGAGACAGGCCGTATGATGGGCGAGACGGATGATGTGGAAGTGGATTGTGTGGGTGGCATCCCCGACTCAGGCATCGGCATGGCCGTGGGCTATAGTGCCGGCAGCAGGATTCCCTACAGACGGGGCATCAGCAAGTACACGCCGACTTGGCCACGTTCGTTCATGCCGCCAAACCAGGAGGTGCGCAACCTTGTGGCGAAGATGAAACTTATTCCTAACAGGGATATGCTCCGAGGCAAGCGTTGCCTTTTCTGCGACGACTCCATCGTGAGAGGTACGCAACTGAGGGAGAACACGAAAGTGCTGAAAGACTTGGGGGCCAAGGAGGTGCATATGCGCATAGCCTGTCCACCGCTGATATATGCTTGCCCGTTCGTCAACTTCTCGGCTTCGAAGTCGGAACTGGAACTGATTACCCGTCGTGTCATCAAGGACTTGGAGACACATTCCAACACCGCCACCATGCTGGCTGATGCCCAGACGGCACAGAACGTGGAGGTGCCAGCCGAGCGCATCAAGGCATACGCCACGACTAACTCGCCAGAGTATAAGGCGATGGTGGCTGAGATAGCCCGCCGCCTCAACCTGGACAGCCTCAAGTTCTCCACGCTGGAGACGATTGTGGAGGCTATCGGACTGGAGAAGTGCCAGATTTGCACCCACTGCTTTGATGGCTCGTCGTTCCACTCGCTGGAGGAGGAGAACCCGAACGAGTGAGTCGGTATTATTCAGAAGAATCGGAATTTACATAACGAATGAAACGAATGGCACGGATTCCAACGCTGGAATCCGTGCCATTCGTTTCATCTATCTATGATGGACAGGCTTAACTGCCTGATATAAAGGTCTGGACCGAATTACTTGAAGAGTTGCTGGCGCGATGCCGTAATCTGCTCCTTCATCTCCTCGAGTTGAGACTTGAGTTGGTCAACCGTGATGGCATTGAGTACCTTGAGGGGTTCGATGGCATCGCTGATGGGCTTGAGGTCTGGGTCGTAGGCAGAGAGGCGTTCGATGGCATCCTGAAGCAGAATGATGCGGAACGTGATGCTCTCAGCGGTGCTGTCATCGAAGGCAGAGATGAACTTGTCGGTGTTCTGAGTGGTCACGTAAAGTTGCTCGACGAGTGCAGCGGCTGACATCTGCCAGAAGTAGTTGATGCGACCGTTCTCTTCCATGGCATCGTAGAGTTTAGATGAGGCTTCGAAAGCAGAACTTACATCGTCCAACACCTTGAAAGAGGGGTCGTTGATGTCGGCACTCAACTTGGCGATGGCTTCATCATATTCGTCGGTGGGCATGTCGTAAGCAAGTGCAATCTGCTTGTCAACAGAGAGGGCGCTGAGTGTGCGGTATTTTTCGGCGAGAGTGACGGCGTTCTCTGCGGCTGATGGGCTGAGCAGATAGTCGGGCTTCACTTGCTTCTCTTCGTCGGAGAGGACCACGCTGCCGTTCTGGTCTTTCAGAATGGGCACAGACTTGAGTTTGCCAAATTCAACGGCAAGGCTGTCAATCTGCACCTTGATGTTCTCTTCAATCTGCTCCTGTTCGAAAGCCTTGACGGAGTCGGTGCCTTCCTGTTCGTTCTGAGTTTTGTTTCCTGTGCATGCTGCAAAGGCAACGGCTGCAAGAGTTACAGCGAAAATGGATAATTTCTTCATTTTGTGAAAGTTTTTTATTGGTTTATGATTAATTGTTGATATGTTTTTTATTATAATATATGTGTGATGCCGGGATGCCTGCCGAGCCTGTGTGGAGGGTCAGTAGGTTTCCTTTCTGGTGTAGCGTCCTGGATAGTCGGTGAACAGGAAAAGGGCCATGATGACGCACATGAGCCCCATGACGGCAAGGTTGAACCAGAGTGTCTTGATGTGCCAAGTGCCCAGTATCTTCTCGCAACTGTAGAATGGGGCGTGTCCCCAATGGCTGCGAGGGGTCAGGTAGATGAGGCCGGAGCGGGGCACGATGTGGCTATCGACGATGTCGATGACTTTACGCTGGTCGGCACCCGTCACGCAGTCTTTCAACTTCAGGTTGTAGCACCTGCGCTTCAGGTCGAGCACTCCGTCTTTGCCCATCTGGCGTATCTTGTCGGCCATCAGGGCATCAGACTTGAGGGTCACCTTGTTGCCCTGTTTGGTGAGCCGCTGCTCGGCATCCTTCATGTATTGGCGAAGCGAACTGTAGGAGTTGTCGCCTTGGTAGGGTTCCATGCCGCAGTATTCGCTCACCAGCGGCAGATTGGTGTGTATCACCTCCATGTGTTCTGGCTTCACGTCCTTGCCGCGTGTCTGCTCGTCTTTCATCGTCTCTAACTGTGACTGCAACTCGTAGAGCAGCACGGAGTTGTAGTAGAGGTTCTCGTATTTCTTCCGTTCGGTCTCGAAGAGGTCCTTCTCATACTCGTTGTCGGTGAACGCCGTCACGGCCAAGGCTTCGTAGGCCCAGCGCGAGGGGATGACATTGCCGATGGCTGGCACGTTGCCCGTCGTGCTCTTGGGAGTGAGGTCGGAAAAGTTCACCACCAGTCCGCAGAGGAGGATTTGCGGGATGAGGAGCATGGGGATGCTGATGTAGATAGCCACTACCGAACTGAGGCATTGCGACAGGAGCAGTCCGATGAGGTTGGACAATAGGGCGGTGACAAAGAGGATGAGCCACCAGACTCCGAAGAGTCCTTCCAGCCCCATGATGGAGTTGCCGATAAGGATGAACAGGAGGGTCTGTATGAGTGACACGCCTGCCATGTAGATGATTTTCGACCAGATGTAACTGCTGTAGGACAGGTGGAGAAACTTCTCCCGTCTCAGCAAGGCGCGGTCTTTGATGATTTCTTCTGCACTGCCGCTCATGCCGATGAAGGTGGCAACGATGACGGCCATGAAGAAGTAACTGACCAGGTTCTTGTTGTCCATCACACTGTAGCCTTCGGGGGGAGCATAGCGTGTGAGCAGGGCGCACACGACGGCCAGTACGGGTGCTTCCAGGAGGGTGATGCACAGGTATTGGAGGTTGGTGATTTTTGTCTTTATGTTGCGCTGCAGGAAGATGGCGAACTGCTTCAGCGCGTTGGGGCGCTTCTGGTCGGATGGGGGAACGGTGCTGACCGATGGGGTGGGCAGTTCCTTCCTGCGTTCGAGATACAGTTGATGCCATTCCTGTGGCGATGTCTTGCGCTCGTCGGAGATTTCTCCACTGTGGTTCAACGACCGTTCGTCGATGATGTTCAGCACGATTTCGGGGTTCACGTTTCCGCAAGTGGGACAGGCACTGGTCTCGGCATCGGCATAGTTGGCTGCTTCTTTGAAGTAGGTGATGGCATCGATGGGATTGCCGTCATAAACGGGATAGCCGCCTCTGTCCAACAGCCACAGCCGGTCGAAGAGTTGATAGACGTCGCTCGATGGCTGGTGGATGTTCACCACGATGAGTTTCCCCTTGTAGGTCTGCTCTTTCAGCAGGTTGATGACTTTCTCGGTGTCGGACGAAGAGAGTCCGGAGGTGGGCTCATCGAGGAAGAGTACGGCAGGCTCACGTATCAGTTCCAGCGCGATGTTGAGTCGTTTGCGCTGACCTCCTGAGATGTATTTATGGATGGGTGAACCTACTTTCAGGTCTTTCACCGCGTCCAGCCCCAAGTCCTTCAGGGTTTTCATCACCCGCTTGTCCAGTTCTTCGTCTGCCATGCCGTCGAAGCAGAGTTTGGCGGTGAACCAAAGGTTCTGATAGACCGTGAGTTCCTCTATCAGCAGGTCGTCTTGTGGCACAAAACCGATGAGTTGTTTGGCTTCGGGTTCGGCAATGTCGTGTCCGTTGATGGTGACGTGTCCTTCCTGTGGCCTTATGTTGCCGTTGAGAAGCGAAAGCAGGGTGGATTTTCCTGTGCCAGAACCTCCCATGACGGCCAGCAGTTCGCCGCTCTTCAGCGTGAAACTCAGGTCGTGCATGCCGTTGTCGCTATGGGGAAAACGGAAGTTGATGTCTCGTCCGCAAAACTCCACCGTCTCGTGGACGCTGTCTATCATTCCCTTCTTCTTTTGGTAAGCCTCGATGATAGAAGAGTAGTAAATAGGCTTGCCGTTCTGTCTTTTCAGCACACTGCTCTGAATCAGAATCTGGTAGGAGCCAGACAGTACGGGAATGTCGTTGAGCAGGATGTTGTCTTTTCCTATATAGGTGAAAATCAGTGTTCCGTGCTTGGTCAGCAGTGTCTTCAGCACTCCGTCCCATCCTTCCTGCTTGTGCAGCATCACGCGGTCGGTCTCTTTCCCCGTCACGAAGTCAACAAAGTCCTCAAACACATCCTCTTCCAGTTGGAACTTCTCAGCGATGATGCGGAAAATGTGGTGTGCCTTCTGCTCGCTGTGTCCAAACTCCATCAGACGCAGCAGCAGGAAGGCACCGTCTCTGGCCCGTATTTTCCCATACAGGTTGGTGCAGATGGAACCGACGACCTCGGCAGTGTTGAGATTGTCGGCCATCTCGTAGGTCATCCTCATGTCGTCATACAATGTGACGTAAGCATCAGTGTTTCTGATGCCCAAGTGGTGACGCAGATAACTGATAAGCATCGCCTTGGCCTGCTTTTCATCCACATTCTCCTCCTTGCCCAACAGGGCAAACAGGCTAATGAAACTGGAAAGTATGATGTCTGTCATTGTCTATGATGAAAGTCTTTCAATATCAGCAATACATCATCAGCAGCACACGAGCATACGAACATGCAGATGCTCTTCCGATGACGCACCTTGGACTATTATGTGCAAATGTATGAAAAATATTAGAGTGCGGTCGGTGGCGAAAAGTTAAAAAAGATTAAACTTAGTTCATTTGCCCTTTCAGGTAATCAATCACTCTTTCGTTTGCCACTTTCAGAGCATCGCATGCTTGGTGCAGATTGCGCGAAAATTCCTCGAAAGTTTCGGCACCGCTGTCGCACAGGTCGGTGACGGACTTGACATAGAGGATGGGCACTTGGAACAGTGAGCAGACAAAGCCCACGGCTGCTCCCTCCATGTCTTTCAGTTGGCCTCCATGCTGCTGGATGATTTCGAAGTCGCAGGGCTGCATGTCGAGCGAAGAGCCAGTGGTCACCTTCCCCATCTCATATCCTAACGTCTTTGCCAGCCTTTCGCTGCCATCCCACACGGGGTAGTTGCCCAGGCTCTGGGTGGCCCATGCGTCGTCGCCTGGCACACGGCGGTCGTGGAACATCACGCCGTTGCCGATATACACCTTGGCTATCTCGGCTCCCTTGGCACGGAAACCGCCGCAGGTGCCCGAGTTGATGATGATGTCGGGATGCAGACACTGGATGGCACTCAGCGTGGCCACCGTTGCTGCCTCGCAGCCCACAAGGTCGCTGCCGTGTTCCTGTCCGTTCAGCACCACATTGAGCGTCACGCCATCCACCTCGCCCTCGTAGAGCAGGCAGGGCAGGGGAGCGAAAAAGTCTTTCACTTCTTGGATATGGTAGCGCTCGATGAAGGGCTGGGCTTCAGCCACCATCGCCACCACATAGCATATTCTTTTCATAGGTGTCTTTTTATGAGGTAAAGTATTTTTGGACAAAGGTAGTCTTTTCTTGCAGAAAAACCAACAATATGCCCCCGAAAAAAGACACTACAGACCTGAAAATGAGTCTCCGACTGCAAGAAATGTGACATGGCGGCAAATAAATGAAACAGAGAAGAAAACACGAATGGGGCATTCCGCGTACTTTTGTACACAATTACTTATTCAAAGATTATGAAACTCAAACCTATTTATCTTGCCATCTTCCTGATGGTGTCTCTTTTTGCCAACGCCTATAAGAAGGAGAGCGTTGACATCGTCGTCAATCAGCAATCGCGCAATATGGTGGTCTTCACTCCCGACAAGGCTGCCAAGAACATGCCCCTCATGATTGTTACGCACGGCATGAATCAGAACCCTGAATATCAGTATGAAAACGACCAGTTCTGTGCGCTCATCGACACAGCCAAGTTCGTCATTGCCTATCTGCGCAGCGACGGCAACACATGGGACATTGGCGGCACGAAAGACCAAGACTTTGTGCTGCAGACCATCGACGAGATGGCTGCCCGCCATGGCATCGACCGCGACCGCGTGTATTGGTCCGGCTTCTCGATGGGTTCCATGCTCATGTATCACTGCATGGACAAGGTGCAGGACAAGATTGCCGCCTTTGCCCCCACCAGCGGTGTGCAGTTCACCGAGCAGCCCTGGACTCGCTGCAAGAAGGCCGTCAACCTCATCCATTGTCATGCATACGCCGACGATGTGTTCAAGTACGAACAATACAAAATTCATGAATATGTGGAAAATATGGCCAAGATGAACCAGTTCACCACCTACATCAAACTGGACAACTACCGCACGGGCGGTGACTTCACAGGCGAGAAAGAAGTGTGGAGCAGCGACCAGAACGGTAGTGTGGTGGAACTCTATTCCTATCGCGACGGAGGCCACTGCCCTGCCGCTGGAAATGCCTTGGAAATCTGGAACTTCTGCAAGCGTTTCCGCCTCTCCGAAGTGAAAGAATTAGGGACATCGCAATCTCAGGCATCAGCCAAGCGTGAGGGAGGTGCCATAGAACAGCCCACCCAGTTCGACCCCAACTTCCACATCTACCTCTGTTTCGGACAGTCAAACATGGAGGGCAATGCGCGCATTGAGTCGCAGGACTATGAGAATGTCAGCCCGCGTTTCCTCATGATGTCGCCAGTCGATATGCCCACTTCGGGTCGTGTGAAGGGCGACTGGTATGTAGCCTATCCTCCGCTTTGCCGCGACCACACAGGACTCACCCCCGCCGACTATTTCGGCCGCACGATGGTGGAGCGTCTGCCTGAGAACGTGAAGGTGGGTGTCATCAACGTGGCTGTGGGCGGATGCTCCATCGACCTCTTCGACGAAGACAAGTGTGCAGCCTACATCGCCCAGTCGCCCAACTGGCTGCAAGGTTTCTGCAAGGAGTACGGCAACAACCCCTACCGAGTCCTCATCGACATGGCCAAGAAGGCCCAGAAGGTGGGTGTCATCAAAGGTATTCTCCTTCACCAAGGGTGTACCAACAACGGTCAGAAAGACTGGCCAGAACGAGTCAATCTGGTCTATACCCGCATGCTGAAGGAACTGAATCTCAAGGCTGAAGACGTGCCACTCCTCATTGGCGAACTCCTCTCCCAGCCCAAGGGGGGCATCTGTTGGCTCCACAACGGTGTCATTGCCGACACCCCATCCACCATCCCCACCGCCCATGTTGTCTCTTCTGCCGACTGCCCCGGTGCAGCCGACGGCCTTCACTTCACAGCCGAAGGCTACCGCATGATTGGCCGCAACTATGCCGAGGTGATGCTCCAACTGCTGGGTCAATCAGCCCAATAACATCTGCTCCTTCCAATAGGGTTCTACAGAAAGAGGTCCCCTGCAAGTTCTTGACCAACTTGCAGGGGACCTCTTTCTGTATTCCTTCCACAGCCTCTCAGCCGCACTCGACGACTGCGATTGACCGCGCTCGACGACTGCGCTGAATCGCACTCGACGACCACGCTTCAGGAGTTATTCCTTAGTCTGTTGTTGCTCTTTGCAGTTTCAGTCGGCTCGGCACCAGCACAGGAGTGTAGCCTTGAGGCATTCGGGGAAAGTATGCCCCCTTCTTCCCGTCGAGGAAAAACTGTAGATAGCCATAGTTGTTTTCGTTCTGCACCAGCACCGTGTCGTTCAGATAGCCGCAGATTTTGTAGGCATGGTTGTGGTCGCCCTTCACCACCAGATAGTTGCGGGCAATGAGAATCCAACGGTTGTAAAACATCTCTTGTAGGTCGAATCGGGGACTTACGTTGCCCGTGCTGCAGCGCAGTTTGAGGCAATAGGCATACCAATTGTCGTGTTCATGAGCAAGAGCCACCTCGACACCTCCTACCGTCTGGAACTCTGGCTCCATGTCTTCATAGTAGGAGTTGCCCACGGGATCCCAGCAACTCACCTCGCAGTGGTTGCCTATGAGGCTCCGACCGACAAAGTAATCCCCTGTCCACCTCACCTGACCATAGAGTGTGACGTGCAAGTCTCGTCCACGCCTGTCAATGACAGTGGTCACATCCATCAACCTCCCTCGTTCGTGCTGATGCGCTTTCATGTAGGTGCCTAAGGCAAAGAAACCGCTTGCCTTCTCCAGTCGCTCTATCCGGCTGAAACGTGCCGGACAAGTGACCCTGCCGTTTTGCATCACGCCGTAGAGTCCTTCTTTCAGGAAGACCTCCAGCCCAGAACGTTTCATCCCCCCACTCTTGATGCGCACCATCTCCAGATTCACCAGTTCTCGCTGCAGGGACACAGAAGCCGCTTCCTCATCGTCAATCACCACATAACGAGAAAGGTACATGTCTCCTTTGCCCATTTCTTTGCCCAGAAACATGGCCTTCCAGTCTCTTTCGTCGGTTGGCAGTCCGAAGGTCTGATACAACCCCACATTATCAATAATAAGGACATGAGGCTTTCCTGCCGACACACGCATGCCGCGCCCCACCTGCTGCAGATATTTCGACAGCGACAACGTGGGACGTGCCAACTGGATGAACTCCACTTCGGGGCAGTCATACCCCTCCGAGAATATGTCCACGTTCACCAGCACATCGGTCTGTCCGAGGCGGTATTCGTCTATTTTCTCCTTGCGTTCCCGGGCTGGTGTCTTCGCATCAATCACACAACACCTCACCCCCTTCTCGCAGTAATAGTCCGCAATGTGCCGGGCATGCTGGCGGTCGATGGCATACACGATGCCCTTCTTCCCCTCGGCAAACTGACGGTAGGTCTCGTACAGATGCGCCACACTCTCCGGCACATCCATCACCGTGGCCATCTCCTTCGCCTGATAGTCACCGTCCGCACCCCGCTTCTTCAGCAGGCGCACCTTCTTCAGTGCCATGCTGTCGGGTCGTGCCGACACATACTCGAAGTCGCTCAGCCATCCCTCATCGATGAACTTCTGAATCGGCCACGACTGCAGCAGCACGTCGAAGAGGTCGGCAAAGCCCTGTCCGCTCAGTCTGCATGGCGTAGCCGTCAGCCCCAGGAACTTCGCCTTCGGCCACCGCTCCCACAGCACCCGGTAGGTCTTGGCCAGCGCATGGTGCGCCTCGTCGATGATGACCAGAGACGGAGCAAATGCCGAAGCAGAGGAATCTTTCGAGAGTTTCTGGATGCTCTCCACCCTCACGGTTCCATCGCTTATTCCAAATGCCTTGATGGTGGCCCGAATCTGGTCGAGCAGTTCTCTCCGATGCGCCACAATCAGCACAAATTCCTTCTCCCCCACGGCGCATTGTCCGATGGCTTTCGCCAGCAGCACCGTCTTTCCCGCCCCCGTCGGCATCTGCACCATCACGCTCCTGTGCCGCTGCCACGCGGCAAGAAGCCGTGACAGCATCTCCTGCTGATAGTCTCTTAGTTGAACTGTCATACACTACTCGTCATCGGTGAGTCATTCGCCAAAAGAAAAACCATGTACGGAACAGGGGTTCGCACAAAGCCTCGGCTGGATAGTGGGTAGCGATTCTGAGGTTGCGGAATGTCATGCGGAAATAACGCCGAATGGTTCCCTCACCCTCCTTACTGCCCAAGCGAGTATCGTACTTCCCGAAGTTGCCACCAATCAGAATCTCATCCAGCAAGAAACGGCCTTCCTCCTCGTCGGCTGGCACCAGCATCAGCCCATCCTTCAACCCAAGCACTTCATGTAGAACCCACATGACCGCCCCCGCGAACTTGTATAAACCCAAGTGTCGCAAAGTGCACTCCAAACTCTCGTCTCTATACTCTAAACCATCCTTTGCCTTCTGCAAAAGGAAGAAGTAGTCCATCATTTGCCGGAGTCCTATCCCTTCCGAAAACACATGCCGGAACATGTGTTGCAACTGATATACAAGGTTGAATTCCAAAGTCGGCACACACACCTCGCCCGCACCTCCAGGCAGGCTCACCTTGTTGCAGAACTGCTCCTCTGCATGCAAAGCACTCCATCCCTGCCAACGGCGGTTCAGCCAGGGAGCATGCATCAACGACGGCATGAAATGCACTTCCACAGGGACTCCATCCACATCAGGTATCTCCACATGGTGATACCGCACTGTCAGTCCCCTCCATTGGCTGTTGACAAACTGCATAATCTTCTTCCTGCCCCCATCCAACCAGATGTCAACATCGCCGCTCATCCTGATGTACGGGTCGGGATAGTTCAGCGCGTTCCCCTGCCCTTTCAGAATACAACTGCGGAAACCCACCTTCCGAAAGGATTCCGATACCTTCACCGCCACTCTGTTCGCCCTCACATTCTCCCTCCGTATCTGCTCGCTGACCGCATACCACTTCAGCAACAAACTCCTCGGAGGGCGCAACGCACCCCCACTCCGCTCAATCCCATAAAACAAGACGCCCAACAGCGACTGCTGCTGGGCCATCTCGTACACACCCCACCATTCCGACTCAGAAAGCCCACCATCCACTTCATCTGAAACACCTATGGAATAGCGAAGGATTCCAGAAAAAAGATGCATGTTCGTTCTTGTTGTACTCATTTTTTCTCTTCGAATCATTTTTATATGCAATATCTTGCGTACATTTGCACTCATGAAGAAAATAGAGTCGTTTTTCGGGCACATCATCCCCTACATAGTCTTCCTCCTTCTGTTGCCATTCTCCTTTCTCTATGTGGCAGCGAGGTCATGCCGCCGGCTTATCCGAAGAATCTTTCCCAAATGAACTTAGCAGGGAACACCAAACCCGCTTTCGCATAGCGCATCCTTGTATGGGGTTCTCGGTACATTCTGTATAAGAAGCGCAAGTTCATACGGTCAACCCAGGCTGGATAGTAGTCAATAGCCTCTTTTGCCGTTTGGTGTATAAAGCCCCCGCACGTAAATCCGATTCCTTGAAAACCAGCCTCTTTTGCCCTCAGCAAAAATCGTTCTTGCATCACCACCCCCATCCCGACAATCAAAAAATCTGGATTCAGCGCAGCGATGTTCGCCGCCGCCTCCCTTTGTTCTTCCTCATTGTGGAAGTAACCATTCCTGCAACCGATAATCTGAATGTCTGGATAACGCGCCTCAAATATTTTCACAGCCTTTTCCACCTGTTCTTGCTGTGAAGCGACAATGTAAACGGTTTTTCCTTTCTTCTGAGCATGCTCAAACAACATCGGCGCAACCGATGTCATGTCGAAACTTCTCCGCTCCACCTTCCGCCCATATATCATCTTGATGGCCGCCGCAAGAATGGAGCCGTCAGCAAAGATGCCATCAAACCGTACAAACAAGTCTTTGTGCCGCAAGGCATCCAGATAGGAAACAGGATTCAGAAAGGTATAAACCCTTCCTTTCTGACACCAAAAAGAAGCATCTATTTCAGCAGGAGTTGAAACGATGCTTTGTACCAACGACGGACGCATGCCGATAAGAAAAATCACAAGAAATCAATAGACACTTCTCCTGTGCGTGAAGCATTTCGAGAAATGTCTATTGCTATGTATATATAAAAAGATGTGATGCTTGCAGATTAGTCCGCAATGACCCAGTTTTCGGGCACTCGTGTATCTACACAGAACTTCACACCGACCTTCACCACCCGACGGCCTTCAGCATGATATGGTAAAGCATAACCTTTCTGGTCAATCTGTTCCAATGCTTGCTGAGCCGTCCCATCCGTCTTCAGTTCAAACACATAGACCGTGTCGGGCATCCACACAACCATGTCCGTCCTCCCCTTAGCACATTTCACCTGAGTGCGGGCATAGACATTGAGCATGGAGAAAATAAGGTACATTGTATATTCGTAGAAACCTTCAGCAGTAGCAGCCTCAGCCAATTTTTTCTTGAAGCCCTCCACATAGGGTATGCCAGCCAAATAGGTCTGCATCTCACGCATAGCCAAATCGATATCATGCTTCCGCAAAGCGCGCCAAAACTTCAAGGCAAAACCAGCCTGCACATCTTCACCCTCCAGTCCGACATATATGGGTAGCAAGCCATCGACCCAGCCGACACGCACCTCCTGATTAGGGATGGAGAGCGTATATATCTCAGCCTCTCTATCATAATCCTTGATGGTGAGATAACCTGTCTGATAGAGTAACGGAACCATCGTAGTCATGGCCTCCGTTGGGCGATTGATAGAATAGTCGGTTGCTTCGATACCATCCATATCAGTAATGTCAAACCTAAAATGCCGAATCAGGCGAATAAGAAATGTGGGTGTACCGGTTTCAAACCAGTAGTTAGATATTTTTTGGTTGGCAAACGCACTCAACAGACTGTACGGATTGTATATATCAGGCGAGACCTCGGAGAAGTGATAACCGTCATAGCGCATTTGCAACCGAGCGGCAACCTCCTCGTCTGAACATTCGTATGCCATTGCCAGTTGATGAATGTCTTCGGAAAGTTGACTGCGAAGTTCTTCACTGGTAATTCCACAGATGGCTGCAAACTTTGGGAGCAAAGACACATTAGTCAGATTGTTCAACGTGGAGAAAATGTTCAGTTGACTTAATCGCGTAATGCCCGTCAAGAAACAGAATTTTATATATCGTTCGTTTGCTTTCAACGGCTGATAAAATTCCTGCATCACAGTCCTTATGTCTTCAAGCAGTGAACTGTCATGTATCACATCAAGCAATGGGGCGTCGTACTCGTCAACAATAACCGCCACCTGTTTTCCCGTCTGGTTGTATGCCCGTCTGATGATTCCATCAAGCCTTGCTCCCGGTGAGAATTCATCCGCATCAGAACCATATTGGTCTGCGAACTGTTTCAGCAGCAACATCAGTCTGTCTCGTAATTCCTTTGCATTTTGTTGACCTTTTATTATGCTCAAGTCAATGTGCAACACAGGATATTGCTCCCATTCCTTTTCAAGGGCCTCCATTTTCAGCCCCTTGAAAAGGTTCTTCTCCCCACGGAAAAACGATTCCAGCGTGGAAGTGAGCAATGACTTCCCGAAACGGCGCGGGCGACTCATAAACACAAACTTAGCATAGCGTGCCAGTTCCCACACCAAATCTGTTTTATCAATATATAAATATCCGCCTCCAATCACCTCGGAGAACGTCTGTATGCCTACTGGATATTTCTTCATTGCTGCCATCATTTTACGATTTGCAAACAAAGGTAGGAACTTTCTTCTGAATGGACAAAAAAATCTGAAAAAACTTGAACGGAGGCATTCCTTAGCAAGAAATGGATGATAAATTATTCTTTAAATACACAATAGAGCGTTCTTTTTCCTGCCGAATTATTTCATTAACAGGAATGTAATCTATTGGAGCCTCACAAATATGTTGTAGGTCTTGCGGATTGGAAACGATTCTGTCATTTAAACCAAATTGAGTCAAAAGATAAGTCAACTTCTGATTATTCATCTCACGCACAATCGTACAGAACTGTTTGTTATACTTAATAGAAAAGACACTGCCATGAAACGTATCTGTCACCACATAGGCAGCATCTCTAAACCATGCTAAAACCTCAAAAGGGGTCGGAACAACAACCTCGTCACACCAAGGGAAATTCCCTTGACAAGTATTGCGAAATCTTTTCCAATCGTGTCAGCAACCGCTATATCATCCACACCAAGAACTTGCGAAAAGACGAACACACCCGTCTTATCTCGGTCTGCATGTCAATGTACTTATAGTTATTTATAGAAAAGAGTTGTAGAAACGTGAAGTCAAACCGCCGCCAGCTCATCTTTTATAAATCAACAGGTATGACATACAGAAATTTTTATTCATTCATGCACAAAATTTGCACCATAATACAATAGGCATGCTTGACTTCCATCATTCAACGACATTCCCCGGCATGACGTCATGAGATTCCATCACTTTGTCAGAATTTCTTTAATAAATGCAATTTGTTTGTTCTGCAAATCCGCCAAATGTTCTAGGTCTATTGACATAGGAGCCTGCTTCAGTTTATTAACATCAATACTGGCATTTTCAAAAAGAGCTATTCTTGGACTATCAGAGAATAATTGTGCTTTATTGCCAAAACACAACGTCGGAATACAAGCATGCACTCTATCTGAGTATGTGACATTCACGTTTTTATATATAAAAAGATAATCAAGAGGAAAGTCAGAACACATAATATTCTTTTTTGAAAGCCTTGAAACTTTTGAATAAGGATATGGCTTATGGTCTGTATAAATAATGTTCAAAGTTTCCTTCTCTTCAAGACATTTTCTTATTGCGAGATGCTTTGGCTCATCAAAATTATACACGTTATATGGAGTTAACGTTGTTTCCACCTTAGGCACATCTATTCTATTAATAAAGAAAACATTGTCAATTCCATTATATACATGAGTAGCATACTTATTATAGAATTCAAAAGCTTTGCTATCTCGTGTACAAATAGCATATGGCTTTATTTCTTGCAACCATTTCGACACAACACGAACTTCATTCTCCGTATAATGATTACCACTTGCCGCCCAAAAAATAAGCTTACACCCTTGTTTTACCTTTTCTTGCAATAGTTTTCCATAAATCACGAAAAAAGGCGTTGTTAACACACATCCTGGTATGATTAAAAAATCAAGTTTAGCGATTTTAGCAGGAGAAAGAACATCAAGTGTACTGACTACATCGTATGACTGATCATGCAATCTTTTTGCATATTTTTGCATCAAACGAGTCCAAAACCAATTGACACCAGGCATTTCCTTTATGAAAAAAGCCTTTCCCATTGATGCCGCAAAATTTGCACACTGACTAAGTTTGATGATTTCCAAATCCCTGATGCCACACACCTTTAGTTGTGCCTCGCATCCTAAATCAATAAATGCGTTTCCTATGTTATTAAAGAACACAGAAGTGAACAATCCTATTTTCATAAAATCAAATTGAATAAATAGATTCCAATAATGAAGCAGAATGATGTATATCATAACCTGCCACTTTTATCTTTTGAGAATACATACTTCTATCTGTTTTACTCTCAATATTTCTTAATATTTTCTTCCTCCATTGTTCAACACCTTTATCTATAGGCAACAATTCTACTAAATCTGTTATACAGACTTCTGGAGAAATATTCTGTGATAAAAGTGTAGGAAGTCCCGATGCTTGTGCCTCTACTGAAACAATCGGAAACCCCTCATACAGGGACGGCAAACAGAATATATCCATAGCCATCAATAAAAGAGGAACATCATTTCGGTTGCCTAAGAACATGACATTTTCAGAAAGTCGAAGATTTTTCACCTCTTGCTCTACTTGCTTCTTCAATGCCCCATGACCTATCAACAAAAGTCTAAAATTATCGTTGCCACTATGTTTAAACTTATTCATGATACGTATTAAAAAGATCTGGTTCTTGATTTCTGTGAACATGCCCACATGACCTATCACAAACGTATCTTTATCAATACCCAACTTCTTCCTAATTTCATTTCGAACGTTCTTTTCGAACTTGTATTTTTCTATATCAATACAATTAGGGATAATAATGAATTTCCCTCGTTTTCCGTACATCCATTTTCCTGCTAAATCACCGCAAGCCAATTTCTCATCAGCAAGCCAGTTGACAGCAGGTCTAATTATTCTATGGATAAGATTGTGGCTACCTCTAGTGTTATGGCTGTGTGTAACTATTTTTTTTATATTGGCTATCTTTGCCACGACCATTTCAAGTAATATAGCCGAACTACTTCCATGAACATGAAGAACATCTATCTTCTCTTTTCTAAAAAATTTGAACAAATTTATGGCATAATTCACCATTCCATTCTCTTTTGGAATAAATACAGCATTATCCCCTTCCTTTTTAAAATCTGCCACATAACCCTCAACTACATTTTCCGAACTATGTATTGATGAATATATCAGATGGTATCTTGTTCCTTCATGTCTGAAATATTTATGATTATTCAAAACAAACATAGATATTCCATCCGTTCCAAAAGCAGAATTACAAACTAATGCTACTTGCATAGGTATATCCCAATTAACCTTTGCCTCTACTTATCCAACAAAGAAAAGGCCTTGTTATTAAATTATTGGTGTACGCTAAACTTTTTTAAGCGGACAGTCGTTACAGATTTTCACCACTCACTCCACAAAAGCCTCAAAACACGTTATATAGCCTCCATAATAGAGGTTTCACAAGAAAGAACCACTAATTATTTTCATTATTTAAGGCAAATTTTGCGAGCAGCCTATCTAGTACGTTCAAAATGAGGGCTTGGAATCAAAAAAGAGAGGAATCATCATAAAAAGACACCTTATAATCGGCATTTCAACAGGAAATTTTACAAAGTTGGGAATTTAGCATACACCAATATTATCAAATCTTTTTGCCACACTTATAGTAAGCGCACGGCGGTACCATTTCTCCGCAGCCTCCTCTTCCGTATGGTAGTACAAGAACTGTATCTCCACCTTTCCGCCCAAAAGTCCAACAGGATACCAATGATGGGTTATAGAGCGTTTCGCCCTTCTTTCTATTTCCAGAAAACATCAGTCAAATGCCTATTCAATCGGTTTTTGGAAGGTGGAGCCATATAGTCACCGTACAAACTTTTCAGATACAAATGAGAATTGGCAACTCCAAGAAAAGTTGTATTCTCAAATTGGTATCGTATAGGATTACCCATTACGCTCTTGGAGACAATCTCTTTCATAATCCAGCGCCCCCAATAATTAACGATATGGTCGCCTTTGTCTGAAATCAAGTGTTTATTTATGAAATCCGTTATTTGATTCAGCCTAAGCCACACAAAAAGAATCTTACACAAGCGAGAGACGAAGGCTTTCTGCCCTCCCGCTTTGCTATAATCACAAAAGCGGAAAAACTGAAGTTTTAATAATAATGAAATCCACCAGTTTTTGCTAAAAAACTTTTACTACCATTTGTATAGTTCAACGGAAACACATCAATATTAATGCCCATGTGCTTTTCCTCATCATACTCGTTGTTATTGAGATTGATTATTGTCCTTGTGTCTTCAATCTTTAGAGTGTTGCCAAATTGAGTCGAGCAATTATATCGTGTGCGGCATCTGTAAAAAACAGGGAGTTGCTGTTCCAAACACTTCATCATTCGAGGAAAATCCTTCTGCATTACCCCAAAATCCATATCATCATCCCAAGGGATAAATCCATGATGGCGAACTGCCCCCAATTGTGTTCCACCAAGCATCCAATAATTTATATTGTTCTCTCTACAGATTCTATCAAATTCCTTTGCAATATTCAATAGAATATGATGAACTTCGTTTATATCTGTTATCGCCTTCATATTATTACTTAAAACAATACCCTCCATTCACCTCAATCATACTACCATTGACAAATGGATTATCTATACAAAACCTATATGCATCCACTACTTCGTCAATAGAAGCAAATCGGTGTATGGCTGTTTTCTTGTATATGTTCTGCTTGATTTCTTCAGGCTTCTCCTTTTGCCAAGGTGTTTCAACAAAACCAGGAATAATGGCGTTGACCGTCGTCCAAGTCCCTTCAAACTCCTTCACCAGATTCTTGGCTAATGCGCAAACCGCTGACTTGGTAACTCCATAACTCAGTACTGTAGCATGTGGGTGTACTGCCATCTGAGAACCTGTAAAGAGAATTCTTGAACCGTTCGGAATGATCGGAAATAATTCACGCACCATGATGTAATGAGAATTCACCGCCACCTCCATCTGCTTGTCCCAATCATCATCGGTGGTTTCCGTGAAAGATTTTCTTATGCTCATTCCTGCATTGCAAACAATACAATCAACCGTTTCACACTTCTCTTTCACATAGTCAATGAATTGATAAACTTCTTTCCTCGATGTCTGGTCTATCTTGATTGGAGTGAAATTCTCCATCTTCTCCGTATAGTCAGGTCCGACATAAGTGGCGAACACCCTATAGCCTTTCTCCAGCAACATCTTGGCGACTCCCAAACCGATGCCTGATGTGCCGCCTGTAACGATTGCATTCTTCATCTTCATATCTCGTATATGTTCTTTCTTTCCGTAAACTGCTCCATCATCTCTGCCATGCAGATACTCTCCCTTCTTCTCAAACGAGCAGACGAGAAGCGATGGTTGTATATGCAGGAAATGAATTCCTGTATCTCATACCGCAAACCGGCTCCATCCCACTTGTAGAAGAACTTCTTGTTATCGGCAGGATTCTCATAGCGCAGTTCGAAGTAGTCAGTCTTCCACCAAGGGGCTGGAACGTATGCATAGCCCTTCGTGCCAGAAATGACAAGATTGCCTTCTGTCTTCACCCCTAATCCCACTCTGAAAGTGCATACTGCATTAGGATAGCGGATAACTCCCTTCGTGTACATATCCACCCCGTCCTTCATGCGGCAATACAGGTTCATGTTCTCGTAGTGTATGCCCATCAGTTTCAATATGGGGAGAAGGGGATAACTTCCCATTTCATACATGGAACCACCAGCCTGTGTGGGGTCAAACTCACGAAGAGTCTTGTCATCATCCCAAAGTTTTGAAAGAGATGCATCAATATCAACCACATCACCTATCAGCCCAGACTTAATCATCACCATCAGATGGTTGAAGGCTGGACAATGGGCGGTCTTGTTGGCTTCCATCAGAATGACACCTTTTTCTTCTGCTATATGATAAAGTTCCTTGGCTTCATTCCCATTCAGCACAAAAGGCGTTTCACAAAGTACATGCTTCCCCGCCTCAATCCCTCGCCGCACATATTCGTAATGAGCGAGGTGCGGAGTGGCGACATAAACGGCATCCACTTCGGGAAGCATCTGATCAAAAGTCTTATATACATGAGAAATATCTTTGTCATCTGAAAACCGTTTGGCTTTCTCTTCATCCAAATCATAAACTCCAACCACCTTCACACCGTTTACGAATTCGGATTCCGGGACGAAACGATTGGCCACACGACCACATCCAACTATACCGATCTTCACCACTTCCTGGCTCTCCTCGCGCAACATGGTGGAAGAGATACCTTCTGTACGTGGAAGATATACCACCTCACAGAATTCCTTCAGATAGTCAAACTTACCTTCCCAATCGGAGCCGATGGCAAAGATGTCAACCCCATATTTCTGTACATCATCTATCTTCTGCCCCACATAGTCCTCTATGATGATTTGGTCGGCATAGCCTGTCGCACGGACTGCCTCCACACGCTCCAACACGTTGTTGCGCACGTTCAGCTTGCCTCTGTCACGGTCGAAACTGTCATTGGTGACACCAACAATGAGGTAGTCGCCCAGTTCTTTCGCACGACGGAGAAGGTTGATGTGTCCTTGATGCAGGAGGTCGTAAGTTCCGTATGTTATGACTTTCTTCATTTCAACTTACTAAAGGTTCGGGAGTAGTTGTTCACCACAGATTACACTAATATTTAGGAAAATTGGCTTCCAGCCCTTGCCCGTCGCGGCTTCCGGCCGAGCGTCGCTGCCCCTCTGAGCCTTGCGGCGTCATGCTCGTGAGGGTAGCGGGGGAAGGCTCGTGAGCTTTACGGGGGAAAGGAGAGTTGGGAGTTTGGAGTTGGGGAGTTTGGAGTTGGGGAGTTTGGAGTTTTTTAGGTTTTCGGGATGCTGCTCACACTTACAGACATTTGAATGTCAATAGCTTGCACAACTTCATTTTAGTTTTTGACAGGTTGTGGCGAAAAACTTTCTTATTTCTATTTCTTTCTATATTGTTTTGAAAGAAAAAGGGCAAAATCTAAAAACAGAAGAGGCATCCAATTGAATTGCAAATAATTACAGACACAAGTTTCGTGTGTATTTTCTCACAAAAAAATAAACTGACGGCTTTCCTTCTGAACCTTAGGCTCGCCCGCAGGGCAACTTGCGAAGGCAAGTGCGAAACCAAAGCCCATCCGGCTGGCATCAAAGAGACCTGTATTTTGTTGACTACTCCCGTTCCAATATTCTGGCGAACTCCCAATACCTGTCATACATGACGGCAAAGTCCATATCATCATTCCACGGAATGAAACCACCATGCCTGATTGCGCCCAACATGGTTCCTGCCACCATATAAACAGGGATGCCATGCCGCTCACCCACATCACTAATCGCTTTTGCTATATCAAGTAACCTTGCATGGCATTCTGTTATATCTATTTTTCTCATATTTGTTCAAATACTTTCACAAACTCTTCAGTGGAAGATGGGCGATAAAGCATTTTGAAGTCCTTCAATGCTATGGCGTGAAGCATTCCTCGGGCAAAGCCATCCACATCATCCACCTCTGTCGTATAGCCATTATAGCCGTCTCGGACAATATCTGTGATGATGTTCAGACAGCGGGTTGCCACGCACGGTACACCAAGATAGGAGGCCTCAATCAGCGCATTAGGCAAGCCTTCATGGCGAGAGGGAAAAACAAAGCAATCCGCATGAGACACCCAACGGTAAGGATTGCTGTCATAGCCCACAAAATGTACAGAACTCTGCAATTGCAAAGAATGTACGAGTTCTACAAGTTGACGGTAGTATTGGTCTTCGGGGGTAAATCTCCCCACAAAATAAAGATGGGCATGAGGAATGTCCTTTTTTACCTTAGCAAAAGCCTTTATCGCTATATCATGTCCTTTCACCGTCTGAACTCTCGACACATTTACGTAACGCAGACAGCCTTCCTCTTCGTAAGGGGAAGAAGCAGACTTCTTAGAGTCAATTGTAATCAAATCCAAGGGATTATTGAGTGTCACTATGCGTTCCAATGGCACTTTCAACAATTTCGCCAACTCCTGCCGCATGTCCTCCTGCTGGGCAATCAGCAGTGTGACCATAGGATAAGTAAGCCAGACTTTAAGGAAATCACCCTTGCTATAGTATCCCACCATGCCAGAACTGCGTACAATAACCTTCTTTCCTGCCAATCGTGAAGCAATAATTACTCGTGGACTCAGCATCACCGATGAAGAGAATGCCACATCAGGTCTTTCACGTATAATCTGCCACAGAATGCGTAATGTAAGAAAACTAAACTTGTTCTGTATAAATATAAACTTGGAAATAATATTGTCGGGAATAAAGTCAAAGATTCTTTTTGTTGCTCCTATAGCCACGATACACACATCAAACCTATCTGGAGGTAACATCTTTGCTATTGTTACCGTCATGCGCTCTGCACCACCAACAGCACTTGGAACAAAAAAAAGTATTTTTCTTCGAGTCATCACTTATTCTCTATTGGTAATTTAATCAAAGCACCCAACTTATAATCCCATTCGCGCGGTTTAAAAGGTTTCATGCCTCCCCAATGAAAAAAAGTCAATTCTCCAAAATAAATTTTTCCATTTACATTGTATAAATCGACTCGTACATGAGGAATGCCAACGGACAATTTCGCTGCGATTTCTTTCATCTTTTCAAAGTTTTTGGGCTTTTTCGGAGGACAGGTGCTATGGGGATGCCCATTCGTAAATGGCAGATGATTCCATTCTATATCAAAGAAATCAAATTTGGTCTCTTTCCCTTCAGCCCCTCTGTCTGTTGCCACAAAAAGACATTTTGGTTCACCATCAAAACAGAAAAATTTGTAGTCTTTCAATTCATATCCACTTTCATCCTCCATGTATTGTTCCGCAATAATCTTGCGAGGAACATTCTTGTATGGGTATTCCCTGTTTTGTACGATATATGTCCTTTTTAACCCTTTCTGCAATTTCTCACGAGCGGCCTTAGTGTCAAGTTTTGATTTGTCGCGGCATACAACAATGCCTCCACTATCATGTGTGCATTTCAGTACAAACTGATTAGGCAATTTGTCAAAATCTATTTCTTCAGCACTGTCATATACTGCTAATGTAGGGATAATGTATTCGTTGCCGATAATCGATGCCACATAATCTTTCGCGGCCACTTTATCCACCATATTTGTATATTCCTCATGGCGGTCATAGACTTTCAGCCACTGAAGTTTTTCACTATAAGTCTGAGGATTGTTCCAATCCATCCAGTAACCGAAACGAGTACGGTACTTAATGCTCAGATACAGTTTGTCTGGCAGTAACCATGCAATGCTACGTGAAATGTGATAACGTAAATTCATATTCCAAGTTTATTAAAAATTTCTTTCCAACGGTCTATTATTTTATCAAGACAGAAATCTTTAGATCGTTCTATAGCACCATGTTCCACACCTTTCCTATAATCATCATCGGAAATCATTTTAGTCAATGCTTTAACAAGCACTTCTATATTTTCGGGTTCACAGAGGACACCTTCGCTACTATCTGTTATAATCTCATGCTGACGTCCCTTGTAATCACAAACTATCGGAGCACACCCTTGAGACATCGCCTCTATCAGCACCATTCCAAAACCTTCGTAGCGGCTTGTCAACATAAATATTGACGAACGTTGATAAATGGGTAACATATCCTCTTGATACCCCAAAAGAGTTACACTTTGACTTAAACCTTCTTCTTCCATCATCTTCAGAAGAATCTCTTCATCCTTCTGAGAACCTTTTCCTGCTATCTCCAGCCGCCAATTCGGAAAGACAGGGGCTACTTGCCCCCAAACTTTTATTAGAATATCAAAGCCTTTGTAGTGCCAATCAGTCAAACGTCCTGCTGCTAATACAACATTCTCTTTCTTTGGCAAGTGCTTGGCTGGTATAAACGCAAGTGGATTGGGCAGAACTGTCACATTATTTAATTTTCCTTCTGTACAGATTTTATCGGCATTATTCAGTACGGTCACTTGATGGTATCGTTTGTTCCACACGTATTTTTCTTTCATTCTCCGCTTAGACATTGGTGCACTTTCAGGACGTTCAAACGAATTATGTTCCGTATTCACGATGGGAATATTCATTCCTCGTGTTGCTTTTCTTGCCCATTCTGTCCACGGTTGCATCACGCCAATGATGACATCAGGCTGAAAGTCCTTTACGACTCGGCTTAGGTTCCATACGTAGTAGTAGTCGAAGCCCAATTTTCGATGCAGTTTATTTGCCAACCAACTATTTAGTCGGTAAATTTTGATGGTATCAGGCACCTTGTAGGTTATTGGAGTATTCTCGCTGCAACTCAGCACCATCCCCACCTCATACCCTCGCTCCACGAATCCTTTTGCCCACAAAGCGGCAACGCGTTCTGCCCCACCACCCGTGAGGCTATGTACCATAATGAGTATTCTCATAATTAATTTAATTGGCAAAAAATCTTTTTCAGTTACCTCTTCTCAACCCATTTTTGAGGAAGGTAATGCATGAAATAATGAGGACTAAAAATATAAGAACATACAATAAAGATGAAAATCGGCATAAAATGATCTGCCAACGAATTATTCGTGGATGCAATCAGTACAAATGTCCCAATAATTATTGCTTTATCAAAAAGTCTATATTCAGCGAACAAGGTCTTGAACCATTTTGCATAGACTATAACATACAGGACTAAGAAAACTATACCAAATCGCATGATAAGGATTATCCAGAAATTTTCCAACGCATACAATCCAGATTGTTCCATCAGCATTTCTATACTATCACTATCGGTTCCCCACAAAAGTTCTTTTTTAGACATATAGTCAAAAACATTCCATATATCAATACGTGTTTGAACACTACTATCATCTAAGGAACCATGAGTCAAACGCCCCCCTAATCCTGTATTCAATAGTAAATAAGATATTATAATAGTACCAAGTATAGCCATTGCAATCATGGAAATCTTAGTGGATTGTTTTATATGTCGTGAGATAAACGTCTCATAAAGTAAATAAGTAAATAAAATCAATGCATTACCAATAATACTCCCACGTGTGTTGAAACATAATATAGAGATATACCCTATCGCCCATAAAAATAATTTGTATTTCACTTTTAAGGATGAAACTAACAAGAAACTCATTATTGTAGAAACAACAAGTGCATTAGATAGCGGATGGCCCCAAAACGCAGTGCTTCTGAAACCATAAATGTTTTGTTCTATCAACTCATGCACTATTTCTCCCCCCCTCAGACCAATTATTGAATAGCCTATCATACGCTCGATGACAGCCAATCCCACTTCTAACACAAAGAACCATAACAAAGGTACAAACAGCCCCTTCCATTTTCTCTTTGTCATTGCTGCCAGATAATTTGAATAAGCCATCACAGCAAATGGAGCGCCCAACAGAGGGATGGAATAAACAAACGCTCCCGAACTTTTTAGCACAACGGCTTTATTGAAAAAGGTGATACTTACTAATACGATTATCCAGATAAGTGGCTTCATTAGAAGCCGTCTCTTATTTTCCACAAAAAAAACTGACAAAAAAATGGTTATTAGCCAAGCATAATACACCTTATTCTCTACACCCCATAAATATGGCCCGTTCGATCCTAAAAACAATAAATATAGCCAACAAAATATGTAGAAGAATCTTGGAATCATTAATTTAAGTTTTTTTCTTGGTAATGTTTCATTTTCAAAAATTTGATGACGGCAAAAGGAATTGTAAGGAGGGTCATCCATTTCGTCTTTGAAAGTTTGACAATTTGAATTAAACTTCTTTGGGCGGCAAAAGAATAAGTAACAAAATTTCTTGCGGCAGTCAATCCTTTCTTATTAAATCCCATCCGAAGAGCATAATCGTTTGCCGACAGGGCCAGCCCTTTAGGATTTTGGAATATCTTTTTAAGACCATATCCACTTGTATATCCATCAGGCAGATAGTGACAAATCATCAACTCTTCTTTTAATGGTATCATCTTATAATGATCATCCATTTGACGATAAATGTAACCTTCAGGAATAAACTTCTCATCATCTTGGAGGGGAAATGGATATTGACGTATAATCTCCGTAACAAACACTAGAAATGTTTCATTTACTTTTCCTCTCCGACAGGTGAAATCAAAAACAGTCATTGCTTCTTCTATAGAGGGAATTGTATTTTTTATTTTCACATTTTCCTTATAGACACATTTAGGACCTATTATTCCACTGATTTTGTCTTTGGAGAAATGATAATTCTCCCATTTTGTTACAATTTTCTCTATAGCATCATCCGTTAAATAATCATCAGAATCACAACAAAGGAACAATTCAGTCGTGGTCAACTGTACTCCCCAATTATGGGCTCGCATCTTTCCGCCATTTTCTTGCCGGTAGTAACTTATGGCTAGTTTTCCCTCATCTATCCAACCTGACACCAAATCTCTAGTGTTGTCAGTAGAACCATCGTCCACAATAAGCCAGCAAAAATCATTCGAAGTTTGTCTCAACAAACTTTCGTATAATTGTCCTAAACAGTAAGCCCTATTATAAGTTGGTGTAAATACCGTCAATAAAGGCTTACTCTCTTTTCCTGAATCCATAATGTTTACCTTAGGGTACGCACTCTGTTTCGAAAGTCCCTTAGGGATTTCATTCCTTGGGGCTTTAGTAATATTGACATGAAATCTTGTAAATTCACGCATGTACGATCCTGCTTCAAGATGTTGAGAAACAATTTGAACGCTTCATATCTGTTACCTAATCCAGCATGATTGAGCATGATTCTCCTCAACGTACACCCTTCCACATGATGTATCTGGTCGGATGATAACTGGCTATAATATTTTCTTTGCCATGATAACAGGTTATTCTCTCCGGCAAGATGAGTTTGGAAATTACCACTTATACGCCCAGACTGATGGAGGCGGAAATTGCTCAGGCACTTCTCCACACACAACACACCATAACCTTCTCCCAATATTTTTAACAACATGATAGAATCTTGCTTACATGGTGTATCTTCAAACATTCCCACATCCTCAAACACACACAGGGGAATCACCCATTGAGATGTTGCACAGAGGCATCCACACATGTGCCTGTATAAAGGATTTGAGGTCGGTCTTTGCTCATACCGCCCAACTATCGCCAACTGTGCATCACATGAATGGCAGAATGTGTATATCAAACCGATTTTTTCATTCCTATGTTCTTTATAGAGATTGACAACCTCCTCAATTCGTGTAGGTTCATACGTGTCATCATCATCTAAAAAGGAAATAAGTTCTCCTTTACAAACTTTAATCCCTTCATTACGAGTAAGTGCTCCACCTTTATTCGTGGCATTTTGAATTAAAGTACATTGAGGGTGTGAAAGACACAGATTCTGAATAAATTGCCTTACCTCTGGGTTGTTGGCATTGTCATCAACCACTATAATTTCAAGATTCTTATATGTTTGACCTATGACACTCTGGATTGCCTCACCTACATAATCCTTCCTGTTATGAGTGGGAATTATTACACTAACTAATATGTCGTTCTCCATTTTTCTTACACAAGGTTGTTTTGAGATACACATTTATGATTCTAATGCTGATTTCAGATATGACAGTGAAGAGCGTGCCAAACTTCGTTTCTTTTCATTGACCTTTTCCCAATCTATTGGGGAAAACCTTTGGGGTATTTTTTGTCCAAAAGGCAATAAGAAATCCGATAAAGAAAGCTTGTCAAGCAATGATTTTGCACGTCCGCTATTTGAGGAAAATGACGCGAAAAAAGGTCTATTGTAAATAATAGAGAATGCCAACCCATGAAAAGATGTTGTTATAACAAACTCCGCTGATCTTATCAACGCCAGAAACTCGTATGGACCAGCTGTGGTTTTCTTTGATGAATTGGGATAAGAATCCACATTCCCCGACAAATAAATGATTTTTAAGCCACGTTCTTTTGCAAATCGGGCAACATCTTCTGTGTCAAAAACATTTTTCTGCATCTCATAAAATATGAGGTAGGGAGATGAAACAGACTGCTTTTTTTTAACAAACAAATCCCAACCTGTCGGTTCTATCAAAAATGTGGGGTCTAAAACCTCTGTCACGTCTGATACACCCAACTCTTGCAAAAAAGATTCCAAATCTGATTCTCTAACAGAAATAGCGTTCAAATGGCTTAACAAACTTTTGACATAAGTCTTATCTGTCGAGTCCGATGGTATAGATCCCATGCTCGCAGCATAAGAAATATGCTTAGAGGCTTTGAAACGATTGTGACCGAAATACACAGGATTATAGGCTTCTTTCTGTTTACGCCAGATTTGATCGCTGCCATAAATGATGACATCAAATGTTGATTCCTCAGAAATACAATATGGAAGAATCCGATCTCTTAAAAATGTTCCGAAATTAAATCTCCTCTGTAGTACTGGATAAAGTTTTAACAGAAACATGAGCAAGTATTTCAGTTTTCCTCCCAAACTCATGTTTTTAAACCTTTTCCATGCGAATAATTCATAGCGTTTTTTTTGATGATCAGGCCAATAATCGACAAAAAAAGCTTGATGTCCCATTTCCTGTAGGACTGTCCTAAGTGCCACAGCTTGTAGCAAGGCACCATAGTTATGACTTCGATGATATGTAACTATTCCTATCTTCATTTAATAACCGAGTTTCAAGTATAAATTCCGTCCAACCTCATTCACGCGGTTCCACAGCGGAGTCAGCAGTTTGTCTATGGTGATGGCAAAGAGGATAATCAGCAATGTGAGCAACATGCATGAGCCGAAGAGCAACAGGCCGTTGGGGATGTGGTCATACAGATAGAGAGTGACATCGCCGATGGTTCCTATCACATAGGGGCGGCAACCATGTATCAGGTAGATGGCCAGCGAGGAGGCTGCAAGATAGTTGACCACCTTTGACTGGAAATGCATCTTCCCTACTATCATGAAGAGCAACACCGAGTTGACCAACAGTATTGGGCTGCTGTATGGAAAACTCAATGCCCAAACCGCCTTTCTTCCGATTCCGTCAAGAAGCATGTAGGCCGCGACTATTGCAACATTCAGCAGCAGATAGCACGAAATCAATGTGAGATAATGTTGTCTCTGCCATTTCTCTTTGTATAAGTTCAGAAGCCTGCCCACATAGTAGAGGAACATGAAGTTCACCAGGTTCTTTCCTGACAGCATCGACTTGTCGCCATGTGTTGTCGCCATGTAGATGGCCACAAATCCCCAAGCTCCCGTCATAAACCACCGCATCCTGTCCGACGAGGTGCGCCAATAGAGGTTGAGCATGGGCGACACGAGGAAGAGGAACAGATAGGTCTTGATGAACCAGAAGTGTGTGTATGACAACAAGAAAAGGGCATGGACGGCATGCTGAAGGCTATTGGAGTGCGTCAGTGTGTAGAAGGTCTCGGGCAGTGTATAGACCAGGAATACCGCTACAAGCTTGAGAAGTTTCTGTGATGTGGCATTGATGGAGAAATAGCCGCTCAACAGCACAAAAATGATGACTCCGACATGGAGAGGCATCTGGATGGCCTTGTATGATGGGGCATCGTCTGTCTTGGCTATAAACAGCAGATAAAGATGGTACAGCACGATGATGAATTGCGACAGGAGACGCAACAACTCAAAACTGCTTTCACGCTCCCTCTGAACAAATGGGGGGGGGTAATTTCTGCTTGTTATCCATCATAAGCCTATTTTCTCATCTGTTTCTTCAGACGTTTCTTCAACATCGTCAATGTATAGCGCCATCCTATCATTCCCGTCTTTCTGGCTGCATATTCAAAGCCCCCTTTCACATAATAACGCTCGAAATCCATCCGTTTTGGATGTACATTGGAAGGTTTGGACAGATGCGTTTGCATGACGTTTGCTAATTCTGCCGGTATCGTGTCCATCCTGTCCTTCACCACCTCAAACAGTTTCCGCCCCTTTTCCGTGTTGCAAAGGACCAAAGAGCAGCCTTTGTCGTCGGCATTGAAGTCGGGATCTGTGCGTTGCCATCCCCAATAATCTGCTATCGTCACATCGCTTGGCCGCTGGAGGTTCGTAAAATGACACACGCCACAGGAATAGCGGAACATGATGTGCTGGTAAAATAAATAGGTGAAGTTTATTTTACCCCCCCCATTTTCAAACTTGAAAGTTTCCTTATGAGCTTTCCAACCATATAATTCTTTGTCTCTGAAATTTACGTAAGTGATTTTTGAAGCATGCTTCTTTTCCAAATAGGCAAGATAGTCACGCCATATATACGGCCCAGGGACACCATGACAGACAATGTCCACCAAATAAAGATTCTCCCGAAGTTTCTTGCCCACAAATGTATTCAATCCAGAGGTCTGGCAGGGAGTTCCTGAGAAAAGAACCGTCAAACCACTCTTCAAGTCTTCTCTCACCTGCCTAAACACTCCCGTCAGGTCGCTCTGTACATATTTGCTGCCACGAAACTCATCACGTTCCTCTTTGGTGGCAGCACGTTTATGGGCAACACGGAAGTGGTCTTTGTAACCAACTCCATATACCACGCCTCCTTGTTCCAGTATATAGTCGCTGATGGCGACAAAAGCTGCACCAGAACGTGACTTCATCACTTCATTGATGTCTTTATGGCGGGCTGCGTATGCTATGGGCTGGGGAAGGTTGAGTGAACGGTCATAATTATCATTAAACTGGCAGACCTTTTCACACAAGCCGCACCCCACGCATTTGGATTCATCGACTCTGGGATAGAGAAATCCCAAGGCATCTGGTTTCATCGTAATGGCATCATGTGGGCATACGCTGGCACAGGCCGTGCATCCGCAACAGTCTTTGGGGTTTTCGATTCTTATCATTGATGGAAAATTTTCTTTGCCGTGGCCTTTACTCTGGTAAGAATGAAGGTTCTTTCAGACTGGCTACACCCGACACCCGATATGGCAACAGATGAAAAGAGCAGACAAACTGTCACGCTTGTCAAGAACCCCCAAATATCCTCCGGAAGTATCTGATAGACCACAATTGGCATGGCGGCAGCGATTATCGCGACTTTCAGGCAGGTCAATATGACGTCCTTGAAGAAAACCATACGCCTGAAACCTGCTAATGTGAAAGGAAGCATGTAAAGCCTTGCTCCCAGAGAGAGTACATTGACCGCTATGGACACCACCACCACAGATGTCGGAGGCATGCCTATGAAAAGGGCAAGATAGCTGAGGGGGAGATTCAACAATTCTATGCCCCCTACTACGATTTGATAATTGCGAACATTTCCCGTCGCATTCTGGGCTGTCATCAAAGGTTTCGACAAGGCTGTAATCATCATGCCCGCCAACGTCAGCTGCGAGAAAGCGACAGCATGCTGAGGAACCTGCTTCAACCACAGATGCATGATGAAATCGGCATTGATGATGACTGGCAACGACAAGAAAAGAAGGAGGTAGAAACTGAAACGGGCACCCTTGTTGATCAATTTGTGCATATAACTGTAATCACCTCTGGCATAGGATTGAGTGATCTGCGGATTCATCGCCATCATGAAATTCCCCACAAACTGGCTGATGGCATGGCCAACCTGATTGGCAACTCCACGCGCGGCATTGACTGCCGGGCCAAAGAACAGATTCAGCACCAGATTAACACCGTGATTTTTTAGCACAGAGGCCCCGTTCCCAATCAGATGCCATAAGGAGTAACTGAACATGTGCTTCATAAGTGGCGTATCAAGCACAAACCGATATCTGCATTCCTGAAAATGTCTGCGACAGTAAATCTGATACATTAAGCGGATGAAAAATTGCAACAGCATCAACAGCAGTGCATAGAACACCAGACGGTCGAAGGGTTCCCAATAGACCAGGAATGAGATGCCAAGTTGAGCCAGCCCCTGAAACAGGCCTATATAGGCAAAAGCCTTCATCTTCTCATGCGCAATGATGCTGGCATTGTAAGGAACTGTTATCAGATTCATGCAGAAATTGAAAACAGAGAACTGAAAGCACCAATTTGCCGCACTTAACCGCTCCGAAGGTAATACCATAACATTGTTCACATACCACACTCCTATTGCCTCAGAAAGAATCGCGACCAAAATGGCCAACCCCCACTGTATGGTTACCGCTGTCGAAAACACCACATTCTGCCTCTGTACATTCCCTTTTCCCAATTCAAAATTCAAGAACCGTGAGCATGCGCTGGTCAATGCCGCACTAATCAACGCAAACATGGAAACAAATCCGCCTACGACATTATAAATTCCATAGTCTTCTACACCTAACGCATCCAATATCACTCTGCTTGTATAGAGAGACACCAGCATTAGGAAAAGCATACGAAAATATAGAATTATCGTATTCTTGGCTATGCGTTTGCTGTCGGCGGAATTATCAGGCATTTTACTTTATAAAAGGGGATTACTATTGGTGCAATATTTTTAA
>DGSP01000024.1 GCA_002393555.1 Prevotellaceae bacterium UBA4359
AAGAAACAAATTAGCATAATTAGAATAATTTTATCCACAAATTATAATTATAGAAATTAGTGAACTGAATTATCCCAATT
This sequence comes from Prevotellaceae bacterium UBA4359, assembly GCA_002393555.1. Classification (GTDB taxonomy): domain Bacteria; phylum Bacteroidota; class Bacteroidia; order Bacteroidales; family Bacteroidaceae; genus Minthosoma. The sequence goes on from DGSP01000024.1 coordinate 81, forward strand.
ATTCTAATTAGTTTCAAGAAAAAACAAGCCGCTTGCGGCGAAAAGGAGAAACATCATTGTATAAGATAATTTTGTGTAGTTACTTAAAAAACAGCAAGACAATGGAAAAGAAAAGATATTTGGCTCCTGTGGTGGAGCACTTTGAGATGGACAGTGTGCTGCCCGTGTGTGTCAGCCCCGGTGTGAGGGGCGAAGGCTTGGGCTATGGCGGTGTGGATGGTGAAGGGACGAAGGACCCGAGCGCGCAGCAGCGTGTGATTGAGGACTTGGAGGCTGGGGAGGCTGAGGACTTGTGGTGAGAGAGGTGTGAATGGTGGGGGTGATGGTGGGGGTGCTTCGGCGGGTAAACCTCCGAACGCTGGTGGGGAGGTGTGAGGTGGATTCTGAAGAAAGGGAAAAGGCCCTGCGAGGTGTTGCCTCGTGGGGCCTTTTCTGTGCATGAAAATAGGTGTGAGTCACACCTGTTTTGGGGGTGTGGAAGGGGGAGGTGATGGGATGAGGAGGTGTTTGGCAAATTCCCAGATAACGATGCCGGCGGTGGTGCTGACATTGAGGGAGTGTTTGGTGCCAAACTGGGGAATCTCGATGCAGCCGTGGGAAGCATCGACCACTTCTTGGTGGACTCCTTTCACTTCGTTGCCGAGTACGATGGCGTATTTGGAGTTGGAGGGTGAGGGGAGGGTCTGGAGGGTCTGCAGGGGGGTGGAGCCTTGGCATTGTTCGATGGAAAAGATGGTGTAGCCTTGGCTTTTCAGTTCCTCCACTGCATCCAGAGCGGTGGGGAAGTGTCGCCAGGCCACGGTGTCTTCGGCTCCGAGGGCTGTCTTGTGTATTTCGGGGTGTGGTGGTTGGGCGGTGATGCCGCACAGGTGGATGGCTTCGACGCGGAAGGCATCGGCGGTGCGGAAGACGCTGCCCACGTTGTACATGCTGCGCACGTCGTCAAGCACCACGATGAGGGGCATCTTTTCTGACGCACGAAACTCTTCTGCGTTCATGCGCCCCATTTCGGTTATTGTCAGTTTCCTGTTCCGCATGATAAATTGTACATGGTAAATGGTCAAATGGTCAATGAGGTTACATTTGTCCGCTCTCAATCAGCAGGATGGCGCGTTCGGTGAGTCGGTCGTCCACTTCGGGGTCGTATTGCTTTTTCAGACTGGCTCCGAAGAGGGAGGCAAAAGCGTTGTAGAAGCCAGCCTTGAAGCCGCCCATGTATTTCTTGATGAGTTCGTAGCCCGTCATGTCGCACTGGCGGTCGATGAGTTTGATGAGGAGTTTGCCTTGTGCGAAGGTGAGTTTCTTGAGTCGGGGGTAGTACTTCGCCTTCAGTTCCTTCTCCTGCTGCTTCATGTAGGCATCCTTCTCTTTCTTGGTGGGCAGCGAGTCCATGTGGGCGATGGTCTGGTTGACTGTGGCCTGAATCTCGCATGCGAGGGGATAGACTTTCTTGATGTTGTTGGCTATCTTGTAGTACTTCCGGGCTTGTGCGGGACTCTTGAAGGTGAGTTTCTTGAACACGTAGAAGTCGCTGTACTGGAAACTGGGTATCATCTCGCCTTCGTAGTCCACCATGCCGGTGTAGTAGAGTTGGTGGGTGAAGATGGGTTCTCCTGTCATGGCACGGTCGGTCTCGGCATCGGCCTTCACCTCCTGTGCCTGACTGCAGAGTGGAAGCATGGCACAAACCACTGCTAACAATCCTATAACCAACGTGTTTCTTTTCACTGCTTTTTTCTTTATTGGCTGCAAAATTAGTAAGAAAAAGGCATATAGGGTTCTTTTTCACGTTTTGTAACAATATTTTTTAAGTTTTTTCACTATCTTTTGCTCCGTGCAAGATACTCGCGCTCGGAAAAACACAAATTATTTTGTTTTTTCTCTCACTTAATCGTAACTTTCGCTCCGCGCAAGTTACTCACGCTCGGAAAAATACAAATTATTTTGTTTTTTCTCTCACTTAATCGTAACTTTGTAGCCCAAACACATCAATCTATGGCGAAGAAAGAAGAGTTGACACCCATGATGCGGCAGTTTTACGACCTGAAGGCGAAACATCCTGATGCGCTGCTGCTATTTCGTTGTGGCGACTTCTATGAGACTTATAACGAGGATGCTACGGTGGCTGCCGAGATTTTGGGCATCACGCTGACGAAGCGGAGCAGTGTGGCTGGCACGTCGGCCAGCGGCACGGCTATGGCTGGGTTTCCCTATCATGCGCTGGACACCTATTTGCCCAAACTCATCAGGGCTGGCAAGCGGGTGGCCATCTGCGACCAACTGGAGGACCCGAAACTGACGAAGAAACTGGTGAAGCGAGGCATCACGGAACTGGTCACACCAGGTGTGGCTCTGACGGATAATGTGCTGAACACGAAGGAGAACAACTTTCTGGCATCGGTGCATTTCGGCAAGTCGGCCTGTGGCGTGGCTCTGCTCGACATCTCGACGGGTGAGTTCCTCTGTGCGGAGGGTACGACGGACTATGTGGATAAACTCCTGACGAACTTCGGGCCGAAGGAGGTGCTGTTTGAGCGTGGCAAGCGGCCTATGTTTGAAGGCAATTTCGGCAGCAAGTTCTTCACCTTCGAACTGGACGACTGGATTTACACCGACGAGGCGGCCCGCAAGAAACTCTTGGCTCATTTCGGCACAAAGAACCTGAAGGGCTATGGCGTGGAACACCTGAAGAATGGGGTGGTGGCGGCTGGTGCGGTGCTGTTCTATCTGGAGCAGACACAGCACACACACATCGGCCACATTCGCAGCATCCGTCAGATAGAGGAGAACCGCTATGTGCGGATGGACAAGTTTACGGTGAGGAGCCTCGAACTGCTCGGCTCGATGAACGAGGGGGGTAACAGCCTGCTGTCGGTCATCGACAAGACGGTGAGTCCGATGGGAGCGAGGATGCTGAGGCGATGGGTGGTGTTTCCTCTGAAGGACGTGAAGCCCATCGTGGAGCGACAGAACGTGGTGGAACACTTCTTCAAGGAGCCTGACCTGAGGGACAGCATCGAGGAACTGCTGCACCAGATTGGCGACTTGGAGCGCATAGCGAGCAAGGTGGCTGTGGGCAGAGTGAATCCGCGCGAGATGGTGCAGTTGATGCAGGCACTGAAGGCGATTGAGCCTATCAAGAACCTGTGTCTGCAGTCGGACAGCGAGAGCCTGCACGGCTTTGGCGAGCGGCTGGATGCCTGCATCCCGCTGCGCGACCGCATTGAGCGGGAACTGAAGCCTTCGCCACCCATCCTGCTGAACAAGGGGGGCGTGATTGCCGATGGGGTGAACAGCGAACTGGACGACCTGCGCCACATTGCCTATTCGGGCAAGGACTATCTCTTGCAGATTCAGCAGCGCGAGGCGGAGGCCACGGGCATTCAGAGCCTGAAGATTGGCTTCAACAATGTGTTTGGCTACTACATGGAGGTGAGGAACACCTACAAGGACCAGGTGCCGCAAGACTGGATTAGGAAGCAGACGCTGACGCAGGCGGAGCGGTACATCACGCAAGAACTGAAGGAATATGAGGAGAAGATTCTGGGGGCGGAGGAGAAGATTCTAAGTCTGGAGATGAGGCTGTTCAACGAACTGGTGGCGGATGCAGCGAACTACATTCCGCAGATTCAGCAGAACGCCGCACTCATTGGGCAGATGGACTGTCTGCTGTCGTTTGCCCTGGCAGCCAAGGAGTATCGCTACAACCGCCCGGTGGTGGACGAGAGCCTGGTCATCGACATCAAGCAGGGACGCCACCCAGTCATCGAGCGGCAGATGCCTGTGGGCGAGGAATATGTGGCGAACGACCTCTATCTGGACTCGGACAAGCAGCAGGTCATCATCCTGACAGGCCCGAACATGGCGGGTAAGTCGGCTCTGCTCCGCCAGACGGCACTCATCACCATCATGGCGCAGATAGGAAGTTTCGTGCCTGCCGACAGCGCACGGATAGGACTGGCCGACAAGATTTTCACCCGTGTGGGGGCTTCGGACAACATCTCGGTGGGCGAATCGACCTTTATGGTGGAGATGAACGAGGCGGCCAGCATCCTGAACAACCTGAGTGCGCGCTCGCTGGTGCTCTTCGATGAGTTGGGGCGTGGCACCTCGACCTACGACGGCATCTCCATCGCCTGGGCCATCGTGGAATACATCCACGAGAACCCGAAGGCTCATGCCCGGACTCTCTTTGCCACTCACTATCACGAACTGAACGAGATGGAGAAGATGCTGCCACGGGTGAAGAACTTCAACGTGAGTGTGAGGGAGGTGAACGGACGGGTCATCTTCATGAGGAAACTGGTGCCGGGCGGCAGCGAACACTCCTTCGGCATCCATGTGGCCAAGATTGCAGGTATGGCACCGAGTGTGGTGGCCCGGGCGGAGCAGGTGTTGAAGGAACTGGAGGCCAACAATTCGGGCGACGGCATCAGCAGGCCGAAGACGGAGAGCATACAGTCGGTGAGCAAGAGCGGAGTGCAGTTGAGTTTCTTCCAACTCGACGACCCTGTGCTGTGCCAGATTCGCGACGAGATTCTCGGCCTCGACATCAATGCCCTCACACCGCTCGAAGCCCTGAACAAACTGAACGACATCAAGCGCATTGTGAAGGGAAAATGATGCCCCTCGCTCTCGTTGGAAGAGTCGTAAGAAAAGCGTACCCCTCGGGTACGGCATGGTGTACCCCTCGACTACACCTCGCCGTACCCGGGGGGTACGCTTTTTGTGGACACAAAAAAGGCTGAATTTCTTCAGCCTTTTAATTTTTCAAATCCTTCTCCATACACGCCCTCAGCCTTGGTCTGCGAGATGAAGGCGGTGGGGTCGATGGCTTTCACCAATCGGAAAAGGGCCACCGACTGATTCTTCTTGGCCACCACCATGAGCACACTGACGGGCTGTCCGCTGTAGCATCCTGTGCCAGGCAGCAAGGTGGCCGAACGGTCCATCTCCTTGATGATGGCACTGCTGATGTCTTGCGGATGCTTGGTGATGATGAAGAACTGCACGGATTGCTGCACATAGTTCATCACATAGTCGAGCACCATGTTGCACACGAACATATCGACAAAGCCGAATGCCAGCCGCTGCCAGTCGTGCAAGAGTGGATAGGAGGCGCTGACGATGAAGATGTCGAGGTAGAGCAGCATACGTCCCAGACTGATGTGGCGGTATTTGTTCACGATGGCAGCGATGATATCGACACCACCTGTACTGCCCTGATGCAGAAAGCACTGTGCCAAGCCCATGCCGCAGAGCGAGGAGCCGAAGATGACGGCCATGAAGCCTTGGTCTTCGCCCAGATAGCGCGGCAGTTTGGTGGCTTCTTCGCCTGCACTGGCCAGCAGCAGACGCTGCATGGCCCAAAGGAAGAACGTGAGCATGAGGACGGCATAGATGGTCTTGATGCAGAACTTCAAGCCCAGTATCTTCAGGGCAACCAACAGCAGCAGTGCATTGGCAATGAGGTAACTGACCTGCATCTCCAACCCTGTCGTGTAGTAGATGAGTGCGCTCACACCTGTCAGTCCGCCCGATGGAATCTCGTAGGGCAGCAGGAAGACCGTCCATCCTACGGCATAGAGAAGGAGTCCGAAAGTGATGAAGAGGTAATCTTCTACTTCATCTTTCCATTTTGTGAAGTTCATTCAGCCTCCTCTGCTTCTTTGTTGTCGTCCTCGGCTGACGAAGATGGAATGAACTCACTGCCAGAGATTTTGGCCATGATTTTCTTCTCAATCTCCTCGGCCAGTTCGGGATTGTCTTTCATGAGTTGCTTGGTGGCATCGCGCCCTTGTGCCAGGCGAGTGTCGCCATAACTGAACCAACTGCCGCTTTTCTTCAGGATGCCAGCATCCACACCGAGGTCAACGATTTCGCCGCTCCTGCTGATGCCCTCGCCATACATGATGTCGAACTCGCAGCGGCGGAAGGGGGGAGCCACCTTGTTCTTCACAATCTTCACTTTGGTCAGATTGCCCAAAATCTCGTCACCGTTCTTGATGGGAGTGCTCTTGCGCACGTCGATACGCACACTGGCATAGAACTTCAGGGCATTGCCACCAGTGGTGGTCTCAGGGTTGCCGAAGAGTACGCCAATCTTCTCGCGCAACTGGTTGATAAAGATGCAGGTAGTGTTGGTCTTGTTGATGGTTCCGGTGAGTTTGCGCAGAGCCTGGCTCATCAGTCGGGCATGCAGGCCCACCTTGTTGTCGCCCATGTCGCCCTCAATCTCTGCCTTTGGAGTCAGTGCAGCCACTGAGTCGATGACGATGATATCGACCGCACTCGAACGGATGAGTTGGTCGGCAATCTCCAGTGCCTGCTCGCCGTTGTCGGGCTGGCTGATGAGGAGGTTGTCAATATCCACACCGAGTTTCTCGGCATAGAAGCGGTCAAACGCATGCTCTGCATCGATGAAGGCGGCCACACCGCCTGTCTTCTGGCACTCGGCTATGGCATGGATGGCCAGTGTCGTCTTACCAGATGATTCAGGACCGAAAATCTCGATGATGCGGCCCTTGGGATAACCGCCTACGCCCAGTGCGGCGTTCAGTCCGATAGAGCCGGAAGGGATGACATCGACGTGCTCGATGTTCTCGTCGCCCATCTTCATGATGGCACCCTTGCCAAAACTTTTCTCTATCTTTTCCATAGCAGCCTGAAGTGCTTTCATCTTCTGCTGCTGAGGCGTCATGCTCGCCTCGTCCTTTTGTGTTTTTGCCATATTTGCTTTTTTATGTTTTTGTCAATCTATCTTATAGTTCAAAGCCTTCGTCACGTGTTCCTGTTCGCCTGCTCCGCGAGGGTTGACCAAGTGCTTCAGGATGAAGCGTATCCGATGCGTCCGCCTGCAATACTGGTCAAAAGTCTCCTCGTAGGGGTTGAAACTCTCCTTCCATCCCTGATGGGGCGAGAGGTGGAACAGAGGAAGCATCTCCACCACTCTGTTCACGTGTTTCTGAGTCTTGTTCTCATGCTCTATCGAGTTGATGTTCGCCCTTTCGGGATACAAGCACGTGATATGGTTCGCCTTGCAGTATTCTATCAGCGGACCGATTCTCTCCTCATACTTCTCGTCCAGTGCCTTCATCGAGTAGTTGTCGTAGGCCGTGCTGCCTATGTCCTGCACAGGCCGCAACTGCACCACATCGGGCTTCACTTGGCCGAACACCTCCTGAAAATGTGCCAGACTGTCAATATTGTCGGCACATACGGTATAGTTGAGGCGCAACTGAAACGATGGATGCCGCTCCTTCACCACACCAACATCTCCAATCAGTCGGATGAATCGGCTGAAATCCGCATTCCGCATCATGTACTCATACGTGTCCTTGTCTAACCCATGAGCAGACAGCACCATCTCGTTCAGCCCTTCATCAGCCAGACGCAGCAGGGTCTCCCGTGTCAGCAGATTGCCGTTGGTGGTCAGCGAGATGTGGGGAACTCCCCTCTCATGAGCCGCTTTCACCAGACCTGCCAGACCCACATAGGTGGTCGGTTCTGCCCCACAGCCAATCTGCAACTTCAGCACCCTCGGAAACACCGACCGCGCTATCTGCCTGATGTCCTCATCGGAGAAAACGCCGTGCAACAGTTTCGCATCCTCGGGGTTGCTGAAATAGCACATCCGGCATCTCAAGTTGCAGGCCAGCGAAGGGTCCATCAGGACATACAGATACCTCCTCTTGGTCAGATGCAGCGTCAGAATGCCCAACAGTTTGATTCTCGGACTTTTGATGCGCCGATACCACTTGATGATGCTATAGGTGTTCATGCCTTGAATCAATCCAGTTCCAGGTCACCGTCGAACACCTCGTGCCAAGGCAGGCCCTGCTTGTTCAGTTGCTCCATGAAGGGGTCGGGGTCAAACTCCTCCACATTCCACACGCCCGGACGCTTCCAGATGCCCTTCATGAACATCATCGCGCCAATCATGGCAGGCACACCTGTGGTGTAACTCACGCCCTGCATGCCTGTCTCTTCGTAGGCAGCACGGTGGGAGCAGTTGTTATAGACGTAGTAGGTCCTCTCCTTGCCGTCCTTCAGACCACGGATGCGGCAACCGATAGAGGTCTGACCTTCATAGTTCTCGCCCAGTTCCTGCGGATTGGGCAACACAGCCTTGAGGAACTGCAAAGGCACAATCTTCACCTTCACGGGACCGCTGCCGTCAGCAGCCTCTGCGGTGTATTCGATTTCGTCGATGCGAGACATGCCAATGTTCTGAATCACATCCAGATGCTTTAGGTACTGCTCGCCGAAAGTCATCCAGAAGCGGGCGCGCTTGATGGTCGGGTAGTTCTTCACCAGCGACTCAATCTCCTCGTGGTGGAGCAGATAAGACTCCTTCGGACCTATCTCAGGATAAGTCAGCGGTTGGTGAATCTCCAATGGCTCCGTCTCCACCCACTTTCCGTTCTCCCAGTAGAGACCCTTCTGGGTGATTTCGCGGATGTTGATTTCGGGGTTGAAGTTGGTGGCAAACGCCTTGTGGTGGTCGCCAGCGTTGCAATCCACGATGTCGAGATACTGAATCTCGTCGAAGTGATGCTTGGCAGCGTAGGCCGTATAGATGGAAGTCACGCCAGGGTCGAAGCCGCAGCCGAGGATGGCGGTCAAACCTGCCTGTTCAAAACGCTCTTTGTAGGCCCATTGCCAAGAATACTCGAAGTGTGCCTCGTCCTTCGGCTCGTAGTTGGCCGTGTCGAGATAACTCACCCCGCTCTGCAGGCAAGCCTCCATGATGGTCAGGTCCTGATAGGGCAGCGCCAGATTCATCACGAGGTCGGGCTTGAACTCACCAAAGAGTGCCACCAGTTCTGGCACATTGTCAGCATCCACATGAGCCGTCTTGATGCTGCCCTTCGGCACCAGCCCCTTGTCCTCTATAGCCTTTGCCAACACCTTGCACTTCGACTCCGTGCGGCTGGCAATCATGATGTCAGTAAACACGTCGCTGTTCTGAGCGACTTTATGTGCAGCCACCGAGGCCACGCCTCCTGCACCGATGATAAGAACTCTTCCCATATTATATAGATGTATAGTTGGATTTGGGTACAAAGATAGTGTAAAATTAGGAATTAGGAATGAGGAGTCAGGAATTTTTTCACTTTTTTAGTGCTTCCGTCCCCCGATGTCCGTTTGCCTTTTGCTTCGGCTGCGTTCCTTGCCTCTCAAAAGGACTACTCCCATCCCCCGAAAAGGTGAAAAACATACTCAATGTTTTCCGCCTTTTCGTCCAAAATCGGCAGGAATCTCTCCCCATTCCTCCGTTGGCCACTTGATGATGGGGTTTCGGTAGGGGTTCTCCCTCAGCCACTTCTCCGCCCGTTCGACGAGTTGGTACACCCCTTCGCTCTTCTCGTTCCGCTCTAAGGTGGTCTTACACTTCTTCCGCTTCACCCACAGTTGGGCGTTCACGCTGTCGCTATAGATGGGCATCGTGTCCAGCCCTTTCTGCTTCAGCAGTGCCAGGCCATGCACGATGGCAAGGAACTCGCCGATGTTGTTCGTCCCCCACACAGGGCCATAGTGAAATATCTCCTTTCCTGTGCGCAGATACACACCCCGATACTCCATCTTGCCAGGGTTGCCCGAACAGGCTGCATCGACGGCAATAGCCTCAGACCCTCCCCTCACCCTTTCTGTAGGGAGGGGATGGTCACTTTGTTCGCTTGTTTCTCCATTAGTTTCCTCATTGGCCGAGATACTACTCCCTCCCTGCTGTGAGGATGAGGGGAGGGTCTGTTTTTTCCGATAAGCCTCCCATCCCATCTCAAACGCCTCTTCTGCCTCCGCTTCCGTCTTGAATGCTTGGTATTTTGCTCCAGAGAAGCCTTCCACAGCCTCCTTGCAAGCCTCCCACGAGGTATAGACTCCATCCTCGGCTCCGTTCCAAACTACGTAAAACTTTTGTTTTGCCATCTGTCTCTTGCTTCTTTGGGGCAAAGGTACGACATTTTTCTTAAATCTGCAAGAAACACTCGTCTGCTCTCATCTCATCGCCATATATCCCTGCTCAAACACCTGCGGATGGGGGAAACAAGACCTTCCGTTCTACCGTCGTGTCCCAGCCGCCAATCACCGAGTCCTTGTGCATGTCGATGCCCGTGTAGTTGAGGCTGCTGTCTTCATATCGCTTGAACTTATACACCGCATCGTTCATCAGTTCGCTGTTGAACACGTTGAGGCTCACCAGCAAGTCGAAGTCACTGATGCTCAGCCCCGTCACCTTGCGGAACAGTTCGGGTTCCAAGTTCACAATCACATCTTTGAGCGAATACTCGCGGAAATCCGTCAAGTACATGAACACGGGAATGCGTGTGGCAAACTTGATGAGTTTCTGCTGAATCTCCTTGCGCTTGCTCTTATACTCCTTTTCCGCCTCCGTCAGTTCCTTCTTCTGCTTCGGCGTGAGGTTCTCGCCCTGTTCGCGCTTTGTCTTCTTCACCTGTTCACTCTTGTTGATGATGGTCTCGATGTCCTGATTCAGCGAACGGAAACCCTCAATGTTCATCAGCGCCTTCATTGCTTCAGGCGAGTTCATCAACCGGCTCAGCGTGGTGTTGTCCACGTTGACCAGCACCGCACTCTCCCACCTTCGGGCCAGCAGCGTGGCGGTCGTGCCGCTCATCGCCATGTCGAGAATGCCTGCCGCATCAATCTCCTTCATCGAACTGCCGTCATAGGCCAGCACAGGCAAGAAGCGAATGAACTCCTCCACCTTCTTCTCGGGGTTCGGCTCGTGCAGGTTCAGTTGGCAACTATACTCCTCCACCTGTCGCAAGGCACGGTTGGGCGCAAAGTCGAACACATAGCAGTAAGGCTTCAAGATGACCTCTTTGCCCCATTCGTCGCGTGTGACCCAGGGCGACTGCACCCGAAACGCCGCCTGAAAATACGTCTCTGGCGAACGGGCATTGCGCAGCATCAGGATGCCCGTCCAGGGCCGCACCGTCACACCCGTGGAGAGTTTGCCGCACGAGAGCGTGATGGTCTTCGTCTGCCGTGGGTCGCCCTCCGCCTGCATCGCCTCATAGACAGGCACCACCGCTTCGGCACCCATCCCTGCCTCGTTGCCAGCCGCCACCACCACTTCGTAGTCGTGATAGAAGCGGTTAATGGGCTTTGCCATCAGCCGTTCCATCGCCTTGCAGGCCGCCACCGAGGGCAGAAACCAGTAGGTGTGTTGCAGATAGCCGTGCAGACGCACATCGCTGAAGGGCATGGGCGGCCGTTCCTTTCCCTGCTTCAGTTCGGTGATGATGTTCTCCTTGTAGGCCCCTCGGATAAGGTCGAGCCACTTCTGCACATGCTCCTCATGCACGAAGCCCCGTTCGTCGGCACGGAAAAACTCATTCAGGTCGAACTCGTCAAACTCCCCTTGGTTGGCCACCTCCTTGATGCTGTCGGGCAGTTGATAGGTCATCATCACCATCTTGGGCAGCGACTTGTAGGGGTTCGGCCTCCCCTTCGTTTCGGGGTCAGTGTCCCACTCCTCCTTCGCCCGTTGCTCGTCCGAGTAAGTCCAGTTGTAGATTTGCTCCTCGATGAACTCGCCCGTGCTGATGGCCCGGAAGGGTGTGCCAGACAGGTAGAGGTAGGAACGGGTGGTGAGCGGCATCAGTTCCTCATCGTAGAGTTCACGGCTGTCCAGTTCCTTGCGGTCGGTAGCATCCTCCGCCATCAGTTCGCCCATCTCCACCGCACGAGCCAGTTGCTCCACGTCCTGCTTGTTGTAGAAGTCCTTGGCATGCTTGCCCCATGCGCCATAGTGATACTCGTCCAGCACGATGCAGTCCCACTCCACCTCCTGAATCCACTCGTTGGTCGCCTTGATGCCACCAGCCGCATTGCGTCCCAGCACATCCTGAAAGGAAGCAAAGCACACGAAGGGCTTTCGTTCGTTCACCCGATTGAACTGCGCATTCTCCCCTTTCTCGCAGAACTGCCAGCCCTCAAAGTCCCGATGCGTCAGCAGATCCTCCTTCCATGCCGTCTTCACCGCCGGTTTGAAGGTGAGCACCAAGAGCCGCTTCCAACCCATGCGCAGCGCCAACTGATAGGTGGTGAAGGTCTTGCCGAAACGCATCTTGGCGTTCCAGAGGAAGTGCGGAATCAGGTGGGGCGACCCCGCCTTTCCTGTCCGTCCAGCAGCCCGTTCCTCCCGATAGAAGGACTCGAAGTAAGTGGCAGTCTTTGCCACCGCAGCCGCCTGTTCGGGACGCATGGCGAACACCTCCGTGCGCTCCAGCATCGTCTCGCTCCCAGTCTTCACCGCCTTGATGGCACGTTCCACATCGCGGACGGAGCAGCGGAACCACTCGCCCTCGGGGTTGTAGAAACCAGCCCCACGCAGCACCCGATGCACCGCATGGTCGTCGAACGAAGTGCCGTCCGCCTTCATGGCAGAGCGCATCAACACGATTTTGTATTTCAGATGAGCAGTCCTGCACTGCTCCGCCACCCGCTCCTCAGCGGTTCGCACAGTGTAGCCCACCTTCAGCAGCCCGCGATGCGACGGCACCTCGGGCAGTTCGTAAGCATAGATGGAAGGTTGCCCCTCCACTCTGGCCTGTAGTAGTTCTGTTGTTGCCATAAGCAGTTTTGTTTATGGCTCCTCGGTTTTGTGGGAGTTTTTCGGGGCTTCTAGTCTTTCTAGCCTTTCTAGTCTTCCTAGCCCTTCTAGAAAATCTAGCCCATCTAGATAGGCTAGAAGGGCTAGAAAAACTAGAAAGACCAGACAGACCTGACAAGCCTCCCAAGCACTACCCCTCCTTCTCTTTCAATATCCTTTCCAGTTCCGCTATCCGCCTGTTGGCAGCATCCAGTTCCTGCTTCAGCCGGGCTATCTCCTCCCGCTGATTCGTTCGGTAGCCCAGTCGGGCGGCAGTCATGCGTTCCTTGATACCCCCTTCGGTGATAAACTCCTGCTCACGCTGCTTTTGATAGGTGGTCATCATCCTATCTACCATGTGGCAGAGGGTCAGGGCAATGTTCGCCATCTCCTCTGCCGTCCATTTCTCAAAGAAGGGTTGGTAACTGTCGATGCTGTTGTGTTGGCGGCAGAACTTGAGCATGCCGTCATAGCGAGCATGCCCCACTTCCCAGCGCGACAGGTGGCGCGAAGTGAGATAGTCCTCATAGTCTTCTTTCAGTTCCTTCATGCTGCTGCGAGCCACATTCAGAAGTTTCAGTTCCATCTCCATCGAGGTGACTCCGTCGGCAGAGCCTTCCACGATGTTCTGCTTGCCCGAACGAGCCGCCTGCACCATTTGGTCGATAGTGCGGTCGCCTCGCGTGAGGAAGCGTTTGGTGAAGGCGAAGGTCATTTGATAAAGCACATTCGCCTTCTGATAGAAGTAGAGTCCTTCCCAATTAGCCTGTTTGCGCAACACCTGCTTTTCGGTCGGGTTGTCTTGGGATGATTGAGGTGTTTCGTTGTCCATTCTCATTGTGTTTTGAAGACAAAGATACAACTTTCTTCTCAATCCAAGCAATGAATTCCCACAAAATGCCAAAGAGCGCCTTTGTTTTTGTTTTCTTTCCTTATCCTCTCTTACCCCCCTTCACAGCCTCAAAACAGGTGTGACTCACACCTATGGTAGGGGTCTGACTCACACCTATGGCATAGGTGTGACTCACACCTGTTTCGAGGTTGTGGAAGAGTCGTTTTAGTGCATCTTCCCATCGCCTCATTCTACCTATTCCATCGGACGTATCATGCTCTCGATAAAAGCCACCTCCTCGTCCGTCAATCCGTACTTCTGATAGAGCATCTCGTCTGTCCACGGATGAGAGAAGTCTTGGAGGGGGACGACCCAAAACACCGACTTGGAAAGGTTGATAGAACTCATTGTGACTAACAATAGAAAGCGGACAAACTTTGTGTAGAGATAACTTAGAAGATTATCTGCATATTCTTTTTGTTCATAATTTCCAATGATGAAATAGGAATGTGTGCAGACTTCTTTGGGACCAATAACACGTGTTGAGGCAGTCAACACACGATACATTCCATCCTTTCCTGGTTCACCAGCATGTTCTGCACTCACTTTCCCCATAACAATCTTATATGTATCTATACACTCAACTCCCTTTTGAATCTCTTTTCTGCTTATGTATGATTCTCCGTCACTTGAATGAAGGGTTAAAGCATTTTCAAAAAAAGTATCCTTTCCTCGATAATTAGTTGGTAAACCATAAGGGCATAAAGAAGATACTATCTGCGACAAAGCAGATTCTTTCATCGCCTTTGTTTTGTGCAGGATGCTGACAGCATCATTGTATCGAACAAGCACCGGGAATTCATTCAGCGGTCTAACTAACTTGTCTTCTTTACCCGCCTTTATGTTTGTAAAACTACAATCACCAGCATGGTCTCTATCCCATAGAAAATAGCAAACTCCACCACTTATGCTGTTTTGTGGGAAACACTCTTTTGCATTGGCATAATCGACAAGTACACGAATGCGTCCATCATTCATCATTTTCTCTCTAAAATCTTCAAGTTGCTTCATTCCGCCAGAGAACCAACGTGAAGGCACTATCATTGTCAAAAAACGTGGATTCAGTTTCATGGCTTGATGGACGAAAAGGTCGTATATGGGCTTCGCTTGTTTACCAGCTCCACCTGTTTCCAACTGATACGGAGGATTCCCTATAATTACGTCAAACTTCATATTATTAAATAATGTGTGTGGTTTGTCTGTGTGAATAAACTCGTAGGCATATTGTTCGGCTTGGTCGCCTCGGTCATAGACTTCTTGCGAGGCTCCGCAGTAGCGGCACTTGCCATTTGCCCACGTGTGGCGGAGCGGACGATAGTGGATGTTGCCATCCACGGTGTCGAAGCGGCAGACACTGAAAGGGCTGTCGGCATTCTTGGAACAATAGACACTTCGGCGCGAGAGGTGGGCAGTCAACTCGGTGATGGCGATGCCGAACACCTGCTTGCGCAAGATATGCTCGATGCGCTCCTGGCGGTCGGGCATCTGCGTCTCCAACCCTCGGTCGAGCCGCTTGACAATCTCGCGGAGGAACACGCCCGACTTCGACACAGGGTCGAGAAAGGTAGTGGTGGGCGACTCGAACAACTCTTGCGGCAAGAGGTCGAGCACCTGATTGGCCAGCGACGGCGGCGTGAACACCTCGTCGTTGCTCAGATTGGCCAGGCAGTTGAGCACATCAGGATTGTACGTATCACGTTTCATGGACATGTTTTTTAACAACGAATTTTTCGAATGAAACGAATTTCTGGTGCAATGCACCTTTGGTGCGTCGAATGGAAACGAATGCAGGGTGTAACCATTCGTTTCTATTCGTCGCCGTTTGCGGCATAGTGTTAGGAATTCGTTTCATTCGAGATATTCGTTGTTTAGTAAATGCTTTAGTTAGTTGTTCCGTTGTCCTAAGTCCAGGAAGTACACAGGCGGGAAAGTGTCGCAAGGTGTGTCGCTGAAGAGGTCGTTGCCTTGTCCCGTCGCCACCAAGTAGGAGAAACTATAGTCGCGGCGCACCACCTTGCCGTCGCCGATGAACGACCACTCGCTCACCACAATCCACTCGTCGGGGTTATCCACCCGACGATAGGTGAGCGCATCGCCCATGATGATGTTACGCTCCAGCAGATACGACACCGCTCGGCGACAAGCAGGTTTGCTCTGCTTGCCAAACAGCCGTTCGTACTGCTCGCAAAAGTAACGGTAGAGCCGCTGGCGGCAAGCCTCGGCATTGTCGGGCAGAAGTTCGATGCCGTAGATGCTGCTTACCGCCCACACGGCATGCTTCTCATACTGCAACTGGGTGAACTGCTTGCGCCGCACACGCTCCTCACACACCGCCAACTTGCGGCGCAAAATCTCGATGAGGAAGTTGCCGTCGCCACACGCCGGCTCCAGGAAACGGCTCTCGATGCGTTCCGTTTCCTGCCTGACGAGGTCGAGCATCGCGTTCACCTCCCGTTCGGCGGTGAACACCTCTCCATGCTTCGACACACGCTCCTTCGACTTGATTTGCCTCTTCTCCATCGGCGGAGAAGCGGGCATCAAGCCAGCATCCATGTCGTCCATGTGCTTTCCTGTTTAGCACATCAGTCTAAGTCGGAAGAATACAGGCTACTGCAGAACACCTCGGGCACTTGAAGGCACACAAAAAGCGTGAACATTCCTTATCAAGTACCCGAGGTATTTGCCGTAACCTGTATCGAATGATAAGTTCTGTCCACGCTCGAACGTGAACACGAACTAAATCTATTCGATACCTTTTCAAATCGGCAAATTTTCGGGGTACTTCGAGATAGTTGATGCTTGAGTTAATATGTTATGTTGTCTAAATCTTCTGTCTGGCTCTTTTCTGTGGTTTTGATTTCACATTGCGGCTACTCCTCCCCGCCTCTGTGGCAGGGGACCACCCGCATTTCTTGTTGCAAAGTTACGTTTTTTCTGTCAATCACAAAAGAAAATTGCGGAAAAGAATGGGTTGTTCCTTTATCCTCAATAAAAAAAGGGAGGGCGTGTTTGCGACACGTCCTCCCCTGAAATGGGCTATGCAAGCGGAGGCTTGCTTCAAAGATTGATGTTGATGTCGTGACCGAAATCTTCCAACTCGTCGGCAATGCAACTGTTGTCTTTCAGCATCGTACTCTTCGTGCTGATTTGTTGCTCGATGGTTTTGCCCTCGGCATTGATGTCTTTCTTGGCCTCATCCAATAGTTGCTGGTATTGGTTGACGGGCTTGTTGATTTCGATATCGACAGCCTCTTTAAGTTTGTTGACGATTTCTCCGATGGAAGAAGTGATGTTGTTCACAAACTCGTCCTGATGCTTTGTTATTTCTTGCTTGATGGTTTCGGCTATCTTCTTCTTCGCTTTGCCCTCTATGCTGCCCAATCCGATGGCACTGCCTACGAAGAAGACGGCAATGTTGGTCAAAATGATGGCAACCCAACCGATAGGGCCGGTGAAGTAAGCCACGATGTAGAGGATAATGTTAGTGATGATGGTGGTGACGAGTGTGGGCAAGAGTCCTTCCCATCCCATGGCACCTCCGTTGATGGCTGCAGCAGGGTTGAGTAGTAGCACTCCGGCAATGGCTGAAAGGATGCGGTTGGTACCGCTGATTTCGTCGGGTTCTTCTGTCATGATGGACATGGAGAGGTTGCCACGCACGTTTTTCAGGTCATCTTCCAGTGCGGAGAGACTTGTGTTCTGCTGTTCGGCCAGTTCTTTGAGTTTCGGCTCAATGTACTGTGGCACCAGTTCTTCAGTACACCAGGCACTGATGGATGTCTCGAGTTTGGTTTGAAAGAACTTGAGACATGCCTCGGAGAAGATTTTTCCAGTCTTCTGTGGATGCCACATGGAGATTTCTTCGTTTTCGGCTGGCTTGAACTCGTTGACCCACTCGCTGATGTGTGGGACTACTTCGGTGTTGAAGTAGGCACGGGCTCGGTCGTTGATGCCGCTGACCAAGGTGTTGGCACCTTCTGCGAAGTTGCCTGAGATGAGGCCGGCCTTCTCTTTGGCCTTGTTGAGATTTTGTTGTGCTACGCTCAGTTTTCCTGCCAGAGTGGATTGGTCTTGGCGCAGGATTTCTAGGCGGTCGGAGAGGAAACGGCCTGTCTCGCGGTTCACCTTCTTCACAGAATAGAGGGCTTTTATGAGTTTGAGACGACCACGCTCATTGAAAAGTATTTGCTCCAGTTTCTTTTCCATGGCTGGGAGGTGGCTCGATTCGAGCATGGAGTTGTCTTTCTTGATTTTACCCATTAGGGCTGGCAGGGAGCCAACGAAGAAGATGCCCTCGGTGCCGAGGTCGGTGTAGGGTGCCAGCACACTGGTGTAGTGGCGACGGGCATCTTCGGCATCGTGCTTGCCCGACATGAGGTCGTTCATTTCGAGCAGGTCGAAATAGGTGAGCACGAAGATGATGGACTTGTAACCCAGGGCGCGCAGATGTTCTATCTCTGCCTTGTCTCTGGCACTGAAGGCGTTTTGTGAGTTCATGCAATAGACGATGGCATCGGCTGTGGGCAGATAATTAAGAGTGATAGCATCGTGACAGGTGGGGTCGTCAAGTCCAGGAGAATCGACAAAGTCAATGCCCATCTTACAGATGTGGAGAGGGTATCGGATAACGATCTTGGCATAGGGGGTCTCCTTGGGTTCGTCGCCCTTGTTGGCTGTCTCATGGTCGATGATGATGTATTTGTCGAGGTCTTCAATCTGGATGTTGAAGGGTTTTTTGCCTGTCTTTTTCTTGGGATAGAGTGTGGCACCAGCCTCGTCGGCATACTGTATCTCGCCAATGACGGCCGTGGTGGGTGTGGGTTTGGCTGGCAGCAGCATCTTGCCCATCATGGCATTGAGGAAGGTGGATTTTCCGCTGGAGAACTTACCCATGACGAGTACGCGTAGGCTGCCTTCTTCCAGCCGCTTCTTCACGTCGGTCAGTGTGGCAGTGGGTTTATTGCCCAACGTTACATCATCGTAGCCTGATGCAGAGGTTACATTGTACTGTTTGCCCACCATGTTGGAAAGATGGGCAGAGGTCTCTTTGAATTTTTCTGGTGTAAACATTGTTTTTTAGGTGTTGGTTATGGAATATGATTATAAAGTTTAGTTGACGATTGTCCATTATTAATTGTCCATTATTTCAGTGCTTAGATTGTTGATTTCCTGCATGCACTCGTCCCATTTCTTTTGTTCCATCTGGTGGTTGTAGAGGGCTATCTGCCTTTCTTTCTCGATGGACTGTCTGGCTTCTTCAATCCATTGGTTTTGATAGGACTGCAGGTTTTTGATGAGGTCGTTGTAGGCACTGTTCAGGTGGTCGGAAACGGTGATGACGAGTTTCTGCTGAGTTTGAGTCACCATCTGTGGAATGAGTTCTTGTACTCGCTCCTTTGATTCGTTCTGCTTGCGGTTCATCAGGAACTCGGCACCGATTCCGGCCATCATGCCTGTGGCCATGACTATGCCGCCCACACCCATCGTGGCACACATGGTGCCTGCGGCGATGACGGTGACGGCGGTGCCTATACGCGCCACGATGCGCATCTTCTTGGTGTCGGCTATCTCTACGTCGGCTGTGGTGGACACAGACTCTGGCTCAATATCGTAACTGATGGGTTGGAGCGAGTTCAGGCTCTTGTTGAACGACTTTTTGATTTCGCCGTTGAGCCAGTTGATGGTGTTGAGCACATCGGCGTTGATTTGCTGAGAGGCTGTCTGGGAGTACATGCGCACCACGTCCTCTAGGCGGTAGGGGAGTTCCTTCTCCCAATAGAGTTTGATGTCTTGGCACATCTCCACGTTGTGTTTGAGTTGGCGAATGGTCTCTGCTTTCTTTTTCTCCAGTTGAGTCCTGATCTTTTCGGCTGTCTCGTTCTTGCGCTGGTTGAGTGCGGCTTGCAGACGGAGCCAGACCGTGGTCATGTCAGAAAGTTTGGACAGTTTCTCGGCAGTCATCTTCTCCGCATCTTCTTGTGCCGCCGTATCACCCAACTTCTGGTTGCAGGTTTCGAACAGCACGGAGAGTGCGTCCATCAGAAAGAGACGCTTGAGCGAGGTGCGCAAGGTGAGTTGGCTTCCCGCTTCGTCGAGGAGTTCGTCAATGATGTGCTGCACTTCCTCGGCCTGTTGTTCTACGGGCATGGGCTTTTCTGGAGCCAGCACTTTCACCGTATGGAAAGAGGAAGTCTTCTGCTTGACATACTTTGCTACTTCTTGGTAATCGCTCTCTTGCATGCGATCGGCCATCGAGAAGACGAGTAGGGTGGGAATGCTTAACTTCTCCAAGGCTTCAATCTTGGTCATCTCGGTGCGGCTCAAAGGCATCATGGCATTGAGGAGCATCACGCACACATCGGTGTGGGCATAGTGCTCGCCCAGTTGGATGAGGGTCATTTCGCCTTCTATATCTAGGTCGCCCAGTTCCCACACCTCCAAATTCTGTGCCTGCATCCATGCCGAATCCACCTCGATCACATTGACGGTTTCGGTGACATTGGTAGGGCTGATACTGGTACCATCAGCGATGTTCAGCCCTTTCCTTACAAAGCGTGTGGTCTTGTAGGTGGGCAGTAGCGACACTTCTTCGTGGGTGCCGAGCAGGGCATTCACAAGGCTGCTTTTCCCTCCGCTATGTCCGCCCGTGATGGAGATGCGCGTAGAGGAACCCTCAAGCATCTTCATGCGTGAGTTCAGTTTTTCATACACATTGGGGCATCCTAACTGAGCAGAGAGTTTTTTAATTGTTTCTATTTTCATAGTCGGTATATATTGATGGTTATTGTTTTTCTTTCAGCCTGATAAGGGTGTAAGTTGTTTCATCTTTGATGTCTTCCAGTATGCGGATTTGTTGCTTGAGGCTATTGATTTGTTGCTGTATCAGCAGGATGTTTTTCTCTTGCTGGCGAATAAGGTTTTCCACTGCCTCGCCATATTCTGCCACATGGTTGTGGGCATATTGCTCAATAGCCTGGTGGATGTTCCTTCGCCGTTCGTCTATTCTTTTCTCTATTTCTGTGCGAACGCTCAGGAAATGGGTGTCTATCTCGCCCAGCATGGTGCTGGTCACGAGGGGAAAAGCATCTTCGGCCAGTTGGTCACTTTTCTTGCCGCCAAAGAAGGCTCCTGCCACCGCACCGATGACAGCACCAACACTAGTACCGATGACGGGAACGATGGAGCCAATGACGGCTCCTGCTGCTGCTCCTCCTGCTGCACCTCCAAGAATTTTGCCTCCGCCATCAGAATTTGTATTGAAAACCAATTGGTTGGTTGAACTGAAAGCCATGTCGGGCAGTGTTATCTCGTCGATGGGCAAATTCAGCACTTTGGCCTTCCGGCGCAGAGTGGAGAACATGGAGTAATGGCGGTTGAACTCGTTTCTCATTTCAGCCAGTTGCTGGCTGACAGCCGACTTCACCTGCTTGGAAATCATCTCGTTGACCGTGGCCAACACACCTCTCACCCCTGCATGGGCCGAATTGGCCACGATTGGTTCCACCACTTCGTGGAATTGGAAAGCGTTTTTTCTACTCAGTTTGCTGACAGCCAGTGCTTTGCAGGCATCTCTCGCCAACAGCATCTCTTCGCCCTCTTTGTCGGTCAACTTCTTTATCACCCTGTTAATCTCGCTTTTGGCCTTGGCCGATAACTGGGCGGTGACGGAATCGATATGCTCGATGCGACTATTCTCCAGTTGCTGTTTCTCTACTTCGCATATAGCCTGTTTCTCCGTCAGTGCCCTCTGCAGTTGTTGAACCAGGTCTAGTGTCAGGTTGTGCAGATGTTCGGAGAGGATGACTTCTTTGTTTCGTATGAGCAGATTCCACATATTGGTTTTGAATGCCACGAACTCCTTTTGCCAGTATGTCCATTCTGGCTTCATGCTGTCGGGGATTCTGACTACGGGAAGGGTTGTGATGGCACTTTCGCAAAAGACCTTTGCCTCCTCCATCTTGAAATCGGTGAGAAGACGTCCCTTCACGTAGTTCAACAGCAGTTGTCGATCGGAGGGTGTCTTGTGGTCACCCATAGTGAGTACGAACACGCAACGGTGCAGATACTTGTTCAGATAGTCGTGCATGAAGACTCGCAGTGAGTTGGAAAAGGGTTGGTCTGAGGGCATCAGCACCAGTGCTGCATCGGCTTTGGAGGTCACTACACGTTTGGTCACCTCAAAGTGGTTCTGTACTGACACGTCGCCTGGATTGAAACCAGGGGTGTCGATAATGACAACGTGGTCGGGCAGGGAGATGTGGGGAATAGCGAGGTGCATGGCTTTCACATCGCGAGCCACAATTTGGTCTGAGGTGAGCGTGTCTATCAACTGTTGTGTGCCGTCGGGCTGGAGGTCATAGCGTTGCTGCAAGTAGGAGAGGAGCGAGGTGAAATCCCCTTCCTTTACACGGAACTTCTTGTCGGCAAATTCCACAGAGATGCTGAGTGTTCCCACTCCTTTACTGATGTAGGTGGCACAAGCAGTGGTGGGCATGACTGCCTCTTTTAGGATGCGCCGCCCAATGAGGGCATTGATGAAAGTGCTCTTGCCACAAGAAAATTCGCCTACCACTGCTAGATGAAGTGTATGGTTCTTCATCTTCCGTTGTAGGTTGGCGACCGATTGCCTCATGCGGTCAAGGTTGTAGGCATCGGTCAGTTGGCTGAAAAATTCCAGTTGCTGTTCTACTTCCATGGTGTTTTACTGCTTGACGAGGGTGGGGAATCATCCTATGCGAGTCCGTTGGAGAAGTCGGAAATAACATCATCGGCATCGTTGCCGAAGGTGTCAGTACTGCCGAAGGCGGTCTGACTGTATGCGTAGTTGTCGGTCACATCTTCGGTCAAGATAAGTTCCTGCCCAGTGGTTGGGTCGGTCATGTGGAAGTTCCCCTCTTCATCGAAATGGAAGATGTTGGGATAGTCCTCCACCACATTAGCCCAACCTTCGGGATTGGTGCGGATGGAATCGAGGATGACATCAATGAAGTCATAGGACTCGGAGAGGTCTATGACTGCCATTTGCTCCAGTGTGGCAGTGGGGATGCCGCCGAAACTCTCCATTGGCTGATAGTCCAGCCCCTGGAATTGTTCGGGCGATTGCTCGGTCGATACCATGAAGCAGTTGGAGTCCTTCCATGCGTCCATGAACTCCTGCTGACTATAAGCCCACTGGCGATTGCCGGTACCAGGGTCGGTCACGATGACTTTCACATCATCGGGATTGCTGGTGTCGATACCTACCACCACTAAGGCATGGTCGGCTTCTTCGCCATAAGTGGCATCTTCCTCAAGTTCTTCTTCGGGATGCACTAATTCGCCTGAATCCACGCCCACGATGACCTGATGTCCTTGTGCCAGTTCGTTGGCCAGATTGAAGATGTTGTTGTTTTCGGTCACTTCCACATTGACGCCATAGTGTTCCAGTAGTCGGCCCACATACTCCATGGGGGTGCCATGTCCCGTAATGTACCAGCCATGTGCCTTGGCCACCTCAATCATTTCATTCTGAGTCACATCAATTCCATAGTGCTGCAAGACGAGATGCTGCGACTGGATGGCACAGGTGTCGGGATAGAACTGGTAAACTTCGGGGTCGAAGGGAATGTCGAGTTCAACTTGTCCATGAATGGTCTCCGCTGGCTTCACTCCCAGAGAAGTCTCTTTTGAACTGATTTCCAGTTGCCCATCGTGATAGGCTTTCCATAGTTGGTAGGCAGGTGTATCCATGCTAATCGATTTGTTTCTTAGTTATTTGGATGTATAATTATTTAGTCAGTTTGTATTTTTTAGTGATAAAGGTTATTGGCCACAAATGTAGAATATTTCTGACAGTCTGACAAAAAATAGGAGGGAAAAAATATGAAAAAGATGAAGAAAGTGGCATCCGAATGTTCGGATGCCACTTTCTTCATGATTAATTATCTATTTTAACGGTCAATTGCTGACTGTCAACTCTCTTAGAGTTTTGGACCAGCAGCAACGAGTGCCTTGCCTGCTTCGTTGGTAGTATATTTGTTGAAGTTCTTGATGAAGCGGCCAGCGAGGTCCTTAGCCTTCTCTTCCCAAACAGAAGCGTCAGCGTAGGTGTCGCGTGGGTCGAGGATGGCGGGGTTCACGTTGGGCAGAGATGTTGGCACCTCGAAGTCGAAGAATGGAATCTTCTTGGTCTCAGCCTTGAGGATAGAGCCGTCGAGGATGGCGTCGATGATGCCACGAGTATCTGGGATAGAGATACGCTTGCCTGTGCCGTTCCAACCCGTGTTGACGAGGTAAGCCTTGGCACCGCTCTTCTGCATCTTCTTCACGAGTTCCTCGGCATACTTAGTTGGGTGCAACTCGAGGAATGCCTGGCCGAAGCAAGCAGAGAAGGTGGGAGTTGGCTCAGTGATGCCGCGCTCTGTACCTGCGAGTTTTGCAGTGAAACCAGAGAGGAAGTAGTACTGAGTCTGCTCAGGAGTGAGGATAGACACTGGAGGCAGCACGCCGAATGCGTCGGCAGAGAGGAAGATGACGTTCTTGGCAGCAGGACCTGCGCTCTTGCCGTTCACCTTCTTCACGATGTTCTTGATGTGCTCGATGGGGTAAGAAACGCGAGTGTTCTCAGTCACGCTCTTGTCGGCGAAGTCAATCTTGCCGTCCTCAGCCACAGTTACGTTCTCGAGGAGAGCGTCGCGCTTGATGGCTCCGTAGATGTCAGGCTCGTTCTCCTTAGAGAGGTTGATGACCTTAGCGTAGCAACCACCTTCGA
>DGSP01000028.1 GCA_002393555.1 Prevotellaceae bacterium UBA4359
GAGGAGGCTGATGATATAGAAGGTGTTTTTTTGCCGTTCTGCTTCTGCCGTTTTCTGGGCAGCAATCTTCTGGTGGCGAGAATAATTATACATGCCCAAGGCTTGCCGGGTGGCTTCTGCGTGAATGTCGGTCACTAAGGTGTCCAATGATTTCTCATAGTTTTTGGCATAGAAAATCACAGAATCAGCCATGCCTTTTTCCATTTTTACACGCATGAGCCCGCGATAGCCATTATAAGAATATTGATGGTTGAGTAACCATTTGAAGTAGAATTCTGCAGAATCGAGTCTTCCCGTTCCTAAGTAGTACATTCCTTTGCTCTCGTAATAACCTTCTCTGCCAGATACGATGTTTCCATCTTTGTCAAACAGCCCAGACTCCTTTTCGAAGATGTCCATCAGTTGTTTGGCCTTATCGTAGTGTTCCTGAGCGATATAGATGCTGATGGTCATAGGGTGGGCACGGGCCATTGCCTCTTTATATCCGAACTTTTGATATAACTCACGGGCTTGTTTTTCTGAGTTTAGGATGTTGGCTGTATCTCCCATCAATGTGTAAGGTCTGACCATTAACTCCACGCCTCTGATATATTCGTAGGTGTTCCCTGCTTTCAAGGCCCATTTGCTGTACTGCTTCTGGGCTTCTATCTCTTCTTCGGGCATCACTTGGTTGTGCAGCACGTCTGCCATCTGCCCATATACCTTATATAACGTCGTGTAGTCGCAGTCTTCGCTGAGTGTGTCTGCCTTCTCGATGGCGTCGTAGTAGCACTGGAGGGCTTGGGGAGCCTCGTTCCGGTCGCGGTAGATGCAGCCAAGCAGGTAGTGGGCGAGGAGTTGCTGGTTGGGGGTGCCGTGGCGGTCGTAGTAATCGACCACCTCCTGGAAAGCGGTGTCGGAAGGCAGAGGCTGGTAGAGTTTGTTGTTGGCTTCTGCCATGAGGACGGCATGGCGCATGCGTGTAGGCTCCGACTGCCGGGCGATGGCACTGTCGGCGGCATGGAGCAGGCGGCTGGCCGAGTCGGGCGATGCCTCCATCAGGGCCTCGGCGCGGTCGAGCAGTGCCACCACCTCCTTGTCGTCGGCGCAGGCCGAGAGGAGGAAGAGGGCGAAAAAGAGAACGAAGATGTACTGTAGTTTTCTCATTTCCCTGCAAAGGTAAGACTTTCTCCCTCCTCTTCCAAAAAGTGGAAGATTTTTTTCCCGAAGAAGGTCTGCCGAAGGCGAAAAAAGAATTACTGGGGGAGGGTCGAGGTGAGGGTTTGCACCAACTCGTCGGGGGTGAGGGGTTGCTGCTCGCCAGTGGTCATGTTTTTGAGTGTGACTTTCCCCTGAGCCATCTCGTTCTCGCCCACGATGGCGACGAGGGGGATGGCTTTGGCGTTGGCGTAGGCCATTTGTTTTTTCATCTTGGCGGCATCGGGGTAGATTTCGCAGCGGATGCCAGCGGCGCGGAGCCGGGCGAGCAGGGGCTGGCAGTGGTCGGCTTCGGTCTGGCCGAAGTTGACGAAGAGGAGTTGGGTGGTGTGGGTGGTCTCGCTGGGGTAGAGGTCGAGTTGGTTGAGCACGTCGAAGATGCGGTCGGCTCCGAAGGAGATGCCTACGCCGCTGAGTCCGGGCAGGCCGAAGATGCCAGTGAGGTTGTCGTAGCGTCCGCCGCCGGTGATGGAGCCTATCTGCACGTCGAGTGCCTTGACTTCGAAGATGGCTCCTGTGTAGTAGTTGAGTCCGCGAGCGAGGGTGAGGTCGAGTTCGATGGGGTTGGCGAGGCTGTGGAGGCGGGTGAGGATGTAGTCTGTCTCTTCGATGCCTTTCAGTCCTGTGTCGGAGTGGCGGAGCACTTCGCGCATGGTGGCGAGTTTCTCTTCATTTGTGCCGCTGAGGTTGATGATGGGTTGCAACTTGTCGATGGCTTCGGCGGGGATGCCTGCCTGGGCGAGTTCGGCATTGACGGCTTCGAGACCTATCTTGTCGAGTTTGTCGATGGCTACGGTGAGGTCAACTATCTTGTCGGCCTGGCCGATGAGTTCGGCTATGCCAGTGAGTATCTTGCGGTTGTTGATTTTGATGCAGACGCGCACTCCGAAGCGGGTGAAGACGGTGTCGATGATTTGCATGAGTTCGACTTCGTTGAGCAGGGAGTCGCTGCCCACCACGTCGGCATCGCACTGGTAGAACTCGCGGTAGCGTCCTTTCTGCGGTCGGTCGGCGCGCCACACGGGTTGTATCTGGTAGCGCTTGAAGGGGAGGGTGAGTTCTTCGCGGTGCTGCACCACGTAGCGTGCGAAGGGCACGGTGAGGTCGTAGCGCAGGCCTTTCTCGCAGAAGTGGGCGGCGAGTTTGAGGGTGCTGGTGTGGGCCACTTCGTCGGGGGTGATGCCGTGGAGGAAGTCGCCGGAGTTGAGTATCTTGAAGAGGAGTTTGTCGCCTTCTTCGCCATATTTGCCCATGAGGGTGGAGAGGTTCTCCATGGCGGGTGTCTCGATGGGTTGGAATCCGTAGAGTGCATAGACCTGACGGATGGTGTCGAAGATGTAGTTGCGCTTGGCCATCTCGATGGGGGAGAAGTCGCGTGTGCCTTTGGGTATGCTGGGTTTTTGTGCCATATCTGTATGTTTTTTTGTGTGTTCAGAACATTTGTTGCACTCGCCGGATGGAGGCCACGAGGGCATCGACTTCGGCGGTGGTGTTGTAGAGTGCGAAGGAGGCGCGCACGGTGCCTTCGATGCCGAGGCGGTGCATGAGGGGTTCGGCGCAGTGGTGGCCGGTGCGGACGGCGATGCCGAGGCGGTCGAGCAGGGTGCCGAGGTCGAGGGGGTGGATGTGGCCTACGAGGAAACTGATGACGGCATCGTGGTGGTCGGTGGGGCCGAAGATGCGCATGTTGTCTATCTGCTGCAGTTGCTGGGTGGCGTAGCGGGTGAGTTGCTGCTCGTGGGCGAGGATGTTGTCCATGCCGAGGGCGGTGACGTAGTCGATGGCTACGGCCAGGCCGTGGGTGGCCACGTAGTCGGGGGTGCCTGCCTCAAACTTGTAGGGGAGGTCGTTGTAGGTGGTTTTCTCGAACCTGACGGTCTTAATCATTTCGCCGCCTCCCTGGTAGGGGGGCAGTTGTTCGAGCCATGTTTCTTTGCCGTAGAGGACTCCGACGCCTGTGGGGCCATAGACTTTGTGGCCGGAGAAGGCGAAGAAGTCGCAGTCGAGGGCTTGCACGTCGATGGGCATGTGGGGCACGGACTGCGCGCCGTCGATGAGGACGGGGATGCCACGCTGATGGGCCAGGCGGATGATGTCGGCCACGGGATTGACGGTGCCGAGCACGTTGCTGACGTGGGTGCAGCAGACGAGTCGTGTCTGCTCGCTGAGCAACTGGGCGTATGCCTCCATGTCCAGCAGGCCGTCGTCGCTGATGGGGATGACTTTCAGCCGCGCTCCTTTGCGCTGGCACATCATCTGCCAAGGCACGATGTTGGAGTGGTGCTCCATGGTGCTGACGAGGATTTCGTCGCCTTCATGCACAAAGGCTTCGCCGAAGGAGAAGGCGAGGAGGTTGATGCTCTCGGTGGTGCCACGGGTGAAGAGGATTTCGCTGGCTGAACGGGCATGGATGAAGCGGCGCACGGTCTCGCGGCTGGCTTCGTGGAGGTCGGTGGCCTGCTGGGAGAGGAAGTGTACGCCTCGGTGCACGTTGGCGTTGACGTTGTAGTATTCATCAACCATGGCCTCGACCACTTGGCGAGGCTTCTGGGTGGTGGCTCCATTGTCGAGATAGACGAGGGGGCGGTTGTATATTTTTCGTTGGAGGATGGGGAAGTCTTCCCTCACCTTGGTGATGTCGTACATTTTACTCTTCTTTTTTATTTGCAGAGGCGGCAGTCTTCGCACTTGTCGAGTTCGCCACGGAAGCGTTTCTCCACTTTCACGTAGAGACGTTGGCGCAAGGGTTCGAACTTGATTTGGTCGATGACCTGCCCCATGAATGCGTTTTTGAGGAGGGTGCGCGCTTCGGCCTCGGGGATGCCTCGCTGGCGCATGTAGAAGAGGGCGGTCTCGTCCATCACGCCTACGGTGGAGCCGTGGGCGCACTTCACGTCATCTGCATAGATTTCGAGCATGGGCTGGGTGTAGATGCGGGCATCGGCAGAGGCGCAGAGGTTGGCGTTGGTCTCTTGCGAGGTGGTTTTCTGGGCATCTTTATCGACGAGTATCTTGCCGGCGAAGGCACCCACCGCATGGCCGTCAACCACGTATTTGTAGAGTTGCCGCGACTGGCAGCAAGGCACTTGATGGTGGATGAGGGTGTTGTTGTCGATGTGCTGTGAGGCACTGCCGATGGCGCATCCGTTGAGGGTAACTTCTGCACCTTCGCCCTTCAGATAGACATCGCAGAGGTTGCGGGTCTGTCCGTTGAAGAGGGTGATGGCATTGTGCTTGACGGAGGAGTCGCGGCCTTGCCGGATGTAGATGTTGGAGAAACGCGAACAGAGGGGCGTGGTCTCTTCTATCTCGTAGAGGTCGATGCGGGCATTGTCTTGACACACCACCTCGATGACTTGTGTGGTGAGGAAAGGCTGCTTGTCGGCGGCATGGTCGTTGATGATGATGGTGGCATCGGCTCCTCGTTCCATGAGGATGAGGATGCGCCGATTGGCCATTGTAGGTGCTGTTCCGCGTAGCCAGTTGTCCACCACGATGGGGTCGTCCACCTTGGTGTCAACTGGCACGTGGATGAGCAGAGCGTCGTGTACCAGTGCTGTGTTGAGTGCCGTGATGGAGTCTTTTGTGTTTGCGACTCTGTTATAGTAGGGAGTGATGTCCAAAGGGGCATCTTTTACATTATATATATAAGGAGAGGATTTGATGGTGAGCGGCGTGAGAGAGATGCCGTAGTTGGGCGAGAAGGCGGCATCGACATCGGTGTATCGGTAGCGTTCTTCTTTCTTGGTGGGGAAACCCTGACGCGCAAATGTGGCAAAGGCTTCGTCGCGCACCGCATTCATGACAGCGCAACTTTTCGACTTGATGAGGTTGCCTGCCTCTTGGTATAGTTCTATGTATTGCCGCTCGCTTTTCATGCCTGTTCTTCCTTTATCCAATCGAAACCTTGATTCTCAATTTGTTGCGCCAGTTCGGCTGTGCCGGTCTTGACAATGCGACCACCGATGAGTACATGGACGAAGTCGGGGCGGATGTAGTCGAGCAGTCGCTGATAGTGGGTGATGACGATGGCTGAGGTCTCGGCGGTGCGGAGTTTGTTGAAACCTTCGGCCACAATGCGGAGGGCATCGACATCGAGGCCGGAGTCAGTCTCGTCGAGAATGCAGAAGGTGGGTTCGAGCATGGCCATCTGGAAGATTTCGTTGCGCTTGCGCTCGCCTCCCGAAAAGCCCTCGTTGACAGAACGGTTCATCAGTTTCTGGTCTATCTCGACGAGTTTGCGCTTTTCCCGCATGATTTTGAGGAAGTCGGTCGATTTGAGGGGTTCCTTGCCCAAAGCCTCACGCCGCGCATTGACTGCGGCGCGCATGAAGTTGGTCATGCTCACTCCGGGTATCTCGATGGGGGCCTGGAAGGACATGAAGATGCCAGCATGGGCGCGCTCTTCGGTGCTCATGGCCAAGAGGTCTTGGCCGTTGAAGGTGATGCTGCCCTCGGTCACTTCGTAGGCCGGGTTGCCCACAATGACATTGGAGAGGGTGGATTTGCCTGCGCCATTAGTACCCATGAGGGCATGGATTTCGCCATCACGTATGGTCAACGTGATGCCTTTGAGTATTTCTTTGTCGCCAACTTTGGCGTGAAGATTCTTGATTTCTAACATATTATCCTACAGTTCCTTCAAGTGATACAGATAAAAGTTTCTGGGCCTCGACGGCAAATTCCATGGGGAGTTTGTTGAGCACGTCCTTGGCATAGCCATTGACGATGAGCCCCACGGCCTCTTCGGTGGAGATGCCACGCTGGTTACAGTAGAAGAGTTGGTCCTCGTTGATTTTGGAGGTGGTGGCTTCGTGCTCCACGGTGGCAGTGTTGTTGTGGATGTCCATGTAGGGGAAAGTGTGGGCGCCACACTCGCTGCCCAGCAGGAGAGAGTCGCACGAGGAGTAGTTTCTGGCTCCGTCGGCCTGCTTGCCCACTCTGACCAGCCCTCGGTAGGAGTTCTGCGACTGGCCAGCCGAGATGCCTTTGGAGATGATGGTGGAGCGTGTATTCTTGCCCAGATGAATCATCTTGGTGCCAGTGTCGGCTTCCTGATGATGGTTGGTGACGGCCACACTGTAGAACTCAGCCTGGCTGTTGTCGCCTCGGAGCACACAAGAGGGGTATTTCCATGTGATGGCAGAGCCTGTCTCCACTTGCGTCCAGGAGAGTTTGCTGTTCGCCCCCCGCAGGTCGCCCCGTTTGGTCACCAGATTGAGCACACCACCCCGCCCTTCGGCATCGCCAGGATACCAGTTTTGCACGGTGGAGTACTTCACCTCGGCATTGTCCATCACCACAATTTCCACGATGGCGGCATGCAACTGGTTCTCGTCGCGCATCGGTGCCGTGCATCCTTCGAGATAGGACACGTAGGAACCTTCGTCACACACGATAAGGGTGCGCTCGAACTGCCCTGTGTTGCGGGCATTGATGCGGAAGTAGGTGGAGAGTTCCATCGGACAACGTGTGTTCTTGGGGATATAGACGAAAGAGCCGTCGGAAAACACGGCACTGTTGAGGGCGGCGAAATAGTTGTCCTTGGAAGGTACCACACTGCCCAGATACTGCCTCACAAGGTCGGGATAGTTCTTCACCGCCTCGCTGATGGAGCAGAAGATAATGCCTTTCTCCGAGAGTTTCTCCTTGAAAGTGGTCTTGACCGACACCGAGTCCATCACGGCATCGACGGCAGTGCCAGAGAGTGCCAGCCGCTCCTCCAGTGGGATGCCCAGTTTGTCGAAAGTCTTCATCAGTTCGGGGTCTATCTCCTCCACACTCTTAGGCCCCTTCTTGTTGCCGGCAGTTGGGTCGGCATAGTAGGAGATGGCCTGATAGTCTATCTCCGGCAGATGCACATGACCCCATGAGGGCTGCGTCTGCGTGAGCCAGTAGCGATAGGCTTCCAGACGGAACTGCAAGAGCCAGTCTGGTTCGCCCTTCTTCTGCGAGATGAGACGAACCACATCTTCGTTCAGACCCTTGTCGATGATTTCGGTGTGTACATCGGTGGTGAAGCCAAACTCATACTTTTTCTCCGCCACCTGTCGCACAAACTCGTTCTTCTGCGGCTCTTGGTGTACAGACCCGTTCTTCTGCGGCTCGCCCTGTTCGCCTTCCCCCTCTACCTTTTCTCTATTCTTATCTTGCCAACTCATTCAGATTTCTTTATCGGGTTGATTTTCTCAGTAGCCTTGTCCACCACAGGCTTCAGCCCATACTTGGGGGCATAGCCGCTGGCCACCTCGGTGGCATCGGTCACCAGCAGAATGTCGGGGATGACAATCTGAGTGGCATGCTTCACCCTGTAGAAGAGGTCGGGGCGTCGGCTGAGTTTTTGGGGCTTGAAGCCAGCATTGCTGCTCACAAAGTCGAAGAGGTTGAGCGCCACGCTGAGAATCAGCGCATAGCACACCACACCCACCACGGCACCCACCAGGCGGTTGAGAAAATTCAGTTTCAGTTTCTTGAAGAACTCAGTGAGAAAGGCGGCAATCCAGCCCAGCATAATCGGCACCACAATGACGATAAGCACGAAAGCGATGAGCCGGCCAAAACCGATGCTGGCTCCCGTCTTGTCGGCCAGGAAGTCGCCAAACTGGTGGTAGAGGGTGGCGGCAATGAGCAGACCCACAGCCACACCCAAAAAGTGGGCCACCTGCTTGAACGCGCCCTGCTTGAAGCCGATGATGGCTCCCACTATGAGCACTATGTATATCAGTATCTCCATGAATACAGTGAATACTTTTATAGACTTGCTGCATCTCCCAAAAGATGCAGCAAGTCCTTGTTTTAGAGTTTCGCCTTCACCTCCACCTCCGTGTAGGTTTCGAGCACGTCGCCCTCACGGATGTCGTTGAAGTTGACGATGGAGATACCGCACTCGAAGTCGCGGCCCACCTCCTTCACATCGTCCTTGAAACGCTTCAGAGCCAAGATTTCTCCCGTGTGAACCACAATGCCGTCGCGCACCACACGCACCTTGTCGTTGCGATGCACCTTGCCTTCGGTCACCCAGCAGCCAGCCACGGTACCCACCTTGGTGATGTGATACACCTGGCGCACTTCCACCTCGGCAGTCACTTCCTCCTTCAGCGTCGGAGCCAACATGCCTTCCATGGCATCCTTCACCTCCTCGATGGCATCGTAGATGATGGAGTAGAGGCGGATATCGACACCATACTG
Organism: Prevotellaceae bacterium UBA4359; assembly: GCA_002393555.1. GTDB lineage: Bacteria > Bacteroidota > Bacteroidia > Bacteroidales > Bacteroidaceae > Minthosoma. The sequence goes on from DGSP01000028.1 coordinate 8,386, forward strand.
CTCGGCCAGACGACGGGCGGCAGCCGATGGGCGCACCTGGAAACCGATGATGATGACATTCTCTGAAGCATGGGCCAACTCCACATCGTTCTCGCTGATTTGGCCCACAGCCTTGTGGATGACATTCACCTGAATCTTCTCGGTCGAGAGTTTGATGAGCGAGTCGGAAAGGGCTTCGATAGAACCATCGACGTCGCCTTTCACGATGAGGTTCAGTTCCTTGAAGTCACCCAGTGCGATGCGGCGGCCCAACTCGTCGAGAGTCAGACGGGTCTGGGTGCGCAATCCCTGTTCGCGCTTCAGTTGCTCACGCTTGTTACAGATTTCGCGGGCCTCCTGCTCAGTCTCCATCACGTGGAAGGTGTCGCCGGCAGTAGGTGCGCCGTTCAGACCCAGAATCACAGCCGGTTCGGCTGGCAGAGCCTTGTCGATGCGCTGTCCACGTTCGTTGAACATGGCCTTGATGCGGCCATAGTGTGTGCCGGCCAGCACGATGTCGCCCTGATGGAGTGTGCCGTTCTGCACCAGCACCGTAGCCACATAGCCACGTCCCTTGTCGAGGGTAGATTCAATGATGGAACCAGTGGCCTTGCGGTTGGGGTTCGCCTTCAGGTCGAGCATCTCGGCCTCCAGCAGCACCTTGTCCATCAGTTCCTCCACACCGATGCCCTTCTTGGCACTGATGTCTTGGCTCTGATACTTGCCTCCCCATTCTTCCACGAGCAGGTTCATGTTGGCCAACTGTTCCTTTATCTTCTCGGGATTAGCCCCGGGCTTGTCAATCTTGTTGATGGCAAACACCATCGGCACACCAGCCGCCTGTGCATGGGCGATGGCCTCCTTCGTCTGAGGCATCACATCGTCGTCGGCAGCCACAATGATGATGGCGATGTCCGTCACCTTGGCACCACGGGCGCGCATGGCGGTGAAAGCCTCGTGACCCGGCGTGTCGAGGAAGGTGATTCGGCGACCATCCTTCATCTTCACGTTGTAGGCTCCAATGTGCTGGGTGATGCCACCCGCCTCGCCCGCAATCACGTTGGTCTTGCGGATGTAGTCGAGCAGCGAAGTCTTACCGTGATCGACATGACCCATCACCGTGATGATAGGTGCTCGACGCTCCAGGTCTTCCTCGTTGTCCTCGGCCTCCTCGATGGCGTTCGACACTTCTTCCGACACATAACTGGTGGTGTAGCCAAACTCTTCGGCCACAATGTTGATGGTCTCGGCATCCAGTCGCTGGTTGATGCTCACCATCATGCCGATAGACATACAGGTGGCGATGACCTGAGTGACAGGCACATCCATCATGGTGGCGAGTTCGTTGGCAGTTACGAACTCAGTGAGTTTCAGCACCTTGCTCTCAGCATTTTCGGCCCTCTCCTCTTCCACCATGCGCTCATGGATAGCATGACGCTTGTCCTTGCGGTACTTCACGCCCTTCTTCTCCTGCTTGGCGGTGAGACGAGCGAGTGTCTCCTTCACCTGCTTTGCCACCTCCTCTTCGCTCAGTTCCTGAGGCTTCGGAGGCTGCTTCTTCTTGTTCTTCTTTTTGCCAGCCTGCTGCTGTTGAGCCTGCTGGTTCTTCTGCTGCTGGGCATTGTTGGGCTGTCCGGGTTTGCCACCCTGCTTTTTGCCCTGGCCCTGCTGCCCATTGCCTTGCTTGGCAGCAGCATCAATATCTACCTTGTTGGAGTTGATGCGGTTACGTTTCTTCTTCTGTCCCGAGCCTTGTCCCTGCTGGCCTTGCGCTTCGGCAGCCTGACGCTCCTTGCGGCGTTCAGCCTTGCTCTTGCGGTCGGGACGCGTCTTGCTGTTCAGGCTCGACAGGTCGATGAAACCCACCTGCTTGAACTGCACACTGGCTTCGGCTGGGGCAGCGAGGCGATACACGCCGTTCTCGTCCTGCTCCAGACGGTCAGCGGGCGACAGTTTGCCCGACTTGGGCTTAGGCTCCTTGCGGGCAGTCTCGGCAGGCTTGTCCACAGGCTCCGTCTTGGCTGCAGGCTCCGTCTTGGGTGCAGGCTCCGTCTTGGGTGCGGCCTCTTGCGTCTTCTCCGCAGGAGTATCCACGGCTGGAGTTTCCTTCGCCACAGCCTCGGGTGTCTTCGGCTCCGTCTTCGGAGCGGCAGGTTGGGCAGTCTCAGAGGTTGCAGCGACGGCAGGTGCGGGCGCATCAGTCTTGGGCGCATCCGCTTGGGGTGCATCCGTCTTGGGTGCATTCGTCTTGGGAGTGCCAAGTTTCAGGTCGTTGATGTTCCCGACAATCTTCAGTTGTGGCTTCTTGGCAGCCTTTTCCTTCTCAGCCTTCTCCCTCTCCGCACGTTCCTTCTCCTCCCGTGCAGCCTGCTGGCGTTCTTTCTTCTCCTGCTGTTCCTTCACCTTCTGGTTCTGTATCTTCTGCTTCGTTTCGGCATTCTGCTTCATGTCCTCGCCAAACGCCTGCTGGAGCAACTGATACTGTTCGTCCGTAATCTTCGCGTTGGGTGTGGCATCCTGCAGTGCCATACCCTTCTTTTGCAGGAATTCAGCCACCGTGTTGATTCCCACATTCAGTTCTTTTAATGCCTTGTTAAGTCTTACTGCCATCTATTAATCAGACCCTCTCTGCCCTTTGGGCATCTCCCCCTCTCTGGGGAGAGCCATCCGGCTTGTTTTAATGGGGATTTATTTATTTGATTATTACCTTGTTGATATCACATTGGTCCGACACCCCGCATGGCTCTCCTCCCCATAGAGAGAGGGGGAAGGCCAGGGAAAGGGTCTCTTTACTCTTCAAATTCAGCCTTCAGAATGCGGAGCACCTCATCCACCGTGTTCTCTTCCAGGTCGGCTTTCTCCACCAGCATGGCACGTGGAGCACTCAGCACACTCTTGGCCGTGTCAAGCCCGATGCCCTTGATGGCATCGATAATCCAAGGCTCGATTTCGTCGGTGAACTCATCCAGATAGATGTCCTCCTCGTCAGGCTCTTCGCCGTTCAGTTCGCGGAACACGTCGATGGTGTAGCCTGTCAGCATCGAGGCCAACTTGATGTTGTCGCCATTCTTGCCGATGGCCAGGCTCACCTGGTCGGGCTGCAGATACACCTCGGCCTTCTTTTTCTCCTCGTCGAGCGAGATGGACGTGATGGCCGCAGGGCTGAGTGCGCGCTGGATGAACAGTTTGGTGTTGCTGGTGTAGTTGATGACATCGATGTTCTCGTTGTGCAACTCGCGCACGATACCATGAATGCGGCTACCCTTCACACCCACGCAGGCACCCACAGGATCCACACGCTCGTTGTAACTCTCCACGGCAATCTTGGCCCTCTCGCCGGGGATGCGGGCAATCCTCTGTACCGTGATGAGACCATCGTTGATTTCAGGCACCTCCTGCTCCAGCAGGCGGCGCAGGAAGTCGGGCGATGTGCGCGAAAGGATAATCTTCGGGTTGTTGTTCAGGTTATCCACCCTCAGCACCACCGCACGAGCACTTTCGCCCTTTCTGAAGAAGTCGCCCGGAATCTGCTCATTCTTCGGCAAGAGGAGTTCATTGCCCTCATCGTCGAGCAGCAACATCTCGCGCTTCCAGATTTGATACACCTCGCCACTCACAATCTGCCCCACCTTATCTACATATTTATTATAGAGGTTGTCGTGCTCCAGGTCCAGAATCTTGCTGGCCATCGTCTGGCGCAGGGTCAGGATGGCGCGGCGGCCAAACTTTGCAAACTCAATCTTCTCGCTCACCTCCTCGCCAATCTCATAGTCCTCGTCAATCTTCTGAGCCTCAGAGAGTGCAATCTCCGCATTCTCGTTCTTCACCTCCCCGTCTGGCACCACCACGCGGTTGCGGTAAATCTCAAAGTCGCCCTTGTCGGGGTTCACAATCACGTCGAAATTCTCGTCCGAGCCATACGTCTTCTGCAACACACTGCGGAAACTGTCCTCAATCACACTCACCAGCGTGGTCCTGTCGATGTTTTTCGTCTCCTTAAAGTCTTTGAACGTGTCAATCAGATTCACACGATCCGTTGTTTTCTTTGCCATTGAATTATTTGTATTAAGTTAAGAATCAAAAAAAAGTCGCCCAGCGCGTGGGCAGGTTATTTGAAGTCGATGATGCTCTTCACCCACTTCACATCGCCATAGCCAAAAGCCTTGTCCACCTCCACCATCTGCGGACGCTTCTTCCCCTCCACACGCTGTTTCTCCAGCACCGTCACCACAAAGCCCTGCTCATCCGCACTCTTCATCGCCCCCTCCATCTTCTTGCCGTCGGCAGTCAGCAACTCCACATCGTAGCCGATGGCATTCACATACTGCTGCAGCACCTTGAAGGGCTGACCGATGCCAGCCGAGCCCACCTCCAGTTCAAAGTCCTCCACATCGCGGTCGAAATGCTCCTCGATGAAACGGCTCAGTTCGCAGCAGTCCTCAATCCACACACCATCCCGATGGTCTATCTCCACCGTCACCTTGTTCTGCTCATCCACTGTGGCATCCACCAAAAAATACTCCTTGCCCTCCAACCATTCGAGAGCCAGTTCTTTCACTTTGTTCTTGTCAATCATACCTTCATGAAATATTAAAATGAGGGAACTTTTCAGCCCCCTCATTCATTTTTCGCTGCAAAGGTAACACATTTTTTATAAATGACAAAATAAAAAAGGCCGAAAAACGCCATTTTGCCCATTTCTGCATCTTTTCCCTACTTTTCGACCCACTTTTGCCCTCTCCAACCGCAACGCCGTTCCCACACTTACGTCAATGCCACTACCGTAATTACCCCAACGACACTGCCGTAATTACCCCAACGAGGTTGCCCTATCCCCACCCCCAAAAAACTTTCCTCCACCACCTCTGCCGTCAGTTCGGCGTATCATTAAAACTTCTCTTAACGTGAGTTCGATGTAAGAATTACGCCTTCGGCGGACGAAGAAAAAACAAAAAAAAACAAGTAAAAACAAACAAAAACAGGTTCTTCTTGGTTGTGAATGGCAAAGATGTTGTGGACGAAGAAATGGTTTTTATTTGTTTTCATCGGTTTTTATTTGTTTTTTCTTCGTCCGCCGAAGGCGTATCATTAAAACTTCTCTTACACCGAACTCACGTTAAACAGGAATGTCTTCCATGAACACCCTTCCGCTTTCTCCCCCATTCCCCTTCCATGTCTTCACGCTTCCGTCAGTCGTCATCACTCGGTTCTGGCAGGCATCACTTCGAGGGAGATGACGAGTGAGAGGCCGAGGTTGATACAGGTGAGAGACTGGGGAAGATATGGGTGAGAGGGGGAGGAAGATACGGGTCAAGATGGAGGCGATGACGAGTGGACGATGGGGGTGGATATGGGTGCGCGATGGAAGTGGATGCAGGTGCTCGTTCGTGGTATAGATGAAACTGCAAGAAAAAAATGACCCATCAACAGAAACAAACGAGGATGAAAATCAGAGGATTCCTTTGGAAATCTTAAAGGAATGTTGTACATTTGCAGGACGAAACGAAGAAATGGCGGAGGAATCCGTTGCTGCCCATGAGAAAACTCCTATATATTCTTGCCCTGCTACCCCTCTTTCTCCTCTCGGCCTGCGCCGACGACAAGGAGGTGGTGGCACTGCTCGACCGCGCCGAGGCCCTGATGGAGGCCGCGCCCGACTCGGCCAGCCGCCTGCTCCATGCTGCCGACAGCACCATCGCCCGGCAGTCGGAGCCCACACGCATGCGCCATGCCGTCCTCCTGGCCGAAGCCAACAACAAACTCTACCAGCCCCTGCCTTCCGACACCACATTCCAGGAGGTGGTCGATTACTACGACCGCCACGGCAGCCCCAACCAGCAACTCCTCGCCCACTACCTGCTCGGCTGCATCTACCGCGACCGAAACGAGGCACCCCAAGCCCTCCAGTGCTACTACGATGCCATCGAGAAGGCAGACACCCTCAGCGAGGGCTGCGACTACACGACGTTATATAAGGTATATGGGCAGATGGCTGACATCTTTGAATACCAAATCATGCCCGAAGAAGAGATTGAAGCACTGAAACAGTACAGCAAGTGGGCATTGAAAGCAGGAAATGTGCGTGAGCATATACAGGGCTTCAGATATATGTCGGGAGCATATGGCTTACTGAGAGATACAGCCAATATCCTTTCCATTGAGAAAAAAGTCCATGGCTTATTTCTATTACACGGTTTCCCACAAGATGCTGCGGCCGCATACACCTCATCCATTCTTGTCTATATAAATCGTGGACACTATGAGAAAGCCAAGCAGTTGATGGACATGTTTGAGAACGAATCTGGGTTGTTTGATGATAATGGGAGCATTGTATCTGGGCGGGAGCATTACTACAATACAAAAGGCTTATACCATCTAGGAATCCACCAACTTGATTCAGCCGAGTTCTATTTTAGAAAGTTACTTAACCATCAATACTCATTCGATGGCTATCGCGGGCTCATGCGTGTAAAAATGGAAAAAGGCATGGCTGATTCTGTGATTTTCTATGCCAAAAACTATGAGAAATCATTGGACACCTTAGTGACCGACATTCACGCAGAAGCCACCCGGCAAGCCTTGGGCATGTATAATTATTCTCGCCACCAGAAGATTGCTGCCCAGAAAACGGCAGAAGCAGAACGGCAAAAAACCACCTTCTATATCATCAGCCTCCTC
>DGSP01000052.1 GCA_002393555.1 Prevotellaceae bacterium UBA4359
ATTCACTTGCGAAAGTTCAGTTATTTAGATAAAAAAACTTCGTCAGAATTGTTAGTGTAAATGTCAGAAAAGAGGTATTAAGTTAGTGATAGCTGACGATCATATTATAAAACTGATGAAATATTACATATTCATGATAGATGTGTATCCTTTCATATAACGAAATATCATGAAACAGAAAATTCTTTTTATAGTACCACTGCCACCGCCAGTACATGGATCGACTGTGATGTGCAAATACATAAAAGACAGTAAACTTATCAATGATGAGTTTGATTGCGATTATGTAAATTTGTCTGTATCGCGGAGTATGGATGAAGTGCATGCGTTCCGCCTGATTAAAATCTGGCGTTTTTTGTATGCATATCTGGTAGTGTTCGGGAAACTTCTGACTAAGAGATATGCTTTATGCTATGTTGCATTGGCTTTTCACAAGTCTTTGCTGAAGGATGCTCCGTTTGTGTTGCTATGCAAAATGTTTCGGAAACAGGTGGTGATTCATTTGCATGGAAAGGGTGCTTCGCTGGATGCAAATAGTTCTTTCTATAAATGGTTATTAAAAGCCACATTTAAGAACACAAAGGTGATTCTACTTTCTTGGCGACTCTATCCTGATGTAGAGCAATTTGTAAAGAGAGAAAATGTGTCGATTAGTCCAAATGGTATTCCCGCGGTGAAATATGAGTATAAAGAACGAAAGAACCCAGTCCCTCGATTGTTATTCTTAAGTAATTTGATTATCAGTAAAGGCGTGTTGGTGTTGTTGGATGCTTTGAAAATATTGAAGGATAAAGGATATTCATTTGTCTGTGACTTCGTAGGTGGTGAGACGAAAGAAATTGATGCAATGAGGTTCGCAGAAGAAGTCGCTAATCGCCAATTAAAGGAGCTGGCTTTCTATCATGGACGAAAATACGGAGAAGAAAAGGAAATAATATTTGAAGGGAGTGATGTTTTTGTGTTTCCGACGAACGAAGATTGTTTCCCGCTTGTGCTCTTGGAAGCGATGGCGTATTATCTCCCTATTGTAACGACGGATGAGGGTGCTATTCCAGATGAGGTGATAGATGGAGAAAATGGTTTGATTGGGGAACAGAAGAATCCTGTTTCTATAGCGAATTGTATAGAAAAACTCTTATGTGATGGACAAAAGCGTCAAGAGATGGGGAAAGATGGTTATGAGAAACTTCATCAATATTTCACAATAGATGCATTTGAATCGAACATGAATAGTTTATTGAAGAAATATTCGAATAATTAAAAACAAAGATATAATGTCAGTATTCAAAGACAAAACCCTGTTGATTACAGGTGGAACAGGCAGTTTCGGTAATGCCGTTTTGCGTCGCTTTCTGGACAGCGACATCAAGGAAATCCGCATTTTCTCGCGTGACGAAAAGAAACAGGACGACATGCGTCACTTTCTGCAGGCGCAGCGTCCGGACGTGTTCAACAAAGTGAAGTTCTACATCGGCAATGTGCGCCAACGCGAGGCGGTGGACTTTGCCATGCAGGGCGTGGACTATGTGTTCAGCGCTGCTGCATTGAAGCAAGTACCCTCCTGCGAGTTCTTCCCCATGGAAGCGGTGAGAACCAATGTGGAAGGCACGAACAATGTCCTTCTGAGCGCCATCGCTCACGGCGTGAAGAATGTCGTTGTGCTGTCCACCGACAAAGCCGCATATCCCATCAATGCCATGGGCATCTCCAAGGCCATGATGGAGAAAGCCGCCATAGCCCAAGGACGTGCCCTTGGCGAAGGAGCCGCCACTACCATCTGCTGCACCCGCTATGGCAATGTGATGGCAAGCCGAGGTTCCGTCATCCCGCTCTGGGTGGAGCAGATGATGGAAGGCAAGCCCATCACCATCACAGACCCCAACATGACCCGCTTCATGATGACATTGGATGACGCTGTGGATCTGGTGGTCTATGCCTTCACCCATGGCCATAACGGTGACCTCTTTGTGCAGAAAGCGCCAGCAGCCACCCTAGAAACATTGGCGACAGCCCTGAAAGAGATTTATGCCCAAGTGGATCCGAAATATGGCGAGACAGAAGTGAAGGTGATTGGCACACGCCACGGAGAAAAACTCTACGAGACACTGGTCACAAGAGAAGAAATGCTCCGCTCTGAAGATTGCGGCAACTATTTCCGCATCCCCTGCGACAGCCGTGACCTGAACTATGACAAGTACTTCACCGTAGGAGATGATGCCATCTCCCGCACAGAGGACTATCACAGCCACAACACCCGCAGACTGGATGTGGAGGGCATGAAGGAACTGCTCCTGAAACTCCGGTTCATCAGAGAAGACCTGGGCCTGCTGGAACGCGCCAAGGCAAGAGATATCCGTAGCGAATAGCCGTCAATTACAAACAATCAATCATTATTTGTGCAATGAATATTCTTGTTACAGGGGCAAAGGGATTTGCTGGAAAGAATCTATGTGCAACATTGAGAACCTTTCAGGACGGGAGAAACAGGACGCGTCCAGAATTGCAGATTGATGACATCTACGAGTATGACATTGATTCGGCTCCTGAAGAGTTGGATGAATGGTGCAAGAAAGCAGACTTTGTCTTTAATCTCGCAGGTGTGAACAGACCCAAGGAGCAGAGCGAGTTCATGGAGGGAAACTTCGGATTCGCCTCAACCTTGCTCGACACGCTCAAGAAGTTCGGGAACACCTGTCCGGTCATGCTGTCCTCCTCCCAGCAGGCATCCCTGACAGGCCGTTTCGGCAATTCTGAATACGGAAGAAGCAAGAAAGCGGGCGAAGACCTGTTCCTGCACTATCAGGAAGAAACGGGTGCAAGGGTGCTCATCTACCGCTTCCCCAATCTGTTCGGCAAGTGGTGCAGACCCAACTATAACTCCGCCGTCGCCACCTTCTGCAACAACATCGCAAACGACCTGCCCATTCAGGTGAATGACCCGAGCGTCGAACTTGAACTGCTGTATATCGATGACCTCGTGGAGGAGATGCTCAATGCCATGGAGGGTAGGGAACACCGGTGTGAGTTCGATGGATTGGAAGTGGTTGAAAAGACCGATGGACGCTATTGCCATTGCCCCGTCACCCATAAGATTACCTTGGGCGAGATTGTGGAGTTGATCCATCAGTTCGCAGAGCAACCCAAGACATTGATGATTCCCGACATTCCCGAGAACAGCTTTGCCAAGAAACTCTATTCCACCTATCTCAGCTACCTGCCCAAGGAAAAGGTGGCGTTTCCCCTGAAGATGAACGTGGACGACAGAGGTTCCTTTACGGAACTGATTCACACGCTCAATGCAGGACAGGTGAGCATCAACATCTCCAAGCCTGGCATCACCAAGGGACAGCATTGGCACAACACCAAATGGGAGTTCTTCATTGTCGTGGCAGGACATGGACTGATACAGGAACGAAAGATTGGCACCGATGAAATCATCGAGTTTGAGGTGAGCGGTGACAATATCCAGTGCATCCACATGCTTCCTGGCTATACCCATAACATCATCAATCTGAGTGAAACGGAAAACCTCGTGACTGTCATGTACTGTAACGAGATTTTTAACCCGCAGAAACCAGACACATTCTTTGAGCCCGTATGAGAATAGATGAAGCACTGCTGGAGGAACTGCTGGCAAAAGCCGCTGCCTCTCCACGACAGAGAATGAGCCTTGACCTGAGAACATCGCCGGAAGACCAGTCTCAGCGCATCCTGAATGCATTGATTCCTGGCACAGTCTTGCCGATACACCGCCACAGGACATCAGCAGAGACGGTCATCCTTCTCAAAGGAAGAATGGATGAGGTGCTGTACAATGAGAACAAGGAAGAAATAGACAGAATCAGAATGAATCAAGAAACAGGTTGTTATGGTGCCCAAATACCGCAAGGAGCATGGCACAGCGTAGAAGTGCTTGAACCCTCCGTCATCGTGGAAGTGAAGGATGGTGCCTATCAGCCATTGACATCAGAAGACATATTAGAATAAATAAGAACATGAAACAGTTCAATAATAACGGGAAACTGAAACTGCTGATCATAGTAGGTACACGTCCGGAAATCATCCGGCTGGCAGCAGTGATCAACAAGTGCCGCAAGTACTTTGACTGCCTGCTGGCACATACAGGCCAGAACTATGACTATAACCTGAATGGTGTATTCTTCAAGGATCTGAAGTTGGCAGACCCCGACATCTACATGGAGGCTGTTGGTGATGACTTGGGTGCCACGATGGGCAACATCATTGACAAGAGTTATAAGGTGATGGTGGAAACCAAGCCTGATGCAGTATTGGTGTTGGGTGACACCAACAGCTGCCTGAGTGTAATCGGTGCCAAGCGCCTGCATATCCCTATCTTCCACATGGAGGCTGGAAACAGATGCAAGGATGAATGTCTGCCAGAAGAGACCAACCGCAGGATTGTGGACATCATCAGTGATGTGAACATGGCATACAGCGAGCATGCCCGCAGGTATCTGGCAGATTGCGGACTGCCCAAGGAACGTACCTACGTGACAGGATCACCCATGGCAGAAGTGTTGCATCAGAACTTAGAGGAGATAGAGAAGAGTGACATCCACCAGCGCCTCCATCTCGAAAAAGGCAAATACATCTTGCTCTCAGCCCACAGGGAGGAGAACATTGACACGGAAAAGAACTTCATGTCATTATTCACAGCCATCAACAAGATGGCAGAAAAATATGACATGCCCATACTGTATAGCTGCCACCCAAGAAGCCGCAAACGTCTGGAGCAGTCAGGCTTCCAACTGGACAAACGTGTAATACAGCATGAGCCTTTGGGCTTCCATGACTACAACTGTCTGCAGATGAATGCCTTTGCAGTAGTGTCTGATTCGGGAACTCTGCCAGAAGAGAGCAGTTTCTTTACCAGTGTAGGACATCCGTTCCCTGCTGTCTGTATCAGAACCAGCACAGAACGTCCAGAAGCTATTGACAAGGCTTGTTTTTTCATTGCTGGCATTGATGAAAAGTCTTTGCTGCAAACAGTGGATACGGCTGTGACGATGAATCAGAATGGGGATTATGGCATACCAGTACCAGATTACATAGAAGAAAATGTTTCCACTAAGGTGGTGAAGATTATCCAGAGTTATGTGGGTATTGTGAATAAGATGGTTTGGCGGAAGAATTAATTGATTCATTATGGATTTGAAGGAAATCCGCATATGGAATGTGAAATATAACTTGTTGTCTATTCCAGAAATTGTGGAAATCGTCAGCAAGTGGTTGGATGAAGGACGACGAGGCATTCATTTGACAGGCATAAACCCCGAACAGGTGGCTATTGCACAAAATGATGAATTGCTGCGTCAAGCCATTATGGACAGCGACATTGTAAATGTGGATAGTTTCCTTCCTGCTAAATTCATACAATTGAAGGGGTATGATTTCAATCATCGTGTTCCCACGCCAGAGGTGTTTGAAGAATTGATGAAGAGAGCCAACGAAAAGAAACAGAAGGTGTTTTTCTTCGGGGCTAAGCAGGACACACTTGAAAAGATGAGGATGGTGTTGGCATACCAATATCCAGACATGAATATCGTGGGTATGCGCAATGGATATTACACGGATGAGGAAGAGCCTATGATTGCCAAAAGCATTGATGAGTTGTCTCCTGATTATTTGTTTGTCGGCATTTCTTCGCCTAGGAAAGAACGTTTTATTCTGAAATACAAACACAAAATAAACGTAGGGGTTTTCTATGGCGTTGGCGGTGCTTTTGACGCAAAGGCTGGTGTGCTCAGTAGACCTCCCAAATGGCTTCAACATGGAGGAATGGAGTATTGGCTCCGTGTTATACGTAATCCTAAAGTGTATGGTAAACGGATGCCATTGTATTTCAATTTTTTGAAATTGGCGATGCTAGAATAATAAGAGATTTCCCATATTAGCAGAATGTAAGGAAATGACGGATAAATCGTATACGGATTTTTTCAATTTGTTGCAATTCTCCATAGGGACTATACAGAAAATGCCAGAAGCGATAGGGGATTGGAACGTCATATATGATTTAGCCACCCAACATGCATTGTTGGGTGTCTTTTTTTATGGGATAGAACGATTACCGTCCAATTTGCATCCACCAAAAAACATTTTGCTGAAATGGTTTGCAGCGAGCGAACAGATAAAGATACGAAATCAGATTGTGAATAAAAACGTCATAGGTCTGACTGAGCGTTTGAAGAAAGATGGCTTTTCTTGTTGTTTGTTAAAAGGTCAAGGGAATGCGACAATGTATCCTAACCCGATGACACGTACTCCTGGAGATATTGATATATGGGTTCAACCTACACAAGGCAAGTCAATAAAAACGGTAATTCAATATGTTCGTAAAAGCAATACAAATGCTTGCTTGGCGTATCATCACATAGATGGCGGAACATTTAATGGAACAGAAGTGGAAATCCATTATCGTCCATCATTTATGAACAATCTTATTCATAACAAGTATTTACAAGATTTTTTTTCCTCACAAGCACAACTGCAATTCACGAACTCTATAAAAATTGACAATGAAAGTATCTTTATACCTACTAATGAGTTTAATCGAATATATCAACTAACTCATATATCAAGACACATTTTTCATACAGGTATAGGCTTACGCCAGATAATTGATTACTACTTTCTTTTGGTACAAGGATTCACAGAAACGGAGAGGATAAAAGAAAGGAAATTGTTGGAAAAATTTGGTTTGTATAAAGTGGCTACTGCTGTGATGTGGGTGTTGAAAGAGATGTTGAAAATGGACGAGAAGTTCTTACTTATACAACCTGATCAGGAACTGGGACGATTTCTGTTGGATGAAATCATGCTGTCGGGCAACTTCGGCCAGTATGACCAACGGGTGAAGCATGGTGTGTCGCAATGGGAAAAGAACCTCCAGCGGCTGAAGCGTGACTGGCGGCTCGTGTGGTATTTCCCTTCGGAATGTCTGTGGGAACCTGTGTTCCGATGGTATCATTTTTTCTGGCGGTTACGTCACAAATAAGCGGTATTCATTTGTATAAAACAGAAAGGCTCCGTCAATCTCAAACGTGAGATTGGCGGAGTTTTTTTGTGTGTTTTGAAGATAGGATGTTTTTCTCATTTGCGAAAAATCACACGAAAGACTTTGTGGTATCAGATGAATGGTGTATCTTTGCAAGTGAATAAAGAGCGATGAGTATGAAATACCCCATTGGAATACAGAATTTTGGAGAGATTCGCAGGGACGGTTATGCCTACGTGGATAAGACGGCCCTGATGTATAAGTTGGTGTCGGAAGGGAAGTATTACTTCCTCTCCCGTCCGCGTCGTTTTGGCAAGTCATTGTTCCTCTCCACGCTGGAGGCGTATTTCGAGGGACAAAAGGAACTCTTCGAGGGATTGGCTGTGAGCCAGTTAGAGAAGGAATGGGTGAAACATCCCATCCTGCATCTGGATTTGAACACGGAAAAGTACGATACGAAAGAGGCTTTGGAGAATAAACTGAGAAGTTTCTTGGCTTTGTGGGAGGGCAAGTATCAGGTTCTCAATGATAAGCAGCAGTCTTTGGGTATTCGATTTGAAGATTTAATTAGGAATATCTTTGAAAAGACTGGACTCCGTGTGGTCATCCTGATTGACGAGTACGACAAGCCCATGCTCCAGGCCATCGGCAATGATGCCCTGCAAACCGAATATCGCAACACGCTCAAAGCATTCTACGGTGCGCTCAAGTCGTGCGACCGCTACATCCGCTTCGCCTTCCTCACGGGTGTGACGAAGTTCGGCAAGGTGAGCGTGTTCAGCGACCTGAACAACCTCATCGACATTTCTCTCGACCAACGCTACGCCACCATCTGCGGCATGACCGAGGAGGAGATACATGCCAACTTCGACGAGGGTGTCGGACTGCTGGCCGAGGCCAACGGCATGACCCAAGAAGAGTGCTACGCACGGCTGAAGCGTGACTTCGACGGCTATCACTTCACCATAGGCAGTCCCGGCATGTACAACCCCTTCAGCATGCTCAACACACTGGCGAGCCAGCAGTTCCGCGACTACTGGTTCGAGACGGGCACACCTTCCTTCCTCGTCTATCAACTGAAGAAGACGGGCTACCCCTTGGAAAGCATGACCACCGAGGAACTCTCCACCGACACGCTCAACAGCATCGACATCATGGACGAGAACCCCTTGCCGCTGCTCTACCAGAGCGGTTACCTCACGCTGAAGAGTTACAACCAGGAGTTTGACGAGTACCAGTTGGGCTTCCCCAACCGCGAGGTGGAGCAGGGTTTCATCAAGTACCTCTATCCCTTCTACACGCCCAAGGTGCAGGACAAGGGGACATTTGCCATCTCCAACTTCGTGAAGGCCATTCGCAAGGGCGATGCCGAAGGCTTCATGCACCGTCTGGAGAACTTCTTTGCCAACGGCGACTATCAGGTGATGGGAAACTTGGAACTGTATTTCCAGAACACACTCTACGTCTTCTTCCGTCTGATGGGCTTCTACGTGGAGGTGGAACGCCACACCACCGACGGTCGCATGGACATCCTCATGCAGACCCCTCAATACATCTATATATTGGAATTGAAACTTGACAAGAGTGCCGACGAGGCTTTGGCACAGATAGAGGCAAAAGGCTATGCCAAGCCCTTTGCCGATGATGCCCGCCAACTCTTCAAGATGGGCATTAACTTCTCCACTTCCACTCGTCGCATCGACGACTGGAAGATTGTGGGATAGTAAATCATTAAAGGCTCATCTAATTTCACTCTCCCCACAGCGGAGTGTCAAGTGGGGTGGCAAGGAAGGTGTTGAGGGCTTGGGCAAAGCGGGGGGAGAGTGTGGCGGTGCGGCCTTGTGTTGCCACGTAGGGGTTGATGTGTCGTTTTTTTGAGTGGATGATTTGGGCGCCGGGATGGGGACTGTTGCGTTGGATGTGGTGGAGGGCGCGGTAGTGCAGCCAGTCTTGACGAGCCTCGGGGTCTTGGACGAGGAGGGTGATGACGTGGCTCTCGGTCTGGTAGAGGTCTGCCTGAGTGAGGATGCCTCGTGAGATGTGTTTCTTGAGCAGTTCGGACAGGGTTTGCATGGCAAATCGGTCTTCATCGGCTATGTAGATGTAGGATGTTTGCAGGGCGGCGAGACAAAATTCTTCGGCGGTGGCGAGGTCGGCGAACATCAGTTCGGCCTCGCCATCTTCGTTTTCTCCCACGATGAGACTGTCGTACCAGTGCTTGACGGCATCGGACGGTGCAATGTGGTAATTGATGATGTTAGACAAGGTGTATTCCAACCGGTCGGCAGATAGGCGAGGGGAGTCGTTGTCGGCAATAGGGTAGAGGTGGTAGTTGGAAATGTCGCTGACTGTAAGTCCTTCTTGCTGAACGAACTGCATGATTTCGGTGGAGTTCTGGATGAGGTCTTTCGTGCCTCTTTCTGTCGATTCCTGTTTGAGGTGGTCGCCATTGAGAAAGTCTATCACATGGGCGAACGTGGGGGTGGCGATGTCGTGGAGCAGGGCGGCGATGGTTTGGCGCACATCGTGAGTGAAGTGCCAAACGATGAGGGCGCAGCCGATGCTGTGTTCATAGCGTGAATATTTTTTCAGCCCCTGAAACATGGGGAAAGAGGTGTATTCGCATCCGCAGTGCATGCCCACGTCCTGCAGTCGCTGCAGGGCAGGAGCGGAGGCGATGCGCTCGATGCACGGAGGCATGTCGGGGGCATAGATTCTCCTCATGAGTTCTTGGCTGTCGTTGTTCGGCGGGGTGTGCATTCTCCTTCTTGTTCTCGGTCCCTTTTTCCTTTCTTCCTACATGAAGGGCAGGGTGGCTGCCTGTTGCATCATCATCTCCACCAGTGGCTCGTTGTCGTGGTGCTGGCCGTTGATGATGCTGAAGAATCGGCGGAGTCCGGGTCGTCCGCCTCCGTTCTTCAGGATGTGGACGATGCAGAGGTTTTGCAGGCCGACATTTGCAGAGATGATGTCGAGGTCGGTCAGTGCCAGTTGCGAGATGGCCAGTTGGTAGGCATCTTCGGAGTTTTCGGCGATGAAACGTTCCACGTCGGCCAGTGTGTTGAAGTGGAACTCCTGCTGCAGCACCTTCAGGTAGGGCAGGAGGGAGGTGGGCACGATTTCTGCTTGATTGGTGGCGGCGATGCGTTGGTTCAGTCGGTCGAAGGGGTGCATGTTCAGATAGTTGCGGTAGGACTCGGCATCGAGCGGCACCTCGGCCAGTTGGCCCGATGCTACGAGCGACTGCACCTGTCGGCGATATTCGGTCAGTTCGTTGCGCAGGCGGCTAAATTCGTCATCGACCAGTTCGAGCATGCCGGCCAGGCGGCTGAACTGTCGGCGATATTCGTTGGGTATCTTCACATCTCCTTTGTAGCCCGTGTCGTGTTCGATGGTGGACCACACATGCTGCAGGGCCGTGCGCATCTGCAGTTCGAAGCGGAACTCGTTCAGTTCGGGCATGTCGGGGTCGTCCACCAGGCTTTTGGGCAGACGGCAAATGTAGTGCAGGGAGTTGTAGCCGAAACTGTTGAGTTGGTGCAGTTTGCGTTTATCAACAGATTCTTTCCAGTCTATGTCGAAGATGGCCTTGGCGATGGCTGCCACCTTATCTACATCGTCTGTGTAGAAAGTGATGATGCGCATGCCCAGAATGTCGGTGATGTCCTCCAGCGACTGATACTTGGCTCCTTTCAGTTCCAGTTTGCCAGCCAGCGATTGTTCTTCCTTCACTCGGTGCTCCATCGAAGTGACATACAGCCCCTGCTGTTGCAGGGCCTGCTGCATGCGTTCAAATGCTAACTTTTCTATCCGTCGAAATATGGGCAAGCGTTCCCGATACTGCTGGAGCAGTTCCTCGCCGTGCGCGTCTAAGTGATATTGCATGTTTGGGGGTGTGTTTAGTTGTTTAGTTTTGGGTTGCTTCGTTGTTGGGTTGGTCGTACCCGACAGGGCGCATTTGCCTTTGCTCCTTGCTATACACATAGCCATGCTTCTCCAGTTCTGCCTCAACCTCCTCGGCTTCGCGGTCAAAACTCTGACACAATTCTTCCAGCGAGTCATACTCGCCGTCTCTCAGCAGCATGTTGATGGCCGACACCAACATGAAAGGGTCTTTGGGTAAATGTTCCATGCTTTGTACTTCTTTTCTTTTGAGTATGCAAAATTACCGTTTTTTCAGAAGAATACCGCACTTTTTCCCCTCAAATCGTTTTTTTCCACTCACATTTCCATCTTGGGGCAGGCTGAACCCTCGTTGGCGAAGGCACTCGCATGGTGCTCCAAGTGCAACGTCGTGCAAATTGCAATAGGAGTGGGGTACAATATATAATAGGTGTGGAATACAATTTGCGATAGCAACGGCGTTGCCCTTGGGGGGACAACGGAAACGCCCCTTTGTTGGCTACGCCGTAGTCGGAATTACGTTTATGCCGTAGCCGTAATTACGTTTACGCCGTTGCCATGATTACGTTTGTGCCGTTGCCGTGATTACGTTTGTGCCGTTGCGGTTGGGGCGGAAAAATTCATCACCTCACCCCATCTGTATGTCCAGTTTTTTTGCTACCTTTGCACCCTGAAATGAAAATGCAGGCCATTCTGTGGTTATTGTGAAACTGGAATCAATCAAAAAATATGGAAGAAAGTGAGAATCGTTATAAGGCGGCCGTGGAGAAGTATCTGGCGCAGAAAGGATATGAGCGGATGGAGTTGCAGGCTGCCATGTTTGACATGGATGGGGTGCTGTTCGACTCGATGAAGAATCATGCGCGGAGTTGGCACGAGACGATGGCACACTTCGGCATGAACCTGCCTGAGTGGGAAGCCTACATGCACGAGGGCAGGACGGGTGCTGGCACGATTAACATTGTGTCGATGCGTGAGAGAGGACATGAAGCATCGGAAGAGGAGATAGAACGTATCTATCAGTATAAGAGTGAGTTGTTCAATCGCTGCCCGAAGGCGGAGAGGATGCCAGGTGCGTATGAGTTGCTGCTGAAGGTGAAGGCGAGTGGGGTGGTGCCGATGGTGGTGACGGGCAGCGGACAGAAGACGCTGCTGGGGCGGCTGAACAGGAATTTCCCCGATGTGTTCAAGCGCGAATTGATGGTGACGGCTTTCGATGTGAAGTATGGGAAACCCAATCCCGAACCCTATCTGATGGGAATGGAAAAGTATCGGAAGGCTCTCCGGCTCTCGAAGGGGGGAGAGGTTTGCCATGCACTGGCTCCCAACCATTTTATCGTGGTGGAAAATGCGCCGTTGGGCGTTGAGGCCGGTGTGGCTGCAGGGGTGTTCACCATAGCCGTGAACACAGGGCCATTGCCCGATGAGGCCCTGCTGAGTCAAGGTGCCAACTTGCTGTTCCACTCGATGCAGGAGTTCTGCGACGAATGGGAGAATGTGGCGGCATGGCTGAAATGAAAAAGAGAGGGGGAGGAACTTCTTGGTTGAAGTTCCTCCCCCTCTCTTTGCTTTCTGTGTGTCTTGACTCCGCGAAGTTCTATGCGGTCAGTTCCTTCATCTGGTTTCCAATTCTTCTGTCATGTCGATTTCGTTGCCTTTAGGGTCAACGAACTTGTACTGCAGGAAACCGAGTTCCTGACTCGGATAGATTTTCACGCCAAACCCGTAGTTCATCTGCCATCGGAGGTAGAGACTGATGAGACCTTTGGTGATGTAGGCCTCTACGTAGGGGTTGACATAGAGTTTGAATTTTTTCTGACCAAGATGGTTGACAATGTAGTCTATCTTGCGCTCCAGGGTGTCTGTGAAGAGGATGGAGGGCTGGATGGTACCTTTGCCAAAACAAGTGGGG
The DNA here is from genome assembly GCA_002393555.1 of Prevotellaceae bacterium UBA4359. Lineage (GTDB taxonomy): Bacteria > Bacteroidota > Bacteroidia > Bacteroidales > Bacteroidaceae > Minthosoma. Next base: position 12,831 of record DGSP01000052.1, read on the forward strand.
CACACTTCTTCTACACGCATGTCCATGGCAGGACGCACTCGCTGTCGGGTGATTTGCATGAGTCCGAATTTGCTCAGCGGCAGGATGTTGTGGCGCGCACGGTCACTCTTCATGATTTGGGTCATGTGTTCGTAGAGTTTCTGGTTGTGCTCGGCACTGTCCATGTCGATGAAATCGACCACGATGATGCCGCCCATGTCGCGCAGGCGCAGTTGGCGAGCCAGTTCCTCGGCGGCTTCCATGTTGACCGCAAAGGCGTTCTCCTCCTGGTTGTCGAGCCCACGGTTGCGATTGCCAGAGTTGACATCCACCACGTGAAGTGCCTCGGTGTGCTCAATGATGAGGTAGGCGCCGTGTTTGAAACTGACGGTGCGTCCCAGTCCCGACTTGATTTGCTTCGTCACTCCGAAGTTGTCGAAGATGGGGACGTTGCCTTTGTAGAGTTTGACGATGTTTTCGCACTCGGGGGCTATGAGACTGACATATCTCTTCACTTCCGCATACACATCCTCGCTGTTCACGTGGATGCTCTCGTAGGAAGGGTTGAAGAGGTCGCGCAGCATGGAGACAGTACGGCCAGTTTCTTCGTGTGCAAGTACTGGCAGACTTGTAGTTTTTTGGACTTTCCCGATGCAGTCGTTCCAGGCAGAAACGAGCAGACTCATCTCGTTGTTCAGTTCGGCAGCGCGTTTGCCTTCTGCCACTGTGCGGACGATGACTCCAAAGTTTCGGGGTTTGATGCTCTGAATGAGTTGTTTCAGGCGTGCGCGCTCTTCTTTCGACTTGATTTTGGTGCTGACGTTCACTTTGTCGTCAAATGGAATCAGCACGATGTAACGTCCTGCAAAAGAGAGTTCTGCTGTGAGCCGGGGACCTTTGGTATTGATGGGTTCTTTGGTGATTTGCACCATCACCTCCTGGCCCAGTTCGAGCACGTCTTGAATGCTTCCTACTTTCTCCAGCGACGACAATCCGGCAGCCTTTGTCATAGGCGCGAGTTTGCGTCGGTCGCTCACCACTTGTTTCACAAATTTCTCTAAGGCGAGAAAATGCTTGCCCAAATCTTGGTAGTGCAGAAATGCTTCGCGTTCATGACCCACATCGACGAAACATGCATTGAGTGCCGGCATGATTTTCTTCACTTTCCCGGCGTAGATGTTGCCTACGGAGTACTTGCTGTCCTGACCTTCCTTCTGGAACTCAACTAACTTTTGGTCTTCGAGCAGGGCAATGGTCACTTCCTTTGGCTGTGCATCGATGATAAGTTCGCTGGTCATTTTTGCTTGCCTTGATGTTGGTTTTTGTTGTGTCTGATACAGAAAAAAGAGCATACCACATTATGAAATCCCTGCTTGCAGGACGGTTCATATATAGGGTTTGCTCTTTTGTTCTGTTGCCGTCAGGAGCCTTACTTGCTCTTGTGGCGGTTCTTTCTCAGTCTCTTCTTACGCTTGTGAGTAGAGATCTTGTGTCTTTTCTTCTTCTTACCGTTTGGCATAGTTGTTGAAAATTTAGTTGTTTATAATCAGGTTATTTGTAGTCGTTGGGTAGGCGAAACGTAGCCCACATGCCCATTTGAGGTGCAAATTTAGGGGTTTTTCTTGAATGCAGGAAATTTTTACCCCTGAAAATGCGCCCTTTGCTATGATTTATCGCCGAAAACTCCTAAATTTGCAAGAAAATTGGTCTTTAGATAAACATGAACAAATATATTATAGGTATTATGGGCCTCATGCTGGCAGTCTTCTCTGTGCCAGTTCGGGCACAGCGAAGTGGGGCAGGAACTTATGGGCGGACGGCATCGGCCATTGTGGGTCAATATAAGAAGACCCTGGCGCAGAAGGCAAAGGAGATGCAGGTGCTTCCGCCCGACTCGGTGGAGGTGACGATGTCGCCCTATCTCTATCGGCTCATCGGCCCCGGTGTTTACTACCGTTCGGTGGTGGCCGACCGTTTCCGACTGAATGGTGTAGGGGAGAGCCCCGTGCAGCGAGCCACGACGGAGGGGCTGGAGCGGCAGCGCAGCATGGATGGCGTGATTGAAGGCGCGCTCTTCGACACCTATGCCTCGCATCCCGAACTGTTCCACTATTATGACGCTCAGATAGAATCGGAGAGAATCGTGACCCCAGCCCCGACAGCCGGAGCCAAGAAGGAGGATCTGGACCCGATTTATCAGAAGACGGAAGGCATCAAGGACGTGGCAGAAGTGCTGGATGACGTGGATGTGGACATTCAGATTGTGAAACCGAACTTCTGGACCACCAAGGGCATGTTCAAACTTCAGTTCACCCAGAACTATTTTTCGGATAACTGGTACAAGGGAGGCAACAATAACGTGACGATGCTTTCCAATCTGGTGCTTGAGGCCAACTACAACGACCAGAACCGAGTGACATGGGACAACAAACTCGACCTGCGCCTGGGCTTCGTCACCGCCACCTCCGACTCCATCCACCGCTATCTGACCAACAACGACAAGATTTATCTCTACTCCAAATTGGGCATCAAGGCTGCCAAGAACTGGTACTACACCGTTTCGACCGAGGTGAACACACAGTTCCTGCCTGGCCATAAGGCCAACGACCGCCGCACCTACTCCAAGTTCCTGGCTCCGTTGGATGTCTATGTGTCGCTCGGTATGGACTGGAAACCCAAGTTCAAGAACGGCAACACTTTCTCCTTGGCCTTGCTTCCGTTCTCCTACAAGATGCGCTACATCAACGACGAGGAAGAGACCATCCACTCCTCCTACAACATGCGCGACAAGGACTTCCAGCAGGATTTCGGTTCCAAGATTGAGTTCAACTCCCGTGTCACCATCGTGAAGAATCTCTCGTGGCGATGCCGTTGCTACTATTTCACATCTTATAAATATTGTGAATCGGAGATGGAGAACGTCTTTACCTTCCAGTTCAACAAATACATCTCCAGCGAAGTCTATACACTCTGGCGGTTTGACGACAACCGCGACAAGAAGTACTACGACGACACTCTTGGCTATTTCCAGTTCAAGGAGTACTTCACCCTTGGCCTTGCGTATAACTTCTGAAAGCGCTTCTTATTGGAGTTAAAGGAGTTATCTCTTGAAAAAATCGAAGAAGAAGAACACGGCGGCATAGCGAACAGGCACTCCCTTGGCATAGCCGATGGTGGAGTTGCTGCCGTTGCGCACGGTGCCGTCCGAGTCAATCTTGCCCACCGACGAACCGTTCTTTCTCACCGTGCCGTCGCTCTCCACCTTTCCGATGCTGCTGTTGCTCTGGTTTCTGATGGTGCCGTCCGAGTCAATCTTGCCGATGCTGCTGTTGCTGCTGTTGCGGATGGTGCCGTCGCGGTCAATCTTGCCAATGCAACTGTTGCTGCCGTTGCGCACGGTTCCGTCCGACTCAATTTTGCCCACATAGGCATTGCTGCTGTTGCGCAAATCCTGTGCACTCATGGTCACTGTGGCCAATCCCAGGGCCAACAAAATAAATAGTCTTTTCATCATAACCTCCTTTTTTAGAGTTGTTTATCGTTGTGTAAGATAAATCGAACAACCGTTCAGCGAAGCGACCAGAAAGTACAGAATCGCCTGCCTGTGGTCTCATCGCCCCTTTCCAAAACCATGAAAAAGGGAAATGCTCTGTCAATAGTTTTCTTTCTTCACCTCAAAGTAAGCCTGAGGGTGATTGCAGACAGGACAAACCTCGGGGGCTTGCTTGCCGATGTGGATGTGGCCACAGTTGCGACATTGCCAGACGGTGTCGCCATCGCGTGAAAAGACGATGCCGTCCTCGATGTTCTGGAGCAGTTTCTTGTACTTCTCTTCGTGCACCTTCTCGATGGCTGCCACACCTTCGAAGAGAGCGGCAATCTCGTCAAAGCCCTCTTCGCGAGCCTCCTTTGCCATGCGCGGATACATGTCCGTCCACTCATCGTTCTCGCCCTGAGCCGCATCCTTCAGATTCTCAATGGTGCTGCCCACGCCGTGGATGAGTTTGAACCAGAGTTTGGCATGCTCCTTCTCCTGGTTGGCTGTCTCGGTGAAGAGTTCAGAAATCTGCTCATATCCCTCCTTCTTCGCCTTCGACGCATAATAAGTGTACTTGTTTCTCGCCTGCGATTCGCCTGCGAATGCAGCCCAGAGGTTCGCCTCCGTCTTGCTGCCTTTCAGTTCCTTTGCCATAGTGTGTGTAGAATTACGTAGGTTGATAAAAAAGATGATTGTAGATGTTTGAGTTACAAAGATATGGAAAATTCACCAATGTGTCTTACTTTTTAGTGAAAAAAAGTGAGTTTTCTTACTGCTTAAAGTTTCGGAAGTTCCAAACACTTC
>DGSP01000066.1 GCA_002393555.1 Prevotellaceae bacterium UBA4359
GATAATTTTGTGTGGTTACTTAATTATTCAAATTTGTTTTACGACAGAGCCACGAAGTGGCCTAATGACCGATTCGGGTTAAAAGCACTATATTGTCTTGAAACTGGTTAACCCTCTTAGGTGGTACAAAAAAGGTGAAAGGTTGGAGATAAGAGGCCAAGGAAGGGTGGGGCAAACAAAAAAGCACACCCGACAAGGAATGTCGGATGTGCCTTCTTAGCGGTTATAGTTTTGACGTTATTTGCAGGGGATGGCTTCGATGCGCTGCTGATGGCGACCTCCAGCAAACTCTGTGCTGAAGAACTCGTCGAGGCACTGGCGGCACACGTCTTCGCTGATGAAACGACCGGGGAAGACGATGACGTTGGCGTTGTTGTGTTCACGGATGAGGTGGGCAATCTCTGGTTGCCAAACAAGTCCGGCACGGATGCTCTGGTGCTTGTTGAGGGTCATGGAGATGCCTTCGCCCGAACCGCACATGGCGATGCCGGGATAGACTTCGCCTTTCTCGATGCCTTCTGCCAAAGCATGACCGTAGGTGGCATAGTTGCAAGACTCTTCGGTGTAGGTGCCGTAGTCCTTATACTCGTAGCCTTTCTCTTCGAGATATTTCTTGACGAACTGCTTCAACGGAAATGCAGCATGATCGCTGGCAATTCCAACTGTTTTCACTTCCATAAATACAATGATGAAGTGAAAAATGAAGAGTGAAAAGTGAAAAATTCAAGTTACTTCTGCTAATGGGAAACAAAACGCATAGCAGGTAATTTAGATTTTTCACTTTTCACTTTTCACTTTTCACTTTGTTAGAACAATTTGTTTACTTGTGCATATACGTTTTCTGCGGTGTAGCCGAGTTTCTCGTCGAGCACCTTGTAAGGTGCAGAGAAACCGAAGGACTCAAGACCCCAGATGCTGCCTTCTGCCTCTGGCACGAGACCGAGGAGGTTCACAGGCAGACCTGCGGTGAGACCGAACTTCTTCACACCTTGTGGGAGAACGCTCTGCTGGTACTCCTTGGACTGCTGACGGAAGAGACCCTCGGATGGAACGCTGACGATGCGAACCTTTTTGCCGTCCTTGCGGAGAAGTTCTGCACCAGCCACAAGGGTTGATACCTCAGAACCTGTAGCCACGAGGATGACATCGGGATTCTCGTCGGAGCCAGCCACGATGTAGCCGCCCTTTGCCACCTGGCTGTAGTCGTTGCCTGCGGGCAGGTTGTTGATGTTCTGACGAGAGAGGATGAGGGCTGATGGGGTAGCCATGTTGTCCATAGCGAGTGCCCATGCTGCAGTGGTCTCCTGTGCGTCGGCTGGACGAAGAACGAGCACACTGGGCTTGCCAGAGTGGTTCTTCAGTTTCTCCATGAGACGAATCTGTGCTTCCTGCTCAACTGGCTCGTGAGTAGGACCGTCTTCGCCCACGCGGAAGGCATCGTGAGTCCAGATGAACTTCACAGGGAGTTCCATGAGGGCTGCCATACGAACAGCAGGCTTCATGTAGTCGGAGAAGACGAAGAAGGTACCGCATGCTGGGATGACACCTCCGTGGAGTGCCATACCGATGCAGCAGCAAGCCATCGTCAACTCTGCCACACCAGCCTGGAAGAAAGCACCAGAGAAGTCACCCTTCGTGAAGGCATGAGTCTTCTTGAGGAAGCCGTCTGTCTTGTCTGAGTTGGAGAGGTCAGCAGAAGCACAAATCATGTTGGGAACCTGTTCGGCGAGTACAGAGAGACATGCTGCCGATGCAGAACGGGTGGCATCGTTGTCCTTCTGAACGCACTTGCTCCAGTCAATCTTAGGAGCCTTGCCGCTGAACCAGTCTGCCTGCTGGGCAGCCTTCTCTGGGTTGGCAGCAGCCCAAGCCTTCTCCTCTGCATAACGCTCGGCGCAGATGGCTTCGAGTTCCTTGGCACGGTTGGCGTAGAGTTCCTTCACGTCATCGAAAATCTGGAATGGATTCTCAGGATCGCCACCGAGGTGCTTGATGGTGTTGATGTAAGCATCGCCACCGAGAGGAGCACCGTGAGTCTTGCAGTTAGCCTCGTAAGAAGTACCGTCTGCCTTGAGGGCACCCTTACCCATGATGCACTTACCGATGATGAGAGTTGGCTTGCCTTCCACCTTCTGAGCCTTGTCGAGAGCGGCACGAATCTGTGCAGCATCGTTACCTACGATTTCAATCACTTCCCAACCGAAAGCGCGGTACTTTGCAGCAGTATCTTCGGTCATAACTTCCTTAGTTTCAGTGGAAAGTTGAATGTCGTTAGAGTCATAGAACATGATGAGGTTGTCGAGACCGAGAACGGCAGCGATACGTGCGCCACCCTGAGAAATCTCTTCCTGCACACCACCATCGGAGATGTAAGCGTAGATGGTTTCCTTAGCGAAAGTGGGGTTGCCTGTGTGAGCAGCCAAGAACTTGGCAGCGATGGCAGCACCAATGGCGAACACATGACCTTGGCCAAGAGGACCAGAAGTGTTCTCAATGCCACGGGCAATCTCAAACTCAGGGTGACCCGTAGTAGGAGAGCCCCACTGACGGAGTTGTGCCAACTCGTCGAGCGTGAACTTGCCGATGAGGCAGAGTTGAGAGTAGAGCATGGGTGCCATGTGGCCAGGGTCGAGGAAGAAGCGGTCGCGACCAACCCAGCCGGGGTTCTTGGGGTCGTATTTCAGATATTCAGAATACAACACATTGATGAAGTCGGCACCGCCCATGGCACCACCGGGGTGGCCAGACTTTGCCTTCTCTACTGCACTTGCTGCCAAGATACGGATGTTGTCGGCAGCGTGATTCAAAACTTGAATTGAATTTGCCATAAAAACTTATTGAATTAGGAATGAGGAATTAGGAGTGAGGAATTGTTTGTTGAACAGACGGGCGTCCATTCCTAATTCCTCATTCCCAATTCCTAATTATTAATGTTACTTTTTATTCTCTACAGCCGCCTGCTCGATGGCCAAGCCCTTCTTGTAGTTCTCGATGTAGGCATTGAAACCTGCCACATCTTCTAGTGTAGGCGCAATTTCTGTGCCTGCATTGCCTGCGAACACCACGAGGTCGAGGTAGTCGGGCAGAGAGAGTTTGCGGTCGTTGTTCACTGCGTAGGCTGCCAAGAGTGCGATACCCCAAGCACCGCCCTCGCCAGCGGTCTCCATCACAGAAATGGGGGAGTTGAGTGCTGCTGCCAGCATCTTCTGCCCCACACCTGGAGTGGTGAAGTAGCCGCCATGTCCTGTGATGCGGTCAACCTTTACTTTCTCTTCCTTCAAAAGGATATCGTTGCCAATCTTCAACACGCCGATAGCACCATAGAGGTGTGCGCGCATGAAGTTGGCGAGGCTGAACTTGTCGTTGGCTGAACGCACAAAGAGTGGACGGCCATCGGCAAGACCTGTCACGGGTTCGCCCGACACATAGTTGTAGGAGAGGATGCCACCACAGTCTGCATCGCCCTTTGTGGCCACGTTGAAGAGGTTGGTGTAGAGTTGGTTCATATCGACAGGCATGCCCATCAGTTCCTGGAACTCCTTGAATATCTTCACCCAAGCGTTGATGTCGCTGGTGCAGTTGTTGCAGTGTACCATAGCCACGAGTGAACCGTCTGGAGTGGTCACCATGTCAATCATCTTGTAAGGCTTGGAGAGTTCCTTCTCCAATACAATCATAGAGAAGGAAGAAGTGCCTGCGGACACGTTGCCGGTGCGCTGCTTCACAGCATTGGTTGCCACCATGCCTGTTCCTGCATCGCCTTCGGGAGGACATACTGGGATGCCAGCCTTCAGGTGACCCGACACGTCGAGACGGTTAGCACCTTCAGGGGTGAGGAATCCTGCGTTCTCGCCAGCGTTGAGCGACTTGGGCAGGATGTCGAGCAACTTCCAGCCGAAGCCTCTTGGCTCGATGAGTTTGTCGAACTTCGCCACCATCTCAGCATCGTAAGTCTTCGTCTTGGGGTCAACAGGAATCATGCCCGATGCATCGCCTACGCCCAGCACCTTCTGACCCGTAATTTGCCAATGGATGTAGCCTGCGAGGGTAGTGAGGAACTCGATGTCCTTCACGTGCTCCTCGTTGTCGAGAATGGCTTCATAAAGGTGTGAGATGCTCCAACGGAGAGGAATGTTGTAGTTGAAGAGTTTGGAGAGTTCGGCTGCGGCCTTGCCCGTGTTGGTGTTGCGCCAAGTGCGGAAAGGCACAAGGATGTCGTTGCCCTTGAAGGCCATGTAGCCGTGCATCATGGCACTGATGCCGATGGCTGCCAATCGCTCTATTTCTACTTCGTACTGCTCCAGCACATTCTTACGCAACTGGGCATAGCAGTCCTGAAGGCCATACCAGATGGCTTCGGTGCTGTAGGTCCAAAGGCCGTCCACCAACTGGTTCTCCCAGGTGTGGCTACCCTGTGCGATAGGCTTGTAATCCTCGTCGATGAGGACTGCCTTGATGCGGGTAGAGCCAAACTCGATTCCGAGAATGGCTTTACCTGATTCTATCGTTTGTTTTGCGGTCATAAATCTTAATTAGGAATGAGGAATTAGGAGTGAGGAATTGTTTGTGGAGCCAATGGCATCCATTCCTAATTCCTCATTCCTAATTCCTAATTATTTACTTCAGTGCTTTGTTCAACATGTAGTACACCTCGTTCATCTGGAGGTCGTGCTTGAACTCGCTGATGGTGGTGTTCTTGTTAATCTTCACATACTCGATGCCGAGCATCTCTGCGAAGTCCTCCCAATACTCTTCGGTGATGTCGTAGGAGAAGGCACTGTGGTGTGTACCACCTGCAAGAATCCATGCACCAGCACCGATTTCGAAGGTTGGCTGAGGTACCCAGAGGGCCGATGCCACAGGAAGGTTGGGCATGGGCTTTGGCTCGATGCACTCCACCTCCTGAGAGATGAGACGGAAGCGGTTGCTAAGGTCAACGACTGTAGCCTTGATGCCACGACCCACCTTCGAGGTGAACACGAGACGGGCTGTCTGCTGCTTGCGGATGCCGATGCCGAGGAAGTGAACTTCGAGTTTGGGCTTGTCGGTAGCGATGAGCGGACACACCTCGAGCATGTGGCTCTGGAGGCAAGAAGAGCGGTCGCCGGCAAAGTTGAGGGTGTAGTCCTCGAGGAAAGAGCAGCCTGTGGGCAGACCTTGAGAGATGACCCAGAGTGTGCGATAGAGGCAAGCGGTCTTCCAGTCGCCTTCGGCACCGAAACCATAACCTTCTGCCATCAGGCGCTGAGAAGCGAGACCAGGAATCTGGTCGAAGCCTACGAAATTGGGGTCGTTGATGTCGGCATCGCCGAGGTCGTCGAAGTTGGTGGTGAAGGCTGTAGCACCCTCATCCTTCAACACGCGGCGAAGAGCGATTTCAGCCTTGGCTGCATTCTTCACCTTCTCCCAATATACTTGTTCGCCACTCTCGTCAATCTTGATGGTGTATTCCTTCTTGTATTCCTCAACGAGTGCATCTGTCTCAGCGTCAGTCACCTGCTTGAAGTATTCCATGAGAGAGGAAACGGGGTAGTAGTCCACATGGTAGCCCATACGCTGCTCGAACTCCACGCGGTCGCCGTCAGTCACAGCCACGTTGTTCATGTTCATACCGAACATCAAGCAGCGCACGTTCTTGGCATCAGCAACACCTGCTGCCACACGTGCCCAAACGGCAATCTGCTTCTGAGCGGCCTCGTCTTTCCAGTAGCCGCACACCACCTTGCGAGGAACACGCATGCGAGTACAGATGTGGCCGAACTCTATGTCGCCGTGAGCAGACTGGTTGAGGTTCATGAAGTCCATGTCGATTTCGCCCCATGGAATTTCGGCGTTATACTGAGTGTGGAAGTGGAGCAGTGGTTTCTGCAGGTCTTGCAAGCCCTTAATCCACATCTTGGCAGGCGAGAAGGTGTGCATCCAGGTAATCACACCAGCACACTTGTCATCATTGTTGGCTGCCTTCATCACGGCCTCCACTTCCTTCGACGAGTTGGCAGTGCCTTTATACACAACCTTGATGGGAATGAGACCGCCATTGTTCAGTCCATCGACCATTTCCTTCGAGTGTCCGTCCACGATTTTCACGGTTTCACCTCCGTAGAGCAACTGAGCGCCAGTCACCCACCATAATTCCAAATTTTCAAATGCCATAGTTTTTCGTTTTTAATTAACAATTAATAATTAACAATTAACAATTGCCATGCGGCCTGAAATCATCAACTATTAATTGTTGGTTAGTAATTATTTTTTGTTTAATGTGTTAATACTTGCCGTTAAGAGTTTTATAAGTTCTTTACAATCAACAATAATGCTTTCATATTGTTCATTCTCAATGCTTCTGGCCTTTCTGGCCGTAGTAGGCGTTGGGGCCATGCTTGCGGTTGTAATGCTTCTCGATGAGGAGCGGATTCATGGTCAGGTTGGGGTTGACAGAGAAGGCAACGAAGGCCATCTTGGCACACTGCTCCATCACCTTGGCGTTATAGACAGCATTGTCGGGTGAAGTGCCCCAAGAGAAAGGACCATGATTCTTCACCAGCACGGCTGGGGTGTGGTCGGGGTTAATCTTGCGGATGTTGAGGATTTCATCCACAATCACGTTGCCCGTCTCCAGTTCGTAAGCACCTTCCACCTCTTCCTTCGTCATGTCGCGGGTGCAGGGGATGGCCTGATAGAAATAGTCAGCATGGGTGGTGCCGATGTTGGGGATGTCCTTGCCAGCCTGTGCAAAAGCAGTGGCATAGGTGGAGTGGGTGTGTACCACGCCCTGGATGTTGGGGAATGCCTTGTAAAGCACCAGATGGGTCGGTGTGTCGGAAGAGGGATTGAGGTCGCCTTCCACCACCTTGCCCGATTCGAGGTCCACCACCACCATGTCGCTGGCCTTCATCTCGTCGTAACTGACGCCAGAGGGTTTAATCACCACGAGGCCTTTTTCACGGTCAATACCAGACACGTTACCCCACGTGAAGATAACGAGGCCTTGTTTCACTAAGTCAAGATTAGCCTTAAATACTTTCTCTTTCAGTTCTTCAAGCATTGTTCTTCTTTTTTATGGTTAATAAATAATTCTTAATTTTCTAATTCTTAAACTGATATAGTGTGGCTCCACGGCGCGATGACTCCTTGTCAATCATGCCAGTGGGCTTAATGTAGTCTTTTTCGGAGATAGAACGGCGGAAGTTTCGCTTATCTATCGAGGTGCCGAGGATGCTCTCGTAGAGGCTCTGCAAGAGGCTCAGCGTGAAGTATTTGGGCAACAGATTGCTGCCGATGGGTTCGCTCTTGATAGTTTCGCCTATCATTTGGCGAGCCTTCTGCACCATGTCGTTATGGTCGAAGCAGAGGGTGGGGAGTTGGTCCACATCCACCCAACGGGCGTTGTGGATGTCGGAAAGTTGAGAGTCGTAGTTATCTACGTTGATGAGCGCGTAATACACAATGCTGATGACTCGTTCGCCCGGGTCGCGCTCCACTTCTCCGTAGGCAGCCACTTGTTGCATATAGACGCGGTCGAGTCCTGTAAATTCTTTGAGGATGCGCCGTGCCGAGGCATCGACGCTTTCGTCGGCTTGAACAAAGCCTCCAATCAACGACTGCTCACCCATGCCCGGCTCGTAGGGGCGCTGATGAATCAGCACCTTCAGGTGTCCTTTTGCAAATCCGAAGATGATGCAATCGACGGACACGTAGAATTTGGGGTATGATTTGTAAGCGGTCATTGATTGGAGGCTTTCCTATATATTATAAATAATGTGTAACTTTCAATTGTTAATTCTCGATTGCCAATTCTCTATTACCACAGCAGGGCATACAGAACAATCGTGATGACAGCAATGCCGATGGTGCCGTAGGTGTAGCCACGAGTGGTGGCGAAGAGCGAGAGGTCAACAGGCAGAGCCTTCGGGTCAGCCTTCTTGTCCTTCGAGTTGCTGTAGAGCCAGATGCCGTTGCAACCCACCAGCACACCGAAGAAGATGAAGGCCTGGAAGCCGATGTCGTTCAGATAGGTGGTCAATTCGGTCGAGTTGCCCATCAGCACCACGATGACAGCCACTACAATCATGGCAATGCCAGCACCGCCCAGAATCTTCGACCACTTCAGCATAGCCTTCTGGTCGGCAGCCGATGGCAGTTCTACGCTCACGTACTTCTTGTCGAAGTAACTAACCAGAATGAAGAAAGAGACGAGGATGATGAAGATGTAGCCTGCACGGAACTGGAAGGCCACGTCGGGCAGGCACACCTTGAAGAGTACACCCATCGGGATGGTGAGGATGGCTGTCCACACGGCGGCGGTGGAACTGGCGCGCTTCCAGAGCAGGCCAAGACCGAACACGGTGATGATGCCGGGATAGATGAAGCCTGAGTACTCCTGAATGTACTGGAAAGCCTGGTCGAGACCGCCCAGCAGAGGCTTCACGGCTACTGCGGCGATGATGAGTGCCGACACGGCCACGATGCGGCCTACATTCACCAGCACCTTGTCCGATGCGTTCTTGTTGATGTACTTCTTGTAGATGTCCATCGTGAAGAGGGTAGAGGTACTGTTGAACATCGATGCCAACGATGAGATGATGGCTGCGGTGAGGGCTGCAAACGAGAGGCCCTTGATGCCCGTCGGGGTGAAGTTGCGGATAAGCCAAGGATAAGCATCGTCGGCCACGTTGATGGAGCCTTGCAGATGAGTGAACTGGTCAGCGTTCTGAGCCATGTAGTAGGCACAGATGCCGGGAAGCACCACGATGAAGGGGATGAGAATCTTCAGGAAGCCTGCAAAGATAAGACCCTTCTTGGCCTCGTCGATGCTCTTGGCTGCCAGACCCTTCTGGATAATGTACTGGTTGAAGCCCCAGTAGCCCAAGTTCGTCAGCCACACACCACCCACGATGGCAGCGATGCCCGGCACATTGGCGAAGGCACTGGGATTGTGGCTCTCGCGAATCACCAGATGGAAGTGCGTGTCGGTCGTGTGGTCGCCTGTAGTCAGATAAGTATAGACCTTGTTGAAGCCGTCGATGAACGAGCCGTCGTCGCCAGCCACAGAGCAGAGGGCGAAGTAGGCCGTCACCAGACCGCCGCCCACCAGGAAGGTCACCTGCATCACGTCGGTCCAAGCCACCGAGGCCAGACCACCATAGATGGAGTAGATGCCGGCGATGAGGAAGAGGGCGATGATGATAATCATGCGCATCGACACCTCCATGCCGCCCACCGAGACAGCCAAGCCCTGCAAGCCCAGAATCTGCTCGATGGCCAGAGCACCCAGCCATGCCACAGAGGTCAGGTTGACAAACACATAGAGGAACAGCCACAGGATGGAGAAAGCCAAGCCAACACCGTCGTTGTAGCGTTCGCGCAGGAATTGCGGAATGGTGAAAATCTTACGTTCAATCATCACAGGCAAGAGGAACTTGCCGATGACCACCAGTGTGATGGCGGCCATCACCTCGTAGGCGGCGATGGCGATGCCGTCGGCATAGCCCGTACCCGACATGCCGATGAACTGCTCGGCCGAAATGTTGGCCGCGATGAGCGATGCACCCACTGCCCACCAGGTCAGCGTGTTGCCGGCCAGGAAGTAGTCGTTGGCACTCTTCTCCTTACCATCCTTGTCGCGGCTCAGGAACATGCCGAGGCTGACCAGCAGGATGATGTAAACAACCAAAATGATGAAGTCGATGGTTTCAAAACCACTCTGACTAATCGCTTCGGTGAAACTCAATTGTGTGTCCATTTGATTTTGTTAAAGTTTTTAGATTTTTATAGATTTGTTTGGTTTATTTCTCCACTGAGAACACGTACTTGCAATAACTGTGGTAGGGCTTCTCCGGGGTGATGAATGGATTGCTCTCCTCCCAGCCTGGCATCATGCACTTGTTGGGTGAGTCTGGATATTTCTGGCTCTCCAGACACACGGCACAATGCTTCTGATACATGATGCCGCCCTTGCCCGGACGGGTGCCGTCCTGGAAGTTGGCCGTATAGACCTGCACACCAGGCTCGTTCGTGTACATCTCCAGTTTGATGCCCGACCGTGCATCGGTCATCGTCACAGCCACCTCATCCTGGTTGCCCTTTGTGTTCAGACACCAGTTGTGGTCGTAGCCGCCACCCACCGACACCATCTCGGGGTCGTTCTTTGCGAAGTCGGCTCCGATGGCCTTGGGCGAGCGGAAGTCGAACACCGTTCCCTCCACAGGCTTGATTTCGCCCGTAGGAATCAGGTTCTTGTCGCCAGGCGTGTAGTTGTCGGCATTCACCGTGAGCAGACTCTCGTCGATGGTGTTGTTCAGGTCGCCCGAAAGGTTGAAATAAGTGTGGTTCGTCATGTTCAACACCGTGGGAGCAGTGGTGGTGCCGTCGTAGTTGATGACGATGGCATTGTCGTCGGTCAGTTCAAACTTCACCGTAGCCTCCACCTTGCCGGGGAACTTGTTGTCACCGTCGGGCGATACACGCTTGATGGTGAGCGACTGGTCGGTCGATTCCACCACGTCATACACCTGATACTGCCAGCCCGTGTAGCCGCCGTGCAGCGAGGCCACACCGTTGTTGTTCTTGTCGAGCGTCACCGTCTCGCCGTTGTAGGCATACTGGCCGCCATTGATGCGGTTGGCATAGCGGCCCACCGAGCAACCGAAGTCAGTCTCGAAGTTCCATGGGAAGTAATTCTCCACCTTGTCAAAGCCGCAGGCCACATCCACTAGGTTACCCTCCTTGTTGGGCACCATGATGCTCACGATGCGTCCGCCGAAGTTGGTGATGCACACCTCCATGCCGTTCTTGTTCGTCAGTGTGTAGAGTTTCACCTGCTTCGCGTTTGCCTCGTCGGCCTTGAAGGTTCTCGACTCGGCATCGTAAGTCACAGCGATGCAAGTGTCATAGTCGGCAGGGTTGATGCCCGATTTCGTCAGTTCAACAGCCGGTGTCTGTGCAGCAGGATTGCATGCACACAGGAGTGCCACAGCCGCAGCACTCCCCATCAGAATCGTTTTAAGATTTTTCATAATTGGGTTAGAAAATGATTAAGTTTATGAACTTTTGGCCAAAGTTACGGCTTTTTCCGCTATCAAACACCCCTAAAAACATGTTATATAACATAAAGTGTTGTTTTGACACTTTTTTGTAACACAAATGAAAACAAAACAGAAAATGTTCATTGAAAAAGCCCCCTTTTGAAATAAAAATGGAAAAGATGTCATACAAACCGCTAATTGTTCATTATCCATTGTTCATTGTTAAGTAGGTGAACAAAAATAGTTTATATGATGCGGCAAGCCGCATTTTTCTTGGACAATAATTTCCAAAAATTGGTTCAAATAATTATTGGATAAAATTATATGACTATCCGCAAACGTACCACCAAAGTCCCGAAGGGACGATGAGACCACAGGCAGGCGGTGGAGTGAGCGGAGCGAACGGAACCCCTGCTGATGTGCGCAACCCCTGC
>DGSP01000008.1 GCA_002393555.1 Prevotellaceae bacterium UBA4359
CAAAAGAAAATAAGAAAAAATAGAAAACGTGAAATGCTTTTTTCTTGTGTTTTTTTATTTTTTCTTGTTTTTCTAGAGCCCGCGAAGCGGTAAAAGAGCATCCGAAACTTTAATTTGTTTAGAAGTTGGGGAAGGGGTTGTGGGCTTTCCGTACAGCGATGCACTCCATCTCGATGAGCCAGGTGGGGCGGCACACGGGGGCAAGGGTGATGACGGTGGGTATGTGGGGAAATTTCTGGTCGAACATGGATTTGACGATGGTGTAGTCGGCACAGTCGCGCAGATAGACGATGATGTGCATCACGTCGTCGTAGTTCATACCTCCTTCGGCAAGGAGTGCTTCGACATTTTCCCACATACGGTGGGTCTGGCGGGTGATGTCGCCGATGTGTACGACTTCGCCTTTGTTGTTGATGGAGGCCGTTCCTGAGATGTAGATGTGGTTGCGGTCGCCATACTGCATGAGGGTGGCGCGCTCGAAGGTGACACCGTATTCGATGGTTGGGTTGAGATGGGTGAGGGCTTTGAGGTGTCGCCGCTGTTGGGGGTCAAAGCCTGTCATGGCATAGCAGCCCATCTGGATGATTGCTTTGGGGTCGGCGGGTGTGCCGCCGATGCCTGTGGAGGCGATGTAGTGGGTGTCGGGGGTGAGTCCTTGCTCAGTGAAGCATTGGCGGCGCGACTTGACCAATCCGTTGTATTGGGTATCGACATCGCGCACGAAGAACCAGGTGCGGATGCAGTTGTCGAGGAGTGTGGCGTGGAAGTGTTTGAGGGTGTCGATGTAGGAGAGAAGGGTGTTCCACGTCTGCATGTAGGAGGTGTCGGTGGTGGTGTCCATGAGTCCCATGGTCCAGATGTGCTGGTAGCCGTTGTGGCTGACCACGGTGGAGCCGTTCTGCTGGCTGATGTCGGTGCCTCGCTGCAGGTAGAGCCAGAGTGCGATTTTGGAACCGTCGAGCGGTGGCTGCTGTATGTAGGAGATGGTGCAGGAGTCCTCTTCGTGGATGAGGGGGGCCTGATTGGTGGCGTCGCTGAGGAAGTAGCGTTTGAAGACAGGTTGTGCATCTGCCATTTCGGGCATGGCCATCAATTCTTTTTCACCTTTTTTTAGTCGTGCCAGTTGTGCTTCAAACATTTCGCCTCGTGGCTCCACGTGCAGGATGGCGTACAGTTCGGTCACTTCACCTGCCGTGAAATGTGCCAGTTCTATCTGAACGCCTTGTTCTTCTATGATTTCCGATTTGTAATCCATAATGGGTGCAAAGATAGGCATTTTATGCGACATGTGAAACGCTGAAGGCGAAAAAAGTGCTTAGGCGTAACTGTGAAGACCTCCGAGGAAGAAGTTCACGCCGAAGTAGGTGATGAGGACGGCGAGGAAGGCGAACACCATGAAGAGATGGTAGTGTGTGGGCTTTCTCAGCCAGGCGATGGAACGGCTGTGCATGGGGAGGGCATAGATGAGCATGGTGACGAGTGCCCACACTTCTTTGGGATCCCATCCCCAGTAGCGTCCCCAACTCACGTTGGCCCAGATGGCACCGATGAAGATGCCTGCAGTGAGCAGAAATTCGGCGGGGAAGAGGAAGAGCAGGGAGAGCAGGTGCATTTCGTCGGCTTTGCGCTTGACGATGAGGGCGTAGATGCTGCATGCGAAGGTGATGCTGAAGAGTCCGTAGGCCATCATGACACAACAGACGTGGATGCTGAGCAGGGGTGAGGAGAGCACGGGCATGAGATGGGTGATTTTGGGGTCCATCTGTCCGAGGTGGCTGACCAGCAGCAGGAAGCCGGAGAGGAGGAGTCCGAAGGTGAGAATGATGTGGAATTTCCGATAGACGAGCAGGGAGGCCAGCATAATCATCCATGCCATCAAAATCATTGTCTCGTAGCCGTTGCTCATGGGGATGTAGCCACTGATAATCCATCGCAGAGCCAGACAGAAGGTGAGTGAGAGGAAGGACAGGCCGAGGACGGCGAGTGAGACTTTTTTCACCCACGCCCAACTGAACAGGCTGAGCAGGGCGAAGGTGAGGCACACCATGAAGAGGATTTTGGCGAAGGGGATGCTGTTGTAGATGTGTTCAGCCTTCAGCCGGGTGGGCGAGGGGAGGTCGTCGGCTCCAAAAGTCTGCTGATATTTTGCCATCTTCTGAAGCATCTCGTTGGCATCGGCTGTCTGGCCGTTCCGCACCAGTGTGCCGAGCAGGGGCAAGGCAGAACGGAAGTAGGTCTTGCGGTCGCTCTCCACTTGGTCGGGCAGACTGTCGTTGGGCGAATACCAGCGTCCCTGGAAGGGGAAGAGTTTCAGCAGGTTGCCTCTCGAAAGTTGCATGACGAGCATGATTTTGTCATCTACTTTCATGACTTCTTCGTGCAGTTTGTCGTTGTTCCCCATGTAGAATTGTTGGATGTAAGTGCCTAATCGGTAGCCTTGTTCGTCGAACAGGGAGGCGACGGAAGTGTATTCGGGGAGGTTGAGAGCATGGCGAACCTCGCCCGACTTGATGCGCACGATGGGTTCCTTGTTCCACTCTTCGCGATGGAAGATGAAGCCACACAGCACCTGCTCGGCGGTGTAGCCCTTGTAGGATGATTTGCCGTAGAGTTTGCGGGTGAAGTCGAGGGCGAAAGTCTGCACGGGGCAGATGCGGTCGTTGTAGTTGATGCAGAGTTGTCCAAACTCATCCGCTTGCTCTTCGGAGAACGTGGTGAGAGCCTGACTCTGCAGCGGCACCATGAGCAACAATGCTGTTGCCACGCTGGCCTTGCGGATGAGTTGACGGAATTGTCCTTTGGGGTCGATAAGCACAAGCAGCATAGAGAGGAACAGCAATCCGTAGCCTGTGTAGGTGACGGGGATGCCCCACGGGTCGCTGTTGAGTGCAAGGGTGGTTCCCTCCATGTCGTCGTCGTAGCCGCTTTGGTAGAGTCGGATGCCTTCGGCTGAATAGATGTTGTTCATGGAGACGAACCCCTGTTCTTTCACTCCTTCTGACGTGGTGATGGTGAAGTGTGACTCGTAGTCTGCCGCAGCCTCAGTTCCGTTGTGGTAGCGGATGTTGAAGCGGTCGAGGGCAATGGAGAATGGCAGTTCTTTCATTTCTGATGATTCTCCATGTTCGACCATGCACATCTTGGTGGGTTGTTCGCCCTTGCGCAGATGCACATACCCTTGCCAGGCGGTCAGATGGGTGAGGAGGGCACCTGCTAATATAATAATGAAAGAGAAATGGAGGAGCAGTGCGCTCACCTTTCTCAGTTTTCGGCGGATGATGTAGATGATGGCCAAGATGGCCAGAACTGCCCACAGGGCGGTGAACCACCACGAGCCGTAGATGTTGCTCAGCACATAGGGGGTGCCGTGCGTCTTTTCGATAAAAGTAGCCATAGCCATCACGAGGATGACTATGGCATATATGGTGAATGTTGTTTTCTTTAACATTGCGTTGGCTTGTTTTTTTCTTGAAGAAACGTTTGAAACTTCTTAGAGAAACGTATGGAACTTGTTAATATTGTGTTGATTGCGTTTTTTCTCCCTTCCTTAGATGGCACGGAGGAACTTGACCACAGCATCGCGGTCTTCCTTCGGCAGGTCGTAGAAGCGTTTGGCGGCTGCATATCCATCGGACTGCTTGCTGTAGGCATGCCACATGATGGCCTCAATCTCGTTGCGGGCGCGGCAGTCGTGCAGACGGTCCTCGGCACCTGTCAGACGGAGAGAAAGGCCGCGTCCCCAGAGCGGAGTGGTGCGGCACCAGCCAGTGCGGATGTCATTCTCCATGAAGAGACGGTGCTGCACCATGTCGGTGTAGGGCCAGATGGTCTGATAGGCAAACTTGGGCAGGATGTTGTTGGCATTCTGGCCAGTGGCTTCGGCATAGGCTCGAATGCTGTAATCCACCCAGTAGTTGTCCTCCTTCGTCTGCCATGATGGGCGGTGGCAAGTGGCACAGCCAATCTGGTTGAACACTTGCTTTCCGCGCTGCACGGTGGCATCGTCAAGATTACGTGCAGCAGGAACTGCGAGGCCACGGTGCCACACCATGAAGTCGTAGTAGTCCTTGTCGTTCATTTCTGGCTCGCCGAAGGCTGCGGTGTAGTTGTCGCCACCCTTCGCTGCGGTGTTCATGCCGAGCAGCGTCAGTACTTTCTGCGAGATTCCCTCGTCGGTGTCGGCATAGTAGGGATGCACGAGCGAAGAGGGGTCGGCACCATTCTGTCGGATGTAACTGATGACCTCAGGGTCTTCGCTCATGGCCTGAGCCCAAGCCACGGTGCTGTAGAGGTAGCGACGGTTGGAGCGAGTCACGTTGGTGATGTTCCAGATGGCGTTGGCACCTGCGCCGTCTTGCAGCGAGGCACGGGTCATGGCATAGGTGAACTTCTTGATGGCCTTGGTTCCATCGGCCAGTGTGTAGTAGGCCGAGGCAGCCCAGTCGTTGGCGGTAGCGTCCCACATGGCAGTGTTGAGCGACACGAAACGTGCCTCAGAAGCATATTGTGCCTTCATGTCTTCGGTGCTGATGGCATCGAGCAGGCCTGTTCCGTAGATGCCGATGGTCGATTCCAGGCGCACCTCATAGTTGGTAGGCTTGGGGTTGGTGTTGAAGGCTGTGACGGGGATGTTCACTTCGGGATAGATGAGTTCGTATGTCTCGCCATCAGGGAAGTGGAGGGGCAGTCCGCTGGGCATGGTGCCTTCCACGTTCTTCCATTCGATGGAAATCTGGTCCTCGTCGATAGGTGCCTTGAAGGGGTGCATCGCCTTCGTCTGTGGCATGCCTGTCACCTCGGCAATGTAACTGGACGGAGCAGTCGTGTAGCGCACACCGTCCTCGGTGAAAGCCTCGTTGGGGTGATAGACCACGAGCAGATAGCCGTTTCCGATGGTGTTGGCCTTGTACTCTGTCTGCCGTTTGCCATGGCCGTAGGACGGATGGCAATGGATGCAACTGCTGCGCACCCATGCCGGGCCCAGTCCCTTGCGTGGCTCGTCGGTGTAGGTGTAGAGGTGTTCGAAGTAGTCCTCACCCTTGTTGAAACTGGTTTCGAGGCCCAACAGTTCAGCACCCGGTGCGATGGCCGAGTAACTGGCCTTTTCGGTTGTGCCCAGTTCACCTCCGGGATACCATTCGGCGGCGGTGAACACATCGTTCGCTTTGCCAAACTGGCTCTCTTCCTCTTCCAGTTCTCCAAGTCCGTCAGACTTGTTGTCGTCGTCGCTACAAGCGGCGAAGAGCGCGCAACTGGCCAGCAGGAAAAGCGATGATTTTTTTGCAAAATTGTTCATCATAAAAAGTTAGAGTTTAGATTAAAGTATTTTTAGCGGCAAAAGCGTTCCGTCTGTTTTTCAAGACGGAGCGCTGTTTTTGTTTCAATGTTATTGCTATTTCAGCCATGCTGTCAGCCGTTGGCCTGATTATTCTTCCTCGGGCAGGTCGTCTGCCGTGCGGTCATCGTCTTCGTAGGCCAGATTCCAGATGGTGCTGCAATATTTCACGAATGGTGCGGGCATCTTGCCGATTTTGTCGATGGCATCGTTGATGAGGCCAACCGTGGTGGCGTTGAATGCCGACTGGTTCGTGTTATTGAAGAAGTTGTAGAAACTCTTCACGTTGCCATCGGCAGAGCCGTTGGTGGTGCCGTACCACACGTTGCGGACGGAGCGGATGTTGTCCTGGAAGTCGGTGATGGAGTTGTAACTGTAGGGCGATTCCACATAGAAGATGTAGCCGGCCGAGAAGGGGTTGGCAATTTTGGCTGTACCCACCTCGTTGCCGATGGCTGCTGCCGAGCCTTCGTCGTCGGAGAGAACCTGACCGATGGCATCCTTGAGCGAACTAAAGGTGCTGTTCGTGCTGCCTGCCTGCTTCATGTTGTCGCCAAAACTCAGGCCCTTGGAGGTGGTGTAGTCCAAACCTGCATTCTGAACCACCTGCACACGGTCGGCGTTGGCAGCGGTTTCGCCTTCCCATGCCACCTGCAGTTGGAAGGTGCGCTCTTTCAGCAGTTTGCACACCTGCTGTGCGTAGAGCAGTTCCTTGGCACCGCTCACATTGGTGAAGCCCTTGTAGGTGTCGTTGCCACGGAACTCGGCCACTTGACGTGGCTGGCCATTGCGGAAGAGGATGAACTCAAGTGCGTGGAAACCGAGGATGGAAGCGTCGTCGAGCATGGCCTCGTCCATTCTGCCAGAGTTGAAGTAGTTGAGCAGGAGTGAGCGGTTGAGTGGCCAAGAGTCGATGGTCGGGTCGATGTCGAACTCTGAAGCGGCACCGCCCAGGAAGGCTTCGCTCTGCTCCCAGGTCTTGCGGGCTTGCTTGAAGAGGTCGCAGGCCCTGTTGATGTCGGCCTGGGTGATGGTGTTGGCATCGAGGCCGTTCAGTGTGCTTTCCAGTTCCTCGGTGTCGTCGGCAAGGCTGGTGTAGGTAGGCACAATCACGTTATCGACCAGATTGGCCAGCACGTCTTCCAAATAGGCTTCCTGTGTGTCGCTGAGGTTGGACGAAGCAATCTTTTCGTTGGCCGTTTCGAGGCCAGACACGAGGGAGTTGCATGCGCTGATGGCATTCTGGCCATAACTTCTTTCCTTGTAGGCATCTTCGCTGTTGTCGTTGTCGTTGTCGCTGCTGCAAGATGTAGCGGCGAAGGCTGCGGCTGCCATCATGGCAATGCCGAGCACTGATTTGATGTTCATGTTCATGATTGAATGTTTTTTAGTAGGGTAAATTTGAATAGATGTAGTTCTTGATGGAAATCCCTCTCGCTCCTACAGAAACCAGCCCTGATAGGCGATGCCGAGGTTGAGGCTTGGCTCGTTGTTGTACTGGCTCTTCAAGAAGCGGTGTGAGTAGTCGGCCTTCACCACGACACCTTTCACGGGGTGGTAGTTGAGTCCGATGGCCATGCGCTTCACGTTGTTGTAGTCATATTGTTTCATGTTGCTGGAGGCACAGGCGTTGTAGTGCTCAAAACGTCCGAACACATAGAGTTTCTGCCCGTCGGCGCGGAGTTTCCGTATCTGCGAGAAGACATCGTAGCCTGCCTCAATGCCGTAGGCAAAAGCGTTCTGGCTGACAGAGGTGGAGTGGTGGTAGGGCGACTTCTTGTTGATGCGGTTGTAGATGTAGTCCAGTTGTGCGGCATCGCCCAGATAGCCATAGTCGGCCTGTCCGCGCACAATCCAGTTGTGGTCATTGTAGGTGAAGTCGAAACTGCCCACGGCCACTGCGCCCTTATATTCGCTATCGACCCCGTTCTTGTTGCGCGGATAACTGTTGCCGATGCTGTGGCCATAGTAGCCGCTCAAGCCCAGGCGGAGACCCGGAATGGAGTAGTTGTCGATGCGGAGCGAAGTGCCGTATTTGGTGGCAATCTCAAACTCCAGGGGGCTGGAGGGGCCTTTGTGAATCCAGCCCGTGGTGGTGAAGTTGTCGGCATTCAGGCCAGCCAGGAACTGCACCTCATAGCGCCAATCGCCGGCACGTCCCCAGAAGTCGATGCCCGTCTGGTGCCAAGTGGAGGGGAGGATGGTGTTTTCTCCCTCGGGGCGATAGACGGTGAAAAAGTTGAGCGGTTCGTGGTGGGCGTTGTTCAGGCCCACAGGCACCACCATGTGACCCACGCGGATGTTGGCTTCGTTGCAGAATGTCTTCTGAATCCAGAACTGCTCCAGTTCCACCTCGCCGCCTTTTTCCGTTTCCGATTCCCATTCGCCGCCTTCCTCGTCTTCCTTCTCGTAGGCTGCTCCCGTTCCGCCGTGTTCAAATTCAATCTCGGTGCTGAAGGACCATCCCTTGCCAAAGTCATATCCTATATATACGACGGCATGGGGAATGTCGAACCTGCCGTGGCTGGGGTCATCCTTGTGCTCGTCGGGCAGGCTGTAGCGGCTCACGTTGTCGCTGTAGAAGTTGCGTGAGAGAGCCACTTCGCCATAGCCGCCGATGTGGAAACGTGAGAGTGCCTTTTCCAGATTTGCCACTCTCGAAGTGTCGTTCTTGCTTGTTTGTGCCGAAACGTTCATGGTCATCATGCCCAGAGTGAACGCCAGTGTTGCATGTCTTGCTGTTCTTGAGATGTTCATTATCCTTTGTTTTTTTTACCTTAGAAGTTCTGTCCTTCCGAATTTGAGTGCAAAGGTACTAACATCTGTTAAGGGTCACAATACCTAATTTTGGTAAAACGGACGGCCAAAGTGGGTATTTTCTATGGAGAAATACCGCTTTTGGGTAGGGTGATACCCATCCGGGAGCCTTAATACACACATTTGAGTATGCGGAAAAAGGCGGCTTCCGCACCCTCTTTCAGGAGGCTTGTTTTGTAACATGCTGGAGGGTTCCACTGTTACGTTTGTAACACCTCCACTGTTACACTTATGACACTGCCACTGTTACAAATGTAACACTGGCACTGTTACATTTGTAACACTTTCGTCCGAAAAAGTGTTACAAAAGAGGTGGAGGAAAAGCGTTTCGCTCGGTGAAAAAAAAGGGTGATTCCACCACATTGCGAGTGGAATCACCCATGCTGAAAAGGGGACCGTTTCAATCCTTGTGGCAATGGCATTGGCCCTCGCCGGTGCGAGGACAGCCATGTTGGCAGGAGCCGCAGTTGCACCCTCGGCTCTTGCCCGTTGCTTGCCTGTAGATGTAGCGTGCCACGAAGAAGAGGGTGCAGGCAAGGATGAGACAGACGATGATTTCTTGTGTTGTCATGTTGGGAATGTCAGAAAAGAGAACCTATCTGGAACACGGCCATCGAGGTGAGCCAGGCGAGCAGGGTGGTGTAGAGGGCGGTGAAGGCGGCCCATTTCCACTTGCCCGATTCGTTTTTGATGCCGATGCAGGCAGGAATGCAGGGCATGTAGAGCAGCACAAACACCATGAAGGAGAAGGCTGCCAGGGTGGTCATGCCGCTGGTGGTGATGTCGCCATGATAGAGCACCTCCATCGTGCTGGCCACAATCTCTTTGGCACCCACGCCGGCGATGAGGGCCACGCCTTCTTTCCACGCCAGGCCGCAGGGCTGGATGATGGGTTCGACGAGTTTGCCGATTTGTCCGATGAAACTCTGCTCCATCTGCTCATTCTCAGTGAGTTCTGGGTTGTGGGGGAAGTAACTGAGCGCCCACACGATGATGCTCGCCGCCAGGATGGTGGTGCCCATTTTCTTCAGATACTGCTTGCCTTTCTCCCATGTGTGACGGCTCACACTCTTCATGGAGGGCATGCGGTAGGGGGGCAATTCCATCACGAACGGAGTGCTTTCTCCCCTCACGACGAAACGGCTGAACACCTTGGCCATCAGGATGCTGAAGAAGATGCCAATGAGATAGATGCAGAAGAGAATGAGGGCTGAATTTTTGGGGAAGAAGGCGCCGATGATGATGATATAGACAGGCAACCGGGCAGAGCACGACATGAGGGGGATGATGAGCATGGTGATGAGCCGAGACTTGCGGTCTTCGATGGTTCGGGTGGCCATGATGGCAGGGATGTTGCAGCCGAAGCCCATAATCATCGGGATGAACGACTTGCCGTGCAGCCCCATGCGGTGCATGATTTTGTCCATGATGAAGGCAGCGCGCGCCATGTAGCCGGAGTCTTCCATCCAGGAGATGAAGGCATAGAGAATCATGATGTTGGGCAGGAAGACGATGACACCGCCCACACCGCTGATGATGCCATCGACGATGAGGTCTTTGAGCGGACCTTCGGCCATCCACTCGCTCACCATGCCGCCGAGCCATTCCACCCCTGCATCAATCCAATCCATCGGGTACTGGCCGATGTTGAACGTGCAGAAGAACATCAGATACATGAGCAGCAGGAAGATGGGGTAGCCCCACACCTGGTGGGTGACAAAAGCGTCGATTCGCTTGGTGGTGGTGCGGTTGTAGCGGCGCACCTTCTGGAAGGTCTCCTTCAGTGCACCCTGCACATAGCCGTATTTGGCATCGGTGATGGCCGACTCGCTGTCTTGGTCAATCTCTTGGAGAATGTACTTTTGGCAGGCATCGCGTTCGGACAGGATGTCGGCATGATTGTCCAACTTCCTTACGATGCCTTCCACCTGCCGGTCGTTCTCCAGCAGTTTGATGGAAAGGAAGCGCGCCGAATAGTTCTGGTGAGGTTCGGGATTTTTGCGGATGAGGGCTTCAACCCGACTGATAGACTCTTCGAGCAATGCTCCATGATTCACGTGTATGTGTCTGGCTATCTTTTGCTTACCTTCGGTGATTTCGATGATTTGGTGAAACAGTTCCTTCACCCCCTCGCCCGTCTTGCCGACAGTGGCCACGATGGGCGCGCCGAGCAGGATGCCGAGTTGCTCGCGGTCGAGTTGGTTGCCGCTTTCGCGCAACTCGTCGAACATGTTGAGGGCAATGACCATCGGCACGTCCATGTCGATGAGTTGGGTGGTCAAGTAAAGGTTGCGCTCCAGGTTGCTGGCATCAATCACGTTGATGATGATGTCGGGATGCCGCTCGATGATGTACTTGCGCACATAGAGTTCCTCGGGGGTGTAGGCAGACAGGGAATACGTGCCGGGCAAATCGACCAGATTGAAGTGATAGCCCTCGAAGTCAAAGTGGCCCACCTTGGCATCGACCGTCACACCCGAGTAGTTGCCCACACGTTCGTGGGCACCGCTGGCTATGTTGAACAGGCTGGTTTTGCCGCAATTGGGGTTGCCCACAAAGACCACGTTCAGTTCGTGCTCCTTCACCTTGGCCAACTGATACATCACGTTTTCGCTTTCAGCGGCAGGAATGCCTTTCAGTTCGGGGTGCAGGGCTTCCCACTCCTTGGCCTCTTCCTCGCTCACCACCTCGACCAGTTCGGCCTCGGCGCGGCGAAGGCTGACCTCGTAATCCATGATTTTATATTTCACGGGGTCGCGCAGAGGGGCGTTGAGCAGCACTTTCACGCTCTTCCCCTTGATGAACCCCATCTCCACAATGCGCTTGCGAAAGCCGCCGTGACCCATCACGCGGACGATGACGCCTGTCTCTCCTGTCTTTAACTCTGATAATTTCATCGCTTGCTCAAATTCGATGATTTGCAATTTTTTCTGCAAATCGGATGCAAAGTTACGGCCTTTTGTGCAACAAAACAATACTCATTTGTTGGTAAATCACACCTTAATTATAAATATGTAGCAAGATAGATGCTATAGTGAACAATTTTTTTACTAACTTTGCACAATAAAAACAATGGTTTACGTAATTCTGCATAGTGTTTAACCCTTTAGAAACTATCAGGATTATGATTTCTATTAGACAGAGATATATGGCTGGTCAATATAAATCGACGGATAAACTAAGTTATGTACTTGCCAACGACTACCGCCTGCTGCAGGTGATGAGTCGCTTTGGCATTTCGCTGGGTTTTGGCGAAAAGACCATCACGGAGGTGTGCCGCCAGTGTGGCGTGGATGCTGAGACTTTCCTCTCTATCATCAACTACGTGAAGGACGGGGCGGAAAACCGTCCGCAAAGGGTGGAAAACGTGAGCGTTGCCTCGGTGCTGGGCTATCTGAAACGCACTCATGCCTACTTTCTCGGCTATCTGTTCCCCAACATCCGCTTTCACCTGCTGAATGCGATTGACTGCTCAGTGCAGAACGAGATTGCCTTTCTGGTGCTGAAGTTCTTCGACGAGTATGTGGAGGAAGTGCGCAAGCACATGGAGTATGAGGAAACGACCGTGTTTGCCTACGTGGAGAGATTGCTGGAAGGCGAGGCGGTTTCCATCGAGAACAGCCACCTGCTGTCGCGCCACCATGAGGCCATCGAGAGCAAACTGAAAGAACTGAAAAACCTCTTCATGCAGTACTATCCGCAGACTGAAATCAACGAGAAACTGAATTCGGTGATTGTGTCCATCTATCAGGCTGAGGAGGACTTGAGCATCCACTGCCTGGTGGAGGATAATATCTTTGTGCCGTCGGTGCGACGTCTGGAACATCAGGCAAAGATGCGCCAACCCGAAACAGAGGCGGACGAGGAAGTGCTTTCGCCTGTGGGAGGCGAGCAGTTGTCCGACCGCGAGAAGGAAATCGTGGCGTGTGTGGCCAAGGGATTGTCGAACAAGGAGATAGCCGACACGCTGTGCCTGTCGGTCAACACGGTGACCACTCACCGACGAAACATCGCGCGGAAACTAGATTTACACTCGCCTGCCGCCATCACCATCTATGCCATCGTGCACAAGTTGGTGACGCTGAGCGAGGTGAACATCTGATGCTGGCTGCTCTGAAAACAAACCGTGGAAAATGAACAAATTTTTTTTGTTAAATATATGGAAAGAAAAGTTGCATTAATTACAGGTATCACCGGACAAGACGGTTCATACCTTTCTGAGTTCCTTCTGGCCAAAGGCTATGAAGTTCATGGCACCATCCGTCGCTCGTCGGTGGATTATCGCGAGCGCATCGCTCATCTGGAGGGTACTCCCAATTTTCACCTTCACTATGCCGACTTGGGCGACTCGATGTCGATGCTGCAGGTCATCAGCAAGGTGAAACCAACCGAGATTTACAACCTGGCGGCTCAGAGCCACGTGCAGGTGAGTTTCGACTCGCCTGAGTTCACGGCTGACGTGGATGCCGTGGGCGTTCTCCGTGTGCTGGAGGCCGTGCGTCTGTGCGGCTTGGCTGACAAGTGCCGCATCTATCAGGCCAGCACCTCCGAACTCTATGGCAAGGTGGAGGAAGTGCCTCAGAATGAGAACACTCCGTTCCATCCTTACTCTCCATACGCAGTGGCTAAACTCTACGGATTCTGGATTGTGAAGGAATATCGCGAGGCGTATAACATGTACTGCTGTTCAGGCATTTTGTTCAACCACGAGAGTGAGCGTCGTGGCGAGACTTTCGTCACCCGCAAGATTACGTTGGCGGCTGCTCGCATTGCTCAGGGCAAACAGGAGAAACTCTATCTGGGCAATCTCTCTTCGCTGCGCGACTGGGGCTATGCCAAGGACTATGTGGAGTGCATGTGGCTCATTCTGCAACAGGACAAGCCCGAGGATTTCGTCATCGCTACTGGTGTGCAGCACTCGGTGCGCGAGTTTGCCTACTATGCCTTCAAGGCCGCAGGCATCGAACTGAAGTTTGAGGGCGAGGGCATGGACGAGAAAGGCATCTGTGTGGCTGGCCCAGACAATCTGGTGGGCAAGACGCTGGTTGAGGTGAGTGCCGACTTCTACCGTCCCACCGACGTGGTGAACCTTTGGGGCGACCCGACGAAGGCGAAGGAAAAACTGGGATGGAATCCTCAAACCACCTCTTTCGAACAACTCGTTTCCATCATGGTGAAGCACGACATGGAGAAGGTGGCTGCCGACCATGTGGCCTCTGTCATGCGAACGAACTTGGCAGAGTATTTGGAGAAGGGAGTAGTGAAGTAAGTTGAAAACTGAAAACTAAAGACTAAAAGTTCAAATTATCATCAATAAAAAATAAGGTAATGGCCACTTTTAGTTTTTAGTTTTTCACTTTTAGTTTTTGATATGTTAGACAAGAACAGTAAAATATTTGTGGCAGGACATCATGGTTTGGTGGGTTCTGCCATTTGGAACAATCTCAAGCAACGGGGCTACAACAACCTTGTGGGCAAGTCACACGCTGAACTGGACTTGCTCGACCCTGTGGCTGTGAAGAAGTTTTTCGATGAGGAACAGCCTGACGCGGTGGTGTTGGCTGCTGCCCATGTGGGCGGCATCATGGCCAACCTCAAGTATCGCGCCGACTTCATCTATCAGAATTTGCAGATTCAGCAGAATGTGATTGGGGAGGCTTGGAAACATGGCGTGAAGAAACTTCTGTTCCTCGGCTCCACCTGTATCTATCCGGGCGAGGCACCGCAGCCGATGCCTGAGGATTGTCTGCTCACCTCGCCGCTCGAATACACCAACGAGCCTTATGCTATCGCCAAGATTGCAGGGTTGAAGATGTGTGAGTCGTTCAATCTGCAGTATGGCACCAACTATATCGCTGTGATGCCGACAAACCTCTATGGACCTAACGATAATTTCCATCTGGAGAACTCTCATGTGTTGCCTGCCATGATTCGTAAGATTCATTTGGCTAAGTGTTTGAACGAGGGTGACTGGGATGCTGTGCGCAAAGACCTCGGTTTGCGTCCTGTGTCGATGAAGGTGCCGAAGATGGTGGATGGCCAAGGTGCTGGTTCTGAACAAAAAGAAGCCACTGCCACTCAGACGATTATGGCTACGGCGATGAGCGACGAGATGACCATTCTGCAGGTGCTCCGCCACTATGGTATCACCCCTGAGGCTGTTACTTTGTGGGGAACGGGGGCACCGATGCGCGAATTTCTCTGGAGTGAAGAAATGGCCGATGCTTCTGTGTATTGTCTCCTCAATGTGGATTTCAAGGATGTTGTGGAAAAGAGCGACTTCAAGATGAACCGTGATGGCATCAAAGAAATCCGCAACTGCCACATCAACGTGGGAACTGGTAAGGAAATTTCCATCAAGGAAGTGGCAGAGCGCATCATGAAGGAGATTGGTTTTAAGGGCGAACTTCGTTGGGATGCGTCGAAACCTGATGGCACCCTGAAGAAACTGACCGATGTGTCTAAACTCCATCGCCTTGGATGGCATCACACCATCGAGATTGACGAGGGCATCCACCGTCTCTACGAGTGGTACTTGCAAGGCATCTGCATCAATCATCAGCAGTAGTTTTGTTGACACCTGTTTCAAGCATCTATCGTGATTAGTAAGAACAAAATCAAGTATATCCGTTCGCTGGAACTGAAGAAATTCAGGAAGGCGAACGGAGTGTTTGTAGCCGAGGGCCACAAACTGGTGGGTGATTTGCTGAATGTCTTCGAATGTAAGTATTTGGCAGCAACTGCCGAGTGGCTTTCTGCTCATGCCGAATGGCTGAAAGGGCTGGAAAAGAAGGGGGTAGAGATGGATGAGGTGACTGACGACGAGTTGCGTCGTGTCAGTTTCCAAGAGACTCCTCAACAGGTGTTGGCAATTTTTAGACAGCCTGTCTATACTGTTGATGTTCGAGAAGTTGCGAAAGAGAATCTTTGCCTGATGCTGGACGATGTACAGAATCCAGGCAATCTGGGTACTATCGTGCGGCTGGCCGATTGGTTTGGTGTTGAACACATCTTCTGTTCAACGGGATGTGCTGACATCTATAATCCTAAAACGGTGCAGGCCACGATGGGAGGTATCGCACGTGTGCAAGTGCATTATGTGGATTTGGCGGAAACGTTGGCTTCGCTCGATGCTGACACGCCTGTCTATGGCACTTTCCTTGATGGGGAGAATATGTATGGAAAGACATTGGCGAAGAATGGCGTGATTGTGATGGGGAATGAAGGGAAAGGCATCTCTGATGCCATCGAACAATATGTGACAGAAAGGCTTTATATCCCTAACTATCCTGAAGGGCGACAGACATCAGAGTCGCTCAATGTGGCCATTGCCACTGCTGTCGTCTGTGCTGAGTTCAGAAGGAGATAAGACTTGACGAGTGTGGTAGGCTTCTCTGCCACGGATGATGATGGTGCCGCCAAGCCATTCGGTCATAGGAAGTTCGCCTTTGAGGGGATAATGATTCACCACCAAGTGTTCAAAGAGTTCTACAACGTGATTGTTGTGGAACTCTTTTTCGTTGAGAAAGACTCTTGATGCTGCCACTCGTCGCATGGTTTATCGTTTAGGGGTTGTGGCCTTTCTGCGTCGTGGACCGATAGAGTTGGGAGTACGAACCGATGGGGTTGTTTGTATTGTGATGTGTTCTCCCGATTTGTTCTGTTGCCGGATTTCTTCTGGAGTGAGACGATGCTCAATGGGCTGAACAACAGTGTCTTCTACAATGGAATCGGCTTTGATACTGTCGGTCGGAATTTCCACCTCGGGGGCTTTCTCATGCATACGAACAAGCGAAATGTTATCGACGATGCAGAGGTTGCGTGTCGATTTTTTCCCTCTATAATAGAAGAATCCCGTGATGCTCTTCAGTTCTTTTTGGGCATCGGTTTTCACGGTTAGTTGCTGTGTACCGCTGTTGGTGATAGTGCGCGTGGTGCCAATGTGCCGGCCATCGGTGTACATCACGCTCAGTCCCACATTGAGGGAAATGTCGTAGTCGTCTCTCGATTCTCTGATGAATACGGGAGTCAGCGTCAGAATGAGTTGGTCGTTCTTATGAAAACTGCTGTCGGCATGGATGGTGAAACTTTCCTTGTTCAGAAGTGACTTGTTATGGAAAGCATACAGTTGTGCCGAACTCCAAAGGTTGGTGGTGTCGCCACCTGTTTCGTAAATGGCCATCATGTCGTTGTTGCCATTCACGATTTGAATTTCCTCATTTGCTGAGTTGTAACGTTCTTTCAGATTCTTGTAAATCTCGTGCAGGTCTTCGGCATGGCGGTTGTAGTAGATGATGGAAGTGTCGAACTGTGCTTCCGTGATGCCGTGTTTCTCGAAGACGGCGTTGATGTAGTCCTGGGCTTTTTCCATTCTCTCCTCGCTGGGCAATTGGTTGATAATCCCTTGCATCATGTGATAGTCGTAGAGTACGTTCTCCATCTCACTACGTGAAAGCACATTTTGGGGACGGTCTTCACATGCCACAATGATGAGGGCGAACAGTAGGATGAATGGGAAAAAACGTTTCATATCGGCGAGATAAGAATGACTATTTTTGGATGGGGTATCTGCTGATGAACTTGTGGTAGAACAGCAGCAAGGCTACTATGCCGCACGAGATGGCTGCATCAGCAAAGTTGAAGATGGGGGAGAAAAACACACAATGTTCGCCCGAATAGAAGGGCATCCATGTGGGCATGTCCCACTCGATGAGCGGAAAGTAGAACATATCGACCACTTTTCCGTAAAGAAATTCGCCATAACCATAACCCCAAGGCTGAAACTCTGCCACTTGGGGGTAGGGAGGATTGTTGAAGATGAGTCCGTAGAAGAGGCAGTCGATAATATTGCCTGCCGCACCTGCGGCAATGAGGGTGAGGCAGACAATATAACCGATTGGTCTCTTTTGCTTTATCTCATTGCAGATAAACCATCCAATGAGGCAAACGGCTACCACTCGGAAAAGTGTGAGGAATAATTTTCCACCCCATAATTTCCATCCGAAGGCCATGCCCTCATTCTCCACAAAGAGAAGGCTGAACCATGGGGTGATTTCGATGCGTTCACCCAAATACATGCCCGTCTTGACATTGACCTTGATGATTTGGTCAATGACAAGAACGGTCATGAAGAGGATGATGGAAAGGATGTATTTGTTCTTTCTCGACATCATGTGTCAGTCTTTCTCTACGGTGATGACGGCTTTGAAGTCGTCGAAGTCGATGGCTTCGCCAGTAGGGTTGCCAAGCATGATGGAGTTGGCCAGCACCTGAGCGGCGATGTTGTCCTTGAAGGAGTCGAAGACCGCTTGGGTTTCGGGGGTATCGGTGATGACCACACGGATACGGTCGGTAATCTCGAATCCCTGTGACTTGCGAAGACCTTGTATCTGCTTGATGATTTTTCGGCTGTTGCCTTCATTCTTCAGGGCAGGGGTGATGGTGATGTCAAGTGCCACGGTGGTGGTGCCTTCGTTGGCCACGCTCCATCCAGGAATATCTTGCGACATGATATCCACATCGGCCAGTTCAATCACGGCTTCCTGTCCTTCGGCTTGCAGCGTCACTTGTCCGTTGACTTCGAGTTCTGCAATTTGTGCCTGCGACATGGCTGTGACAGCGTTGCTTACTGCCTTCATCATCTTGCCAAACTTCTTGCCCATTACACGGAAGTTACACTTCACATTCTTCACCAGCATCTTACCGTCCATCAGTTGCAAGTCTTTCACGTTCAGTTCTTTCGTGATGATGTCCTTCATGCGCTCAATGCGACCGCTGAACACGGCATCGGTATCGGGGATGGCGATAGATTGGAGTGCTTGAATCACAGGAATCTTTACTTTCTTGCGGATGGAAAGTCCCATCGAGGTCACCTTCATGGCTGCCTCCATTGCTGCTTCCAGTTCGGTGTCGATGTAGGCAGCGTCGTAGGTGGGGAACTTGGCCAGATGCACACTTGTAGAACGGTCTTTGCCTGTTGCGCTGTTGAGGTCGCGGAAAAGTTGGTCGGCGTAGAAAGGTGCAATCGGTGCTATCAGTCGGCTCAGCGTGTCGAGACAGGTGTAGAGCGTCTGATAAGCCGAGAGTTTATCAGTTGTCATCTCACCGCCCCAGAAACGGGGTTTGTTCAAACGGATGTACCAGTTGGAAAGGTTGTCGATGACGAATGACTGAATCAGACGGCCAGCAGGCGTTGGGTCATAGTCTTCAAGATAAGTCTGCACATTCTTCACCAGTGTGTTCAGTTCAGAGAGCAACCAACGGTCGAAGTCTGGACGCTCTGCGTAAGGGATGTCTGCTTCCTTGTAGTCGAAGCCATCCACGTTGGCATACATCGTGAAGAACGAATAAGCCTGTTGCAGTTTGATGAAGAACTGGCTCGTCACTTCCTTCACGCCTTCGGGGTCGAACGAGAGGTTGTCCCAAGGCGAGGAGTTGGTAATCATGTACCAACGCACGGCATCTGCGCCATATGTGCCGATGCACTCGAAGGGGTTGATGACATTGCCCAGACGCTTCGACATCTTGATGCCGTTCTTGTCGAGCACAAGTCCGTTGGAAATCACGGCTTTGTAAGCCACCGAGTCGAACACCATCGTGGCGATAGCATGGAGTGTGAAGAACCAGCCGCGTGTCTGGTCAACACCCTCTGCGATGAAATCGGCAGGGTAGGCAATGCCCTTGTCAATCAGTTCCTTGTTTTCAAACGGATAGTGAACCTGTGCGTATGGCATGGCACCCGAATCAAACCACACATCAATGAGGTCGAGTTCGCGTGTGAGCACATTGCCCTTGTCCGACACCAGTTTGATGTCATCTACATAAGGACGGTGCAGGTCTATCTTATCGTAGTTCTCCTGACTCATGTCGCCAGGCACAAAACCTTTCTCCTTTAATGGGTTCGATGCCATCACTCCTGCAGCCACAGCCTTCTCAATCTCGTTGTAGAGTTCTTCCACGCTGCCGATGCACACTTCCTCGCGAGTGTCGCGGTTGCGCCAGATGGGCAGTGGAGTACCCCAGTAGCGAGAGCGCGAGAGGTTCCAGTCGTTGAGGTTCTCGAGCCACTTGCCGAAACGTCCCGTACCTGTACTTTCTGGTTTCCACTGGATTGTCTTGTTCAGTTCAAACATGCGGTCTTTCTTCGCCGTTGATTTGATGAACCAAGAATCGAGCGGATAGTAGAGCACGGGTTTATCAGTGCGCCAGCAGTGGGGGTAGTTGTGTACGTGCTTCTCAATCTTGAAAGCGGTGCCTTCTTCTTTCATCTCCAGACACAGTACCACATTCAGGTCCATGTCCTTGTTGGCTGCTTTCTCGTCATACTTGCCTCCTTGGTTGTATTTGGGAGCGTAGGCGTTCTTGACGAAGTCTCCGCTATGCTTCCAATAACTCTCGTTGACACAAAGGCTTACGAACTCTTCGTTCATGTCGTCCTTCACGAAGTACTTACCCGTGAAATCTACCATCGGACGTGTGTCGCCTGCCTTGTCGATGACGAAGAGTGAGGGGATGCCTGCATCTTTGGCCACTTTGGCATCATCGGCACCAAATGTAGGAGCGATGTGTACGATGCCCGTACCATCCTCAGTCGTCACATAGTCGCCAGGGATGACACGGAAAGCCTCTGCTTCCTTCACCACCACCTTGTTGTCTTCCAGCGCACAAGGCTTCACCCAAGGCATCAGTTGCTGGTAGTGCAGACCCACGAGGTCAGTTCCCTTGCCGCGCCAGAGGATTTCGAGTGGCTTCTCATTGCCTTCCTCGTCCTTTTCTGCCTGGAAGTAGGCGGACAGACGGCTTTCTGCCAAAATGTAGATAGCCTCTTCACCGCTATAAGGGTTCTTGCCCTTCACCGCCACGTAGTCAATCTTGGGACCTACGCAGAGAGCGGTGTTAGATGGGAGTGTCCAAGGGGTGGTTGTCCATGCGAGGATGTAGGTATTCAAGTCGTGAGGCATCTCGTTCAGCAATTCGCCTTTGCCTTTCAGCCCTTCGCATACATCTTTCACGAGGAACTGTGCGGTCACCGTCGTGTCCTTCACATCGCGGTAGCAACCGGGCTGGTTCAGTTCGTGGCTGGAAAGGCCCGTTCCGGCAGCAGGAGAGTAGGGCTGGATGGTGTAGCCCTTGTAGAGGAGTCCCTTCTGATAGAGTTGCTTGAGCAGATACCAGAGTGTTTCGATGTATTTGTTGTCGTAGGTGATGTAAGGGTGTTCCAAATCCACCCAATAACCCATCTTGTCGGTGAGTTCTGTCCATTCGTTGGTGTACATCATCACGTTCTTGCGGCAAGCGTCGTTGTAGTCGTCCACGCTGATTTTCTTGCCTATGTCTTCCTTTGTGATGCCCAGCGACTTCTCCACGCTCAGTTCAACAGGCAGTCCATGGGTGTCCCATCCAGCCTTACGCTTCACTTGGAAGCCTTGCATCGTCTTGTATCTGAGAAATATATCTTTAATTGTTCTGCCCATCACATGGTGGATGCCGGGATGACCGTTGGCTGATGGGGGACCTTCAAAGAAGATGAATTGAGGACAGCCTTCACGCTCCTCAATGCTCTTGTGGAATGTGTCTTCTGCGTTCCATTGTTCCAGAACCTCCTTGTTCACATCGGCGAGGTTCAGTTTTGTGCGTTCTGTAAATTTCATTATTTCAGTTTGATATCTTTCAGTTTCTGTTCTTTTCCGCAGTAGCGGCATTTGAGCGTATCCATGTCCTTGCGATAGAATACCGTTTTCATCGGTTCGTTGTTGGTGATGCACACGGGGTTGGCGCACTTGACAATGTTGGTCAACTCTTCGGGCAGGGTCACCTCACGCTTCTCAGCCACCTCATAGTTGCGAATGACGGTCAGGCGAATGTTGGGACACAGTACGGCGAGTTTGCTGATTTCAGCCTCGCTGAAGAATTTACCAGCAATCTTGATAATGCCTTTCTTGCCCATCACCTGGCTTTCGAGATTATTGCCGATGAGTACGGGTTCTGTACACATTTCCAGTTGCAGGAGTTGTGCCACCGTGAAAAGTTTGTCTGTGGGTATGTGGTCAATCACTGAACCGTTCTCAAGTGCTGCGACCAGTTTCTGTTGCTTTTCCATATTCAGTCAATGATTGTTTTGTCGTTCTTGATTTCGTCGAGTGTGATGCCCAGCACGTCGCAGATGAGTGCCTCGCGTGCATAGAGTCCGTTCTGCGCCTGCTCGAAATAGTAGGCATGTTTTGAGTCGTCCACGTCATACTCAATCTCGTTTACACGGGGCAGGGGATGCAAGATTTTCATGTTTTCCTTTGCCTTGCCCAGCATGTTGGCTTTTAGGATGTAGGCATCCTTCACACGTTCATACTCCATCAGGTCGGTGAACCTCTCGCGCTGCACACGGGTCATGTAGAGGATGTCGGCATCGGCAATGGTGTCCTCCGTGAAGTCCTGCTGCTCAATGTACTTGATGCCTTCCTGCTGACAGTAGAGTTTGTATTCCTCGGGCATTTCCAGTTCTTTGGGCGCGATGAAGTGGAAGGTGGGGTTGTACTTGCGCATCGACATGAGGAGTGAATGTACGGTGCGGCCATACTTCAAATCTCCCACCATGTAGATGTTTAGGTTCTCCAGCGTGTCTTGTGTCTTGTAGATGGAATAGAGGTCGAGCATCGTCTGCGAGGGGTGCAGATTCGAGCCGTCGCCTGCATTGATGATGGGCACGTCGGTCACCTCGCTGGCATAGAGTGCTGCACCCTCCAACTTGTGGCGCATCACAATCACATCGGCATAGTTGCTCACCATCTTGATGGTATCCTTCAGCGTTTCGCCCTTTGACGAACTCGTTACCTTCGGGTCGGTAAAGCCAATCACTCTGGCTCCTAATCGGTTGGCCGCTGTCTCAAACGACAACCTTGTTCTTGTACTTGGCTCAAAAAAGAGGGTGGCGACCACCTTCCCCTTCAGCAGTTGGCGGTTTGGGTGGGCCTCAAATTCAGTTGCCATGTCCAACAGATACTGAATCTTTTCCTTCCCGTAGTTGGCAATCGATACAATGCTCCTATTTTCCATATCGTTATTCGTTATGAGTCTAAAAAAATCATGCAAAGTTACGAAAAAAATACAAATCAGTAAGAGGTAGGGGAAAATAAACTATTCAGTAAAGCCTAAAAAGTTCCGTTTGCCCAATACTTTGTGCAAAAAAGTGATTTCTCCAGTCACTTCTTCCGTCCTCGGCGGACTCACGAAAATGCCACTTGGGGGAGAACGGAATAGCCACTCCAACCATACCCTCACTTTTCCCCTACATGCAACGCCGTTGTGCATTCAAATTGTCTTCCACTCCAATTGCAAATTGTATGCCGTTCCTATTGTAATTTGTACGACGTTTTATATATGGCCGTGTCTTTTCTCTTGGCTGACGAAGGAAATCTGGTTAGAGGCTGTCTTGTTGTGCCATGATGGCAGGGTCTGGCTGTGGTGTGGGGGCGTTGTCTTCGAGCGGGAACTGGCCTTTGGAGGAATGGATGATGTAGTCAGTCATCTGTTCGTTGCTGCTGAAGTCGTAGCCCGAAAGTTTTCGTGTTTCGCCATCTATTTCCATGTAGGCAGAGGAATAGACACGGTGGGCTCGCTGGTCCCAGAAGAGTAGGGAGGTTTTGAAAGTTTCACCTTTCATATTCTTGACAAGGACACGTCCACGCAGTTCCCAGAGGTTTTGCTGATTATAGAAATAGGCGGTGTCGCAGGAGATATATGCATCCACCAAATAAGATTCATTGAAACGTTCGATAAAGAGTCCTTTTTCAAAAGACCAGTGAGGAGGCATTTTTTTGTCATAGATGAGCCATTCCTCTGCTATCATCTTATAGCGGATGATGCCCGAGTCGCTGATGAGAGTACTTACGCCGAGGGTTGTGAGCATCGGGACCGAGTCACGCACTCCAATGTTGGGGCCTATCTTCTTGTCACTATCGTCACATGAAAGGAGCAATAGCATTGCAGCAGCCGAAAAGACTGCTGCAATGCTAAATGTGCGTGTGACTCGGTTCGATAACATGTCGTGATGCTAATGATGAACTTCTGATTATCTGAGACGCAGAGTAGTTGTTTCGCCTGCTACGCTAACAACCTGGCCAGCCTTGATGCCTGCAAAGAAAGCCTCAGACTTGGGATAAAAATGTGCGGCATAGCCAGCAGCAGCACGGTTGGCCCTGGCTGCA
Source organism: Prevotellaceae bacterium UBA4359 (assembly GCA_002393555.1). GTDB lineage: Bacteria > Bacteroidota > Bacteroidia > Bacteroidales > Bacteroidaceae > Minthosoma. Next base: position 23,353 of record DGSP01000008.1, read on the forward strand.
GAAGCAGGGTCAACGGCTTTGGCCTTGTTGCAGTAGTCGTAGGCGAGGCAGTAATACTTACTTCTTTCGAGGTGGTCGCCAGAAGCGGAACGTGCAATACAACTGGCCTGCAGCAAGTATGCTCCACCGTTAGAGGGATTGAGAGAGAGGGTCTTGCGGCAGTAAGCACGGCACTGTCCGAGATTGCCTTTCTTGTACATGAGGGCTGCTACGATGTAGGAATATTTCGCTTTCTTAGCGTTGTCCGATTCCAGACTAAGTGCTTCGTCGAAATATTTGATGGCACCGTTAATGTCGCCATCTTTCAGCAGTTTTGAAGCCTTACCAATGGCAGCCTGTGGGGTCTTGTTGATTTGATAAGCATAGTCGGCTGCTACATAGTATATGTTAGACTTGTCGCACTCAAAGTTGTTGAGGATGGCCAGCACGGAGTTGAGGTACTGAAGGTTGTCCTTGTTGGCTTCGACCTGAGCGCCATAAATCTTTTCGAGGGCATCGCAATCGGCTGCACCAGAGGCTACGAAGAGGTCGTTGGCCTTATTCTGTACAGGTTGATAGTTGTCGATGATTTTTTGGGCTTCAGGAGAGAGAACGACTTGTTCCACCCATTTGGTCGAGTCCTCAGAATCTGGGTCAGCAGGAATCGTCTCAGATGGATATTCCTTGGCCTGGTCGAGCAGGCGGTCGCAAATATCGTTTGTGTTCATGTAGTCCTGGATGAAGTCCTGGCGGATGTCGATGTTGTCCTTGTTCTGAAGGAAGCGATTGTAGGAACACTCGATGAATCCGAAGAGGACAAAGCCCTCGGTGTTGGGACCCATGTCATCGATGCCTTCCTTGAACATTTTGTAGGCTACGTTGTTGTCCATCTGTGGGCAATAGTAGTAGTAGTCGTATGCCTTGCGGCAGATGATGTTGCCTTTGGTCGAAGTTGTTTTTGGGGTGGCAAAAGAGTTGAGTGCGTCAAGGTTCTTTAAGCGCTGGTCATAGATGTTCATGAGTTTGTCGAAGTATTCCTTCTTCTTGGCGGCATCAGTCTCTTTCGAGATGAGATTCTCAAAAATCCATGCACCGTCGGTATAGACACGAATCTGTGCAAGCGGTGCTTTGGTGAAGACGAACTCCCAAGGTTCAATGGCTTCTGCAAAGTTGTTAGTTTTGAAAGCATCACGATAGAGGCTGATGCTTTGGAGTACCTCTGCACTATCAGGGTTGTTGGCCAGGCGGTCGTTGATAGTCGTTCCGCTAAGGTTTTGAGCAGATGCGACAACACTGGCAAAAGTGAGGGCACATGCAAATAAAATCTTCTTCATAATCAATTTTTTGTAAATGTTTCTATAATTCTTTTATATGGTCGATATAATCTTTACTGTACTTTCCATTTTTGGAACCAGCGTTCGCTAAATGTTACTCCGAGACATAGGCGGAAGTAATTCTCGGTAAGTGTACTCTTCTGACTGGTCATGGCGTTCAGATAGGGTATATTCGTGTGTACCCATTGTACGGCCACATTTATTTTATGACTGGTTCTGTACATATTGTTGTTAGACAGAGGAAGAGACACACCTGCTGATACACCTATCTCGGATGGTTTCTTGGTAACGGTTCCCGTGATGTCAGCCTTGGCGTATGTTTGAGCATAGTAACCGCCTAATTTGTAACTGCATCTGCTGAAGAAATGATTGGAAAATTCGTTAGGTGTCCAGTCCATACCTACAGCCACTTTCACACGGTCGTTTAATTGGCCCTTGGTCGATGAATAGACATCGGAATGACCTGTGTCGGAACTGCTGGAGATACCCGTCTGCTGATTGGGAAATTTACACAATGACCATTTCTGAAGTTCGAAATCTACTCCTACACGCAGTTTGTTGGTGTGATAGTAAGTGAAACCAGCAGAAATGCTTGTTGGCAGTTGAAAAGCATGCTTGATGGTGTCGTTTGTCTCGTTCTCCACCGTTGTGCTGTTCATTGTTCTTGTGATGCGGAAAGCATCGTTGTCTGTTTTATGCCCCAAGGTGTAAGTACCGCCAATGACCAGTTTATCTTTTTTCCCGAGTGGTTGGATGTATTGTAGGCCTCCTTGAATGCTATAGGTGCTGATGTCAGCCTTGTAGATGCGTGACATGCTGAAAGCCGAAGATTCGCTGAACGACATGGCCATGTTGTGTGTGTAGTCACCCCATATATATGAAACATTCAGACCGATGCTTATGGGCTTGAAAGGCTGCCATCCCATACCCAAGGTGAGTTCACGCAATCCACCATCTCCGTTGAATGTGTAGGTCGATTTTATGTCCTCATTGTTTGGGAGGCTTTCGCTGGAAGAAGAGAAGTTGTACTTGATGTTGGTGATGGGCATCAGCCCTATTGTCACACCTACATGTTTGAAAGCCCGGAACTGGAAAGCGAAATAGTCAAAACTACTGTTACGTATGTTCTGCTGCAAGTTCCCCATCTTGTAGTTTCCGTTCTGTAGCGAGATGCCCATGTCGAAAAGTGCTGTGAGAGAATCAACAGCAGAGTAAGATGCAGGGTTCGCAATGTTGATTTGCTGGCCGTTGCGGAATCCTTGTGCCACACCTCCCATGCCCTTGTTGAATCCCAAAGCACGTTCCGACTGTATGCCGAAGCCATAGCGGGAATAAGGGGTGTTGATGCCATTCTGGGCACAGAGTGCCGTTGCGAACACAGTAGATATGATGATTGAAAGAATCTTCTTCATTGTACTTTTATTGTGGAAAAGTATTTTTTCGGTGCAAAATTACGCCTTTTTATGGAGTTCTTCAAAAAAAACCTTTTTTAAGCGAGTTAAAAAAACTGAAAGCGTGGCATTGAAGTCGGTATTGACTATTGTGCGCCCTTATTTGAAGTGCTATTTTTTGACTTTCCACGGTGTTTTCCGTTTCCTCGTCTGTTGTATCGGCCTTTCCCTCCATGCCTGCCGGGCGTGTGTCTTCTCGATTTGCCCGATGCTCCCATCTCTGGTTTTTCTCCGCATCCTTCTGGCAGTTCTGGCTTGGGTATTTCCTTTTCGATAAGATGTTCAATCTTGAGAAGGTGCTGCCAATCGCGTGGGGTGACCAGTGTGATGGCTTCACCGTCTCTGTTGGCACGGGCCGTTCGTCCGATACGGTGTACGTAGTCTTCGGGGTCGCGTGGCACATCGTAATTGATGACCATCTGAATGTCGTCGATGTCAATGCCTCGGCTGACAATGTCGGTGGCAATCAGCACACTGATGCGGCGGTTCTTGAAAGCCAGCATGATATCCTCCCGTTCACGCTGCTCAAGGTCGCTGTGCATGGCTCCCACATTGAAGCCTTTTCGTTTCAGAGTGATGCTGAGTTCCTTTACTTTCATTTTAGAGGAAGCGAAGAGAATCACACGGTCCAAATCTTCTTGGCTGAGCACTTTTTCCACGATGCGGTCCTTCATGCCGTCATAGCAAAGATAAGCCGTTTGTTGAATCTTCTCGGCGGGTTTCGACACGGCAATCTTCACTTCCACAGGGTTGTGCAGAATGTTTTGTGCCAACTTCTGTATGTTGTCGGGCATAGTGGCTGAGAACATAATCGTTTGCCGTTCTTCTGATAGATAGGAGGCAATCTTCATGATGTCATCGTAGAAGCCCATGTCCAACATTCGGTCGGCCTCGTCCAGAATAAAGAAAGATACTTTTTTCAGGTCGATATGTCCGCCGTTCAGATGGCTGATGAGTCGTCCGGGTGTGGCGATGATGATGTCGGCTCCCAGTTCAAGTCCTCTGCGTTCTTGCTCAAAACGGATGCCATCATTTCCTCCATAAACAGCCACAGACGAAACACCGTCGAGATAGTAGGCAAAACCCTCCACCTGTTGGTCAATCTGTTGTGCCAGTTCGCGTGTGGGTGCCATGATAATGCAGTTCACAGAGTCTTTGGGATAGTTGCCATGACTGAGTTCGTCAAGCACTGGCAGGAGATAGGCAGCAGTCTTTCCTGTGCCAGTCTGGGCGATGCCCATCAGGTCGTGGCCTTCCAAGATTTGTGGAATAGCCTGCTCTTGGATAGGGGTACACTGCTCGAAGTTCATGGCATCGAGTGCATCGAGGAGTTCGTCCGATATGTTTAGTTCGTCAAAATACATTGTTCTGATGATATGATATTGTGAATATTAGAAGTGTGATTTGGAGTATTCATTGAATGATTGAAAAATCTATTGTTTGGATGAGATTTTATGCTCTATAGTTGTCTATCGCGGAGCCTTGCGGTAGTAGTAGAGGGCAATGATGGCAAAGAGAAAGTTAGGAATCCAGACAGCAATGCCTGCAGGGAAATTGGCATTGATGGCCAGGCTGGAGGCTACGGTCTGGAACATGATGTAGGCCAGGATGAGTGCCAGACCTATACCCAGCGCGATACCCATACCATTTTTCCGCTTGCGGGCAGAGATAGACACACCGATGATGGTCAGAATGAAGATGGCAAAAGCAGAGGCTCCGCGCTTGTAATATTCCACTTCAAACTGCTGGATGTTGGCAAATCCTCTGGCTTTCTGCCGTTCGATGTGCCGACGCAGGTCGGGGGTCGTCAGTGTCATCTCCATGTCGCGCGAGGCCATGAGGTCTTGTGGCATCACCTTGATGATTGTGTCCAGTTTGTTTCCGTTCGTGATGACTTCACGCATGCCTTGAAGGTTGCGAGTCTGATAACCTGTCAGCACCCAGTGGTATGGCTCATAGGAGAGTGTGTCATATTGGATTGTCATGGACTGTAGGTGACTCACCAGTTTCTTGTCCTCAAATTTGTCCAATGTAAACTCAAAGGCCGTCTTCATGCTTTCCTCATATCGTCCAAAGTAAGCAATCACACCTGGCTCCACTTCCAGTTGTACGTTGGAGGTGAAGTCCTGGCGTCCACGGTTTTTGTATTTGTTCTCGAATCGCACACGTTTCACGTTGCCTTTGGGGATGACGTAAGACCCTAACCCATAGTTGATGAGGGCAATGATGGCTGCTGCAATCATGTAGGGTCGGATGAGCCGTGCAAAACTGGTGCCAGTAGATAGCATGGCGATGATTTCGGAGTTGTCGGCCAACTTTGTGGTGAAGAAGATGACGGCAATGAAAACGAAAAGTTGGCTGAACAGATTGGAGTAGAAGGGTACGAAATTGAGGTAATAGTCAAAAGCAATCTCTTCGATAGGTGCGTCGTGTTGCAGGAACTTGTCGATGTTCTCGTTGAAGTCGAAGACCACCGCAATGCTGATGATGAGGATGATGGAAAAGAAATAGGTGCCGAGAAACTTTCCGACGATGTATCGGTCCAGTCGCGACAGCGGCATGTGGTCGTTCAACCATTGGAAAGCAGAAGACTTTCGTTCCAGCCTCTTTCGCAAAGAGCGGCGGCGAGAAGTCTGCTTCTGTCCTTTCTGATAGTCGAGGTATGCCTTGATTTCCTCCTCGTTGCCTTTCGGGACTAACTTTCCATCTATTTCTTCAAATGTGACCAACTTTTAATTTCTCTTATATATATAATAATGTGTATTCAGATGCTTTTTCTCTTCTATCATCATTCTTAGATTCTTCTACCCAATTCTTCCACCATCTTCACCTTCCATGTGCTGAAGTCACCAGCGATGATGTGTTGCCGTGCTTCGCCCACCAGCCAAAGGTAGAAAGCCAGATTGTGGATGGAGGCAATCTGTAATGCAAGAATTTCCTGTGCCTTGAAGAGATGATGCACGTAAGCCTTCGTGTAGGCTGTATCCACGTATGATGTCCCATCTGGGTCGAGTGGGGAGAAGTCAAAGTCCCACTTTTGGTTGCGCAGGTTGATGGTGCCATGTTTGGTGAAAATCTGAGCGTTACGCCCGTTACGGGTCGGCATCACGCAATCAAACATGTCAATTCCTCTTTCTATTCCCTCCAGCAAGTTGATGGGCGTACCCACTCCCATGAGGTATCGTGGCTTATCTTTAGGCAAGATGGCATTCACCACCTCAATCATCTCATACATCACCTCAGTTGGCTCGCCCACAGCCAGACCACCGATAGCATTGCCGTCAGCCTCTTTCGAGGCCACGTTCTCCGCAGCCCTTTCTCTCAGGTCGCGGTAGGTGCAGCCCTGCACAATCGGGAAGAGGCTCTGCTGATAGCCATACTTCGGTTCCGTCTCGTTGAACCGTCGAATACAACGGTCAAGCCATCGTTCTGTCAGAGCCAACGATTTCTTCGAATACTCGTAGTCGCTGGTGCCGGGCGGACACTCGTCGAAGGCCATCACGATGTCGGCACCGATAGAGCGTTCGATGTCCATCACTCCTTCGGGCGTGAAGAAGTGCTTGCTGCCGTCGATGTGGCTGCGGAACTCCACGCCTTCCTCCTTAATCTTGCGGATGCCAGCCAGCGAGAACACCTGAAAGCCGCCGCTGTCGGTCAGCATGGGGCGGTCGAAACCATTGAACTTGTGCAGTCCGCCCGCAGCCTCCAACACTTTCAGTCCAGGCCTCAGATAGAGGTGGTATGTGTTGCCGAGGATGATTTGCGCCTTGATGTCGTCCTTCAGTTCATGCAGATGCACCGCCTTCACCGAAGCCTGAGTGCCCACGGGCATGAAGATGGGAGTCTCGATGTCGCCGTGGTCGGTGTGGATGAGGCCTGCACGTGCATTGGTCTTTGGGTCGTTATGTTGAAGGGTGAAAGTCATTTTCTCTTTTTGATTTTCTAGTCTATCTAGCCTTTCTAGTCTTTCTATTTTTTCTAGTCAAACTAGTTTTATTAGTCTTTCTGGTTAAATCAGGGCAAAGTCAAGCACGTCTTTCACGTTCTCCACATAGTGGAAGGTCACGCCCTTCACATATTTGGCCGGAATGTCCTCGATGTTCTTGCGGTTTTCGTGGCAGATGAGGATGTCGGTGATGCCGGCACGTTTGGCTGCCAGAATCTTCTCCTTGATGCCGCCCACGGGGAGAACCTTGCCACGCAAGGTGATTTCGCCCGTCATGGCGATGTTCTTCCTCACCTTTCGGCGAGTGATGGCACTGGCCAGTGAAGTGGCGATGGTGATGCCAGCCGAAGGACCGTCCTTCGGTGTGGCACCTTCGGGCACATGGATGTGGATGTTATGACTCTCGAAGTAGTCTGGCTGAATACCGATGAGGTCACAATGTTCCTTCAGATACTGCAATGCAATCGTGGCCGATTCCTTCATCACGTCGCCCAGATTGCCAGTTAGCCCCAGTTTGCCGCCCTTGCCATTGTCGATGGAGGTCTCGATGAAGAGAATCTCGCCGCCCACACTCGTCCAGGCCAAGCCCGTCACCACGCCAAAGTAGTCGTTGCCCTGATACTTGTCGCGGCTGAAGGGTTCGGTGCCCAGATACTCCTTGATATCCTCCACCTTCAGTTCACCCGTAGGCAGCACACCGTCTTTGGCATACTTGAGTGTCACCTTGCGGAGCACCTTATTGATTTTCTTGTCGAGGTCGCGCACACCCGACTCTCTGGTGTAGTCTTCGATAATCTTTTCGATGGCAGGCTTGGAGATTTTCACCCCCGTGTCCTTCATGCCCAGGTTGTCCAGTTCCTTCGGCACGAGGTGTCGCTTGGCAATCTCAATCTTCTCCTCAGTCAGATAGCCGCTCACTTCAATCAACTCCATGCGGTCGAGCAGGGGAGCAGGGATGGTCGATATGTTGTTGGCGGTAGCGATGAACATCACCTTCGACAGGTCATAGTCGGTGTCCAGATAGTTATCGTGGAACGCCACATTCTGTTCAGGGTCAAGCACCTCCAACAATGCCGATGCAGGGTCACCGTGGTTGGTCTGCTGCGTCACCTTGTCTATCTCATCCAGAATGAACACGGGGTTGCTGCTGCCAGCCTTCTTAATGTTCTTGATAATTTGTCCGGCCATCGCACCCACATACGTGCGGCGATGTCCGCGAATCTCAGCCTCATCGTGCAGCCCGCCCAGCGACATGCGCACATATTTCCGTTTCATGGCCTTCGCAATGCTCTTGCCCAGCGACGTCTTGCCCACACCCGGAGGGCCGTAGAGGCAGAGGATGGGACTCTTGAAGTCGCCCCTCATCTTCAGCACCGCCAGATGCTCTATGATGCGCTCCTTCACCTTCTCCATGCCATAGTGGTCCTTGTTCAGCACCTTCTCGGCATTGCTCAGACTCAGGTTGTCCTTGGTCAGTTCGCCCCAAGGAAGTTCCAGCATCGTCTGTGCCCAGGTGTATTCCGTCTGGTAGTCGGGCGAGTGGCTGCTCATGTGGCTCATCTTGTCCAGCGTTTCGTTGAAGGTCTTGGCCGTTGCCTCACTCCACTTCTTCTTCTTGCCAGCCTCACGCATCTTCTCGACTTCATCGCCGTCTTTCTCGCCCAGTTGCTCCTGAATGGTCTCCATCTCCTGGCGCAGGAAGTACTCCTTGTGCTGCTTGTCCAGTTCCTCACGGGTGCGCATCTGCAGGTCAATCTTCAGTGTAACATACTGGTATTCCCGTTGCAAAATGCCCAGCAGCCGGTAGGCACGGTCAAACATGTTGTTCTCCTCCAGCAGGACAATGCGCTCCTTGTTGCTGATGTTCAGATTGCAGCAGATGAAGTTGATGATGAGGGTGCGGTCCGAGATGTTGTTGAGTGCAAAGGCCGAGCCGATGGTTTGTTCGCTGGTGCGCATCAGTTTGATGGCCGTCTCGCGGCAGGCATCCACCACAGCCATATACTCGCGGTTGCCGCGTTCTGGCACAGTTTCGGGATAACTCTCCACACGCCCCACGCTGTAGTTGCCGTTCCACTGCATCTCGATGAGGCGCACACGGTTGTAGCCCTGAATCAGGGCCGTGCGGCTTCCATCGGGCAGTTTGATGATTTTCTGCACCTTGCCGATGGTGCCCGTGTGGTAGAGTTGCTCGTAGTTGGGTTCGTCGGTCGAGTCATCCACTTGGGTGAAGACCGAAATCACCAGGTCCTTCTTCTGTGCCTCCTTCAGCAGTTTGAACGACGAGTCCCTCCCGATGGAGATTGGCACCATCGTTTCGGGAAACAGCATCACGCCCCTCAAGGGCAGTACGGGTATGTAGTTTTCGGGAGAAATCTCTTGCTCTATGTTCCCCTTGATGGGGTTGTCAATGCTTGTGATAAAACTGATTTTACCTTCCACCTGACCTTCGTCTATAATTTCGTCAAAATTGAAATCCATCGTCTTCAGTTGTTCCTTTCTTTTTTATAATGTGGTTGCAGGGCAACCTTTCGTGCATAAAACGAGTGCAAAGTTACGAAAAAAGAATGGAAGAAACGAACAATTTGGGAAGATTAACGAAAATCGTTTGATTTGCACAAAGAAAAGCCGCTCTTCTTACTGTAAGAGGCACGGTTTTGCAAAACACCTCAATATTTGCAATTGTGTAAGAAAAATGCCCCGTTTTTCTTACACTTTGCAATTATTTTGCCATTTTTTCTTTTGTTGTTAAAAATAAATCGTAACTTTGCACCGCCTTTTGATAGAAAAGGACACTACAAGATTGAGACAAAACAAATACGCTATATGAGCAAATTGATAAAGGTTGAGGGCTATCGCCAACTCCTCGACCCTATACAGACAGAACTGGGCATTAAGCAAATCAAGGACTTCTTCCAGGCAAACCTCTCCACAGCCCTGCGGCTTCGCCGTGTGACGGCTCCCTTGTTTGTGCGTCGTGGCTTAGGACTGAACGACGACCTGAACGGGGTGGAGCGACCAGTCTCCTTTCCCATCAAGGACATGGGCGACCAAGTGGCCGAGGTGGTACATTCGCTGGCCAAGTGGAAACGTGTGATGCTGGCCGAGTATGGCATTCAGCCGGGCTACGGACTCTACACAGACATGAATGCCATCCGTGGCGACGAGGAACTGGACAACACCCACTCGCTCTATGTCGATCAGTGGGACTGGTGCCGCACCATCCGCAGAGAAGACCGCAATCTGGCTTTCCTGAAGCGCATCGTCAGAGACATCTATGCCGCCATCATGCGCACAGAGTATCTGGTGTGCGAGTCCTATCCACAAATCAAACCTTTCTTGCCCGAAGAAATTCACTTCATCCATTCGGAGGAACTCTTGCAGATGTATCCAGACCTCACTCCCAAAGAGCGTGAGGATGCCATTTGCAAGAAATTCGGAGCCGTCTTCATCATGGGCATCGGTGGCAAACTCTCCAACGGCGAGAAGCACGACGGACGTGCGCCAGATTACGATGACTGGAGCACTCCTAACGAAGACGGTTACAAGGGGCTCAATGGCGACATCCTCATTTGGTATCCTGTCCTCAACCGCAGCATCGAACTCAGTTCAATGGGCATCCGAGTGGATAAGGAAGCCCTTGTTCGCCAACTTGAACTGGAAAACAAGAAAGAACGTCTCAATCTTTTCTTCCACAAGAAGTTGATGAACGACGAACTTCCGCTCTCCATCGGTGGAGGAATCGGTCAAAGCCGCCTCTGCATGGTGCTCCTCCACAAGGCCCATGTAGGCGAAATCCAAGCCTCCATCTGGCCCGAAGAGATGCGCAAGGAATGTGCCGAAGCCGGCATGCCCCTCATCTGAGAAACCCTTTCATCTTGACCGCATACAGCCCTCGCACCATCATGATGCGAGGGCTTTTTCAAAAAAGTTCTGCAAATGTTTGGAAGGTAAAGAAAGAAGTCCTAAATTTGCAAAAGATAATACAAACTATAGCCGAATGAGCACCAAGACCATGACCCAAATGCTGGCAGAATACTTCAAGACGCAACCCGTCCTGAAGGCATGGCTGTTTGGCTCCTATTCGCGAGGAGAGGAGAGACCCGATAGCGATGTGGACATACTGGTGACACTCGACCACTCACAGCCAGTCGGGTTGAAATTCTTTGGGATGTACGAAGACCTAAAAGAACTACTGGGCCGCAACGTGGACTTAGTAACAGAGTCATCACTGGCTCCATTTGCAAGAAAAAGTGTAGAACGTGACAGGCAACTGATTTATGAGAGAAGTGCTTAGAGACCGTGACCGGCTTGAACATATCCTTGCCGCCATCAATCGTGTGAGCCGCTACATGCAGGGAAAGACTTACGAAGATTTGCTGGCTGACGACATGATGTATTATGCCGTTGTCAAAAACATTGAAATAATGGGTGAGGCCGCGAATATGCTTACGGCTGAATTTCAGGCAGCACATCCTGAGACTCCATGGAAAATGGTAAAAGGAATGCGTAATTACATCGTCCACGAATATTTCCAGATAGACAGTCAAGTAGTTTGGGACGTGGTGAGCAAGGAGCTTGCAACACTACACCAACAGATTACAACGTATATCTCCGAAACCGACTGGGAAACATGGGAGAAGCAATAATAAAAGAAAATAGAATTCATTCACTTAACCCACATGCCTATGATAGCATAACAACTTAAAGACATATAAAAAGAAGCGTCCGCTTAGAATCTGGTTCTTCGAAATTTCGCCAAAAACAAAGAACTGCCAGAGAGTAAAAAGCAAGGATGCTCACGCTAATGGCGTGGGCTTTTACTCGTTGATGGCAGTTGGGTGTTTGGCGATACCTCGAAGAACGTAGACGATCAAGTAATTGTCCACGTTTTCTTTTTGTGCCTTATTGACAAGAAATTATCCAATCGGAAAAACTAACTATTTTTTATCAACTCATAAAAAACAAAACAAACTTATGAAGACAAAATTCTTATCTGTCGTGGCAGCAATGCTGCTGAACGTGTGCGCCTTTGCGCAGAGTGAGAACAACGGAACGCTAAAAGGCGATGTGAACGAAGATGGCGTGGTGGATGTGGCCGACATCACCGCCGTGATTGACATTATGCAGAATAGTGGCGGAATTGGTGGAGAAACAAAGTATTATTGGTATGTAGGTACAACTTTACCAACCAATCCAACAAATGCTGAGCAAAATATTGGATTAAATAAATGGACTTTATTAGGTTCCACATTGCCTACATCTGATATTAAAGTTGCTAAAGAAGACCCTGAATATGAAGAGCATATATGGTATATTGCAGCACCTTCCTCCGCAGGATTTGTATTATATAATGCAACTAATATAATGTCAGATGAAAGAAGCTGGAATAAATCGACATTTAATGTTGGAAGTGTAGAATATACACTATGGACATGTAAACAACAATCATATCAAGCTGTTGAATATCTACATTTTGAGGGGAATACAAAATACTACTGGTACATTGGCCCTAAAAAGCCAACGGTATCAACCAATCCGACATTAGAGCTTGCGCATTATGACAACTTTGTATACTGGCACAAAATATGGAATGAGTTAAATACATATAATTCAACAAATATGTTATATGATGGGGTCACTTCTCCAATATATCTAAACTGGGAATATTCAACATTTTATATAGCTTTGCCGGTCGGCATTGGGATTTATGACGAAAACGGAAACAACATTATTTCGGAATATACGTTGGAGTCTTCAAATATTATAATTGCAGGAGAAAAATATAATGTATATAGCGGTTTTGCATCACAGTTTACACACCGCTTATACTAAAAACAAGCCTCTAATTAAAAACCAAAAGAAAGATGGACAATATACAAAACGACCCATCAATAAACCGTGTAATTGACGAATATGTTCAACGTGGCTTCGGTTCAATGACGAAGAATGATTTTGAAGTGTGGATATTCAACTATCTGCTCCAGAGCAGACTGTATGGGAAGTCGAACTTCGACATCAGCGTGGAGTTACGGATTCCCGAACCGAAAGTGAAGCGGTTGCGCTATGAGGCATCTCTGAAATATGGGAATCCATCGGACACAGCCCAATACGATGAGGCTTTCAAGCGTCTGCTGGAGAAAGTGAAACTGAAGAAAGGCTCCAACAACATCGTGCAGTTTGCCGTGGAAGACCTCCAACTGCGGAAATACCTTGATGCCATCCTCAAGCGGAAAGGCCGTTTCGCCGACACGTCCTTCAACACGGAAGTGGTGTCTGTCACGCTGGACGACTTGGCGATACTGCTTGATGCCACCTGCACGCAGGAAGAGAAGAAGGAACTGATGAAGGCGGCAAAAGTGAAAGGCCCGTTTGCGGAAGTCGCCCTGAAGGGCCTGCAAATGCTGGTGAAAACAGCAGTCGATGCAGGCGTGAACATGGGGCTGCAACTGACCGTGAATGCCCTCATGGGCTGCTTCGGGTGATGCAAAACGGCAACATCCAAAGACCTGACAGAGGCAGAAAAGAATCACATCATTAAAACCCAAAGAAAGATGAAAAGAAGAACATATCTGACCGCCCTCATGCTGGCAGCCATAGGTAGCCACGCCGCAGGGCAAACACTCAGCGTCCAGCCCATTGAGGCTGAGACCAACCAGCAGGCGGAACTGGTTGTCACCGCCGAAAGCATGACAGCGATGACTGCCCTGCAATTCAACCTCTCCCTGCCCGAGGGCGTGACCCTCGACGAGACAGCCATCACGAAAGGGGCTGCAGCCAGCGGACACACCCTTGAGGTGCGCCCCTTGACCAACGGCGACCGCCTCTTCGTGCTCTATCATAAAGAGAACACCCCACTGGCCAACGGCGAACTCCTCCGCCTGCCCGTCACCGTGGGCAGTGAGGCTGGCACCTTCGAAGGTAAACTCTACACCGTGCGCACCGCCACCGCCGATGCCGTGAGCCACAAGGCGGCAGAGGCGAACTTCAGCGTGACCGTGAAGGAAACCATGCCCGAACACATCTACATCGAGACAGACCAGACGGCACAGTTCCCCACCGACTGGCAGGGATGGAACGGAGCCACCGGCTTCACCTCCACCAACTTTGCCCCCACGGTGACCACCAACGACGGACGCACCGTGCAGGTGTGTGAGAAGTTCGACGGCAGCAGCGCCGCCGAGGGCACCGTCTTCACCCGCACCCTCACGGGCCTGACCAACGGCATCTACCGCATCGAACTGTATGGCGCGGCCTCCTCGACCAAGGGGCGCGACACAGCCATCAGTTCCGACATGACCGCCGACAACGAGGGCGACGAGACCGCCGTCTATCTCTATGCCAAGACCGCCTGCGGCACCGTCAGCAGATACATCCCCGTTCACTGGGCCACCTCCTTCAGCGAGGTGGCGACTGCCGTGCTTGACGGCGTGGAGGTGACGGACGGCACTGTGGAAATCGGCATGGTGAGCGAGAAGAAGTACACCAACTGGCATGTGGTGCAGATCAAGGGCGTGACCGCACTGGTCGATGCGGAGGAACTGCATGCCAATACGCTGGCCCGTGCAGAGGCCGCACTCAGCGATGCCGCCCATGCCGCCGTGACTGGCGAGGAGCGCACCGCCCTCTCGCAAGCCATCAGTACCAACACCACCGTGGCAGAGCAGACCGCTGAGGCATACAAGGCCGCCATCAGCGCGCTGGACAATGCCACAGCCACTTTCACCGCCGCCCAAGCCGATTACGAGAAACTCGCGGCCGCCAAGTCACTGGTGCAGGGCCGCAGTTATCCCTTCGCCGCAGAAGCCAAGAAAGCAGCAGCCGAAGCCGCCCTGACGGAAGAGACTCCCACCAACGCCGCCGCCTGTGCCGTAGCCGCCGAGGCACTCCTGACGAAGTTCCGTCAGTACGCAGAGTCAAGCGCATTGCTCGAAGGCGTTGACGGCAGTGAGGACGTGACCGCCACCTATGTCAAGAACCCCAAGGCCGACGAGGGCATCGATGCCGCCGTGTGGCAGACCGTGCTGGGCGAAGGCTCTGGCGGCAGCATCGGCATCCGCTCAGACGAGCCGTGGACAGACGGCAGCGGCGGTGCCGTTCACTCCTACTTCGACGGCGGCAACTGGGGCGCAACGGCATGGAATGTGACATTCAGGCAGGACATCACTCTGCCCGCCGGACGATACCTGCTCACAGCCGTGGGTCGCTCTGCGCAAGACGTGGCAATGACCCTCTTCGTGGTTAACGGAGAGAGTGAGCAGGGAGAGGAGATGGCACACATCGGTGCCACGGGTGGACTCTTTGGCCGTGGCTGGGAGCAGACCTCCGCCGATTTTGAACTGGCCGAATCCGCCACCGTGAGCATCGGCGTGAGGGGAGAGACCCATGCGCAGTATAACTGGATGTCCTTCTCCGACTTCCGACTGGTGCAGTTCCCTGCCCACATGACGACGGGAATCGGAGGACTCGACGCCGTGACTTCGCCCAAGGCTAATGGAAAGTATCTGGAGAATGGTCGTGTGGTCATCTACCACGATGGCAAAAAGTTCTCGCCCACAGGCATACAACTGAAATAAAGGTGTCAGCCTTCTATAAGACAAAATGTCAGTCATGAAAGTGGCTGGCATTTTTTTGCAAATTATTAAAATCTGCGAAAACTTTGCAGGGTGTTTTTTTTATTCGTAACTTTGCAAAGGAAACAAAATGACCACTATGACCCCAAAAGAAGAAATAGAGCAACTCAGACGGGAGTTGGAGCAGCATAACTACAACTACTATGTGTTGAATCAGCCGACGATTTCGGACTTTGACTTTGACCAGATGATGCACAAACTGGAGGATTTGGAGATGTTCTATCCTCAGTATGCAGACCCAAACTCACCCACGCAAAGGGTGGGGAGCGACCTGAACCAGGCGTTCAAGGCGGTGGCTCACAAGTATCCGATGCTGTCGTTAGCCAACACCTACAACGAGGGAGAGGTGCGTGACTTCTATCAGCGTGTGAAGGAAGGACTGGAGGGTGAGGAGTTTGAGATTTGTGCTGAGATGAAATATGACGGTCTGAGCATCTCGCTGACATACGTGGATGGTGCGTTGGTGCAGGCGGTGACACGAGGTGACGGAGTGAAGGGCGATGATGTGACCAACAACGTGAGAACCATTCGTTCCATCCCCTTGAAGTTGAGGGAGGGGAGCGGCTATCCGCATGAGTTTGAGATTCGTGGAGAGATTCTGATGCCTTGGACCTCGTTTGAGAAACTGAACGAGGAACGTGCCAAGCGCGAGGAGCCGCTTTTTGCCAATCCGCGCAATGCGGCCAGCGGCACGTTGAAGTCGCAGAGTTCGAAGGTGGTGGCACAGCGCGGTCTTGACGCGTACCTATATTATATATTAGGCGATGAGATTCCTGCCGACAGTTTCCACTATGAGAACTTGCAGAAGGCGGCAGGATGGGGCTTCAAGATTTCGCAGGGCATGAAGAAGTGCAAGACGGTGGATGAGGTGCTGGATTTCATCAACTATTGGGATGTGGAACGTAGGAACCTGCCTGTGGCAACCGATGGCATTGTGCTGAAAGTGAACTCATTGCGCCAGCAGCGGCATCTGGGCTATACGGCCAAGAGTCCTCGCTGGGCAATTGCCTATAAGTTCAAGGCCGAACGGGCTTGTACACGGCTGAACGAGGTGACCTATCAGGTGGGCAGAACGGGTGCGGTGACTCCTGTGGCCAACATGGACCCCGTGCAGTTGGCTGGCACGGTGGTGAAGCGAGCCTCGCTTCACAATGCCGACGTGATGGAGGAACTTGACCTGCACATTGGCGACATGGTGTATGTGGAGAAGGGAGGTGAGATTATTCCCAAGGTGGTGGGTGTAGATAAGGAGCAACGGAAGCCCGGCTTGCAGAAGGTGCAGTTCATCAAGACCTGCCCGGAGTGTGGGGCGGAGTTAGTGCGATTTGAGGGTGAGGCCGCCCATTATTGCCCGAACGACAGTGCCTGTCCGCCACAAATCAAAGGCAGGATAGAGCACTTCATCTCGCGCAAGGCAATGAACATAGACAGTCTGGGACCTGAGACGGTGGATGACTACTACCAGAGAGGCTTAATTCACGATGTGTCAGACCTTTACAAATTGACGGTGGCAGACATCTGTGGCTATAACAAGAACCGCGTGAAGTCGGCACAGAAGGTGGTGGACGGCGTGAAATCGACGCTTCAGGTGCCGTTTGAGCGAGTTGTGTTCGCCATCGGCATCCGCTTTGTGGGCGAGACGACGGCGAAACTGATAGCCCGTCACTTCAAGTCGATGGAAGCCTTGCGAAACGCTACCGTGGAGCAGTTGATGGAAGTGGATGGAGTGGGGCAGGTGATAGCCGAATCGGTGGTGAAGTATTTCCAGGAACCGAAGAACGTGGAGATAGTGGATAAGTTGGCCAACTACGGACTGCAGATGCAACTGTCGGAAGAGCAACTCTCGGGACAAACCGATAAACTGGCAGGCAAGAGCATCGTCATTTCGGGCGTGTTCCAGAAACATTCGCGCGACGAGTACAAAGCCATCATCGAGCAAAACGGGGGCAAGAATGTGGGCAGCATCTCGAAAAAGACTTCTTTCGTCCTTGCAGGCGACAACATGGGCCCGGCCAAACTGGAGAAGGCGCAGGGGCTTGGAGTGGCGATTGTGTCGGAAGAGGACTTCCTCGCCATGCTGGAATAGGATTGATGCTTCAAAGGATTGCCTGCCGATAAAAAGTTGTGACCCTTTTGGCTCGCAAAATGTAACGCCGTGCAATATGTAAATGTAACGCCGTACCATTTGCATATTGCACGGCGTTCAAATTGCAATAGCAACGACGTTGCGCGTAGGACGGCAACGGGATTCATAGGGCATCAAATTCGGATGTAGCGTTAAAAATCTTTAATAATCGTATGCCTTTTTGCGACTTTCCGAAATACGTGCTAACTTTGTAGCAAATTATCTTAAAGGTGTGTTCTATTTATTAATAAATTCTCTATGAATTATCTTTGCAAGCGCCGAGCGGCCCGCTTCGTCCTCCGTCGCCATAGGCTCTCTTCGCCCTTCGGCCTTGAAAGTAAATCTGTTCGAAAATAGTCTAAAAGCAATGTAAAGTTAATTGATAGAACCCACCTTAACAAACTTCCATGGTTTTATGAAACAAATACTGATGAAAACAA
>DGSP01000033.1:0-99864 GCA_002393555.1 Prevotellaceae bacterium UBA4359
ACCCCCACTAAATTTCTACTGAGCCTGTTTGTATGATGCGGCGTGGCGTATGGTGGTGTCAATACAAACGAAGAACGCCGGCACCGAAGTGCCAGCGTTCTCGCCTCCTAATGATGATGAAACAGCCCCTCTTGCTGTTCACTCCGAAGAGTGCGTAGGGACGATCGGGTTCGAACCGATGACCTCTGCAATGTGACTGCAGCGCTCTAAACCAACTGGGCTACGCCCCTGTCATCATCATTTTCCGGCTGCAAAGGTACGTATTTCTTCCGAATCAGCAAGCATCTTTCCTCTTTTTTTTCGGAAAAAACGAAATAATCACGAAAAAAGGTGCAAGTTTTAGGTAAACACATCCTCTATCACGGAGCAATTCCTATATTCAAATGGATGGTTTTATGTCAACAGGATAGAAGGAGAAGATGGCAGAACTCATGCCGTTGCACCAGATATTGGGAGATGACAACAGAATCTTGAATGGTTTTTCTCCGTGTTTTTCTTACCGAACCGCAGAAAAAAGGACTGATTTGAAAAATCTTGAATGGTACGGGGCTTTTTTCGGAAAAATATCGCTAACTTTGCCCACAATTTAATTAAACAGATATGTATTGACCGCATTTGTCGCATTGAATCGGGAAAAATGATAAGAATCATGACCGATGGCTACGATGGGATGGACAGCGGCTCTATGAATAGAAAAATGTGATATGATGATGAAAAATACAGTTCTTTTGTTTCTGTTGACTTTGCTGGGTTTTGTTCCCATGTGGGCTCAAAAAGTGATGAATGTGATAGGCGACAGTTATGTGGCCAATCATCGCCGTCCGGCATCAGAGGCTTGGCACAGCAAGTTGGCGGCAGAATTAGGGTGTAAGTACAACAACTATGGACGCAACGGGTCTTGTGTGGCTTTCGACCGTACACATGACGGAAAATGGAATTTTGGCCCAGCCATGTGGGTGCGCTATACGGCGATGGCGCCCGATGCTGACTATGTGCTGATTATTGCAGGCCATAACGATGCGGACAAGGTGAAGGAAAACGCGGATTCGCTACAGATGTTTGCCGATTCGCTGGAGGTGCTGTTGAGCGGCATTGAGAAGTTGTGTCCTCATGCCCGGATTGGCTATGTCACCCCGTGGTATGTGGATAGGCCGGGGTTTGCGAAGGTGTGCAAGGTCATCAAGAAGACCTGCAAACGGCACGGCATCCCTGTGTTGTGGAACTATGACAAGAGATGTGTCATCAAGGTGCGCGACGCGGGATTCCGCAAGAAATACTTCCAAGGTGCCGACGATACAGCCCACCTGAACGACAAAGGACACGACCTCTTTCTGCCTGTGGCACGGAAGTGGTTCTTGAAAGAAATGAAGAATTACTAATCAACTATAAAACTAACCAACTAATCAACTAATGATGAAGAGACTTTTACTAACTGCGTTTGCCGTCGTCGCCACGATGGGGTCGATGGCTCAGACCGTCACAGCCCGATGGGAACTGAGCGACAAAGACAACCTCTCTCAGGTGGAGGTGACGGGCGAGGAGACTTACACCAGCCTCATCACTGAAACTTTTCAGAAAGGCACGAACATCGGTGCTGTGGCCACAATGACGGGTTCAAATGCCGATACTGAACTGAAAGCCGTGACCTACGACCCTTACTTCACAACCTTTACACCCACGACCCGCGTGGGGGCAAAGACGGCCAACCACTACATTCGGGTGGCAGTCACTCCGAAGAGTGGACACACGTTCAAGCCCACCAGCATCGCCTTCGATGCTGCCAAGGTGGGTACCGATGGCGGCAATGTGGATGTCTATTACAAGATAGGCACTGGCAGTGAAGTGGCACTGGCCACGGGACTGGCACCGCTGCGCAACAAAATCTCCACAACGAACTCCACTGGCTTCAGCCACCACGAATACACGCTGGGCGATGTGATAGCCGAGGGAAAAGCGTTCTACATATATTTATATATATACAACCTGAACGGTACGGACAACGCGAACCCGAAGGCCATGGCCTTCCGCAATGTGACCATCAAAGGAGCGGTGGATGAGGAAATCTTCACCACGAAGACCTTTGTGGAGTCGTTTACTTGCACAGGAACTGAAACCTACGGAGAGGAGGGAACCACCATCGATTTGACCAACCTGACCAAAGACCTGAAGAACGGTGGGTTGGTGACTTATCCCAAAAAACTTTATGGTAACCCTGCCAACTTCACCCTCGCACTGAAAGAGGGTTATACCTACGACGTGCAGTATAGCGGCCACGTAGCCATCGTGAAGATTCTGAAAGGCACAGAGCAGGTGTTCTACTTCGAGGTGATGTTCACCGTGACCGACCGTGCCCCCAAGCCTGCAGCCAAACCGCTGAAGCGTGGCCTAATGTCACTGAGCCTGAGTGGTGCCGGCATGGGCAGCGGAAATCTTGTGTCGTGGCGCCATCGTGAGGCCGACGGCTATGGTGTGAAGTATAAACTTTATCGCGGAACGAACGCAACGACTCAGACTACGGTGCTGAATGGCGGAAGATATATCATCAACAAGACCAACTTCCGCGATGGTAGCGGCTCAGCCTCTTCCTACTACAAACTGGAGGTGTATGACAAGTATGGCAACCTGTTGGAGACCGAGGTGAGCAAGAAGACCTGGGCCAACCAGACGATGCGGGTGCCGCTGGCTGCCGCCCCGAAGGACGAACGCCATGGGGCCTACTATACACCCAATGATGGTGCTTTCTGCGACATGGACGGAGATGGTGAATATGAAATCATCGTGAAGTGGCGACCCTCCAACGAGAAGGATGCTGCTGGTAGCGGCACGACTTCGCAGGCGGTGTATGACTGCTACAAACTGGACGGCACGCAGTTGTGGCGCATCCAGACGGGCTATAACATGTTCAACAGTGCCCACACCACACCGTTCATCGCTTGGGACTTCGATGGCGACGGCTATGGCGAGTTCATGGTGAAGACGGCTCCGGGTACCATCGACGGTGAGGGCAACTACGTGCTTTTGGGCAATGACGACCCCAACGAGAATCTGCTCAGCGAACGTGGCAAGCAAGACCACGGCTCGGAGTACATCACGGTGTTCGACGGCATGACAGGTGCGGAACTGGCCACCATCCCATACCACACCGACTATGCGGCAGGTCTGAACTATTGGGGCGATTCGAAACAGAACCGTTCGGAGCGCTACTTGGCCGCCATCGCATGGCTGGATGGCGCCGACAAGAATCCAAGCCCGATTTTTGCCCGTGGCTACTATCGTGGTGCCTTTGTGGCAGCCTACGACTGGGACGGCGTGACACTGAAGGAACGTTGGGTAAGCCGAAACACTCAATCGGGCCAAGGACTGTGGGGCGAAGGCGCACACTCCATCACCGTGGGCGACTGCGATGGCGACGGAAAGCAGGAAATTGTCTATGGTTCAGCCGCTCTCGACGATGATGGGTCATTGCTCTATCGCACAGGACTCAAACATGGCGATGCCCTCCACCTCAGCGACTTCTTGCCTGAACGCGAAGGACAGGAGGTCTTCATGGTGCATGAAGAAAGTCCTTTTGGCTATGACCTGCGCGATGCCAAAACGGGTGAAAAGATTCTCTACAAGACAGCAGGCGGTGACACGGGGCGTGGCTTGGCTGCCCACTTCGACTCTTCATCGCCTCATTCACAGTTCATCTACAGTGCAGCAGCAGGCATGTACGACTGTGCGACAGGTAATGAAATCGCCTCATCGTGGGCTCTTGGCAGCAGTGGAGCAGGAATCAACTGCCGCATCTTCTGGGACAGTGATCTCTACGAAGAATTCTTCGACAAGAGCATCATCGCCAACTGGAATCCTTCAAGCAAGTCTTTCGACCGCTATAAGTTCAACAATGGCAACTACTTGTGGGGACAGTTGAACAATGGCAGCAAGAACAATCCCTGCATTCTGGGTGACCTGCTGGGCGACTGGCGCGAAGAATTGGTGACATGGGACAACACGGACATGGACGTGACAAAAGACGATAATGGCTATCCTATCTATACAATCAGAGGAGATTTCTATCTGATGATTTGTGCCACCAGTTATGAAACGACCTACCGCATCCCACATCTGCTTGACGACCTCGACTATCGGGCTCAAGTCATCCTGCAGAACAGTGTTTATAACCAGCCGCCTCACCTGTCGTTCGACCCATCGGTCAAGTATAAAGGCAACCCCAACCAGGCGCAGCAGGAGGACTTGGCTGACCCAACGGCCATTGAAGATGTGAAAGTGGATAACGGGGCAGAAGACACTGATGCCATCTACACACTGCAAGGTGTGAAAGTCAATCAGATGACAGCACCAGGTATCTACATCAAAGGTGGAAAGAAAGTCTATAAAAAGTAATGGCTGAAAGAGGCTGCACTCACAAAACGGTGCAGTTTGTGCAGGGCTGAAATGTCAAAGAGAGAGGAAACTTTACTAAAAGTGAGGTTCCTCTCTTTTTTTATTTGAAAAGATGTGCCAAATGTCAAGGAATTTTCGTACTTTTGCATCGTTTTAGACCTCTCTCATGATTTGAGAGAGTTGTTTTGTCGTCAAAACGAATAGAAACGATTCGTTTTTATAAACAAAAAGATTCAAAAACTCTAACATAGATGAAACATCAGTTACGTAGTGCAGTCTGCACAGAAGGTCGCCGTATGGCTGGAGCACGTGCTCTGTGGGTTGCCAACGGCATGAAGCGTGAGCAGTTTGGCAAACCTATCATTGCGATAGTCAACTCGTTCACCCAGTTTGTTCCAGGTCACACCCATCTGCATGAGGCAGGTCAGATAGTGAAAGCAGAAATAGAGAAGATGGGCTGTTATGCTGCTGAGTTTAACACCATAGCCATCGACGACGGCATTGCCATGGGACATGATGGTATGCTCTATTCCCTTCCTTCGCGCGACATCATCGCCGACTCTGTGGAGTATATGTGCAACGCCCACAAGGCTGATGCGATGATTTGTATCTCCAACTGCGACAAGATTACACCGGGTATGCTGATGGCTGCCATGCGACTGAACATCCCGGCCGTGTTTGTGAGCGGCGGCCCGATGGAAGCAGGCAAGTACAAAGGCGAGAACCTCGACCTGATTGCTGCCATGATTAAGGGCGCCGACAAGACGGTGAGCGATGAGGAACTGGCTGAAGTGGAGAATCGTGCCTGCCCCGGTTGTGGATGCTGCTCTGGCATGTTCACCGCCAACTCGATGAACAACCTGACCGAGGCCATTGGCCTTTCGCTGCCTGGCAACGGCACCATCTTGGCCACTCACGTGAACCGTGTGGAACTGATGAAGGCTGCTGCACGTCAGATTGTGAAGAATGCCCTGGCATACTATGAGGATGGTGACGAGTCTGTGTTGCCTCGCAGCATCGCCACTCGCACGGCTTTCCTCAATGCCATGACCCTCGACATTGCCATGGGTGCTTCGACCAACACTGTGCTGCACCTTTTGGCTGTGGCACAAGAGGCTGGCGTGGATTTCACGATGAGTGATATTGACAAACTCTCTCGCAAGACTCCTTTCCTCTGCAAACTGGCTCCCAATTCGCAGAAGTATAGTGTGCAGGAGTGTGGACGTGCCGGCGGCATGCTGAATCTGCTTGGCGAACTGGCAAAGGGAGGACTGATTGACACTTCTGTGAAGCGTGTGAACGGTGCCACTCTGGCTGAAGACATTGAGAAATACTCCATCTTGAAAGAGACGATTGATCCAGAAGCCAAACGCATCTACAGCAGTGCACCGGCTGGTGTTTTCTGCAATCAGTTGGGGGCACAGAACACGAACTACGAGACCCTCGACACAGACCGCGTGAATGGCTGCATCCGCGACATTGAGCATGCTTATACCAAGGACGGTGGCATGGCCATCCTTTTTGGCAACATTGCTCAAGACGGTTGCGTGGTGAAGACGGCTGGTGTTGATGAGAGCATCTGGAAATTCTCTGGTCCCGCCGTGGTGTTCGACTCTCAGGAAGACGCTTGCGAAGGCATTCTGGGCGGCAAGGTGAAGAAAGGTGACGTGGTGGTCATCACTCATGAAGGTCCCAAAGGAGGTCCTGGCATGCAGGAAATGCTCTATCCCACTTCCTATATCAAGAGCATGCACATGGGCAAAGAATGTGCTCTCATTACCGATGGTCGCTTCTCAGGCGGTACATCAGGATTGTCTATCGGCCACATCTCTCCAGAGGCAGCATCGGGAGGCAATATCGGCAAGATTGTGGATGGCGACATTATCGACATCGACATTCCGAACCGCAGCATCAACGTGCGCCTTTCGGATGAAGAGTTGGCCGCACGTCCGCAGCAACCGCTCAGACGTAATCGTGTAGTGTCAAAAGCCCTTCGTGCATACGCCCAGAGTGTGGCAAGTGCCGACAAGGGCGGAGTCAGAATCATAGACTAAACGGAGGAAAATAGTAAGACTATCTAATCTGGAATATCTAGAAAATCTAGAATCTCTAGAATCCCTAGAACTTCTAGCCGCTCTATAAAATATAGAAAGACCAGAAAACATAGAAAAAACATACCAACAAACAATGACAGAAAAGATAACAGGTGCAGAGGCAATGATGCGCGCTCTCGAATATGAGGGGGTGGATGTTCTGTTTGGATATCCTGGCGGTTCCATCATGCCGACCTACGATGCACTTTATGATCATAAGAAGACGCTGAATCACATCCTCGTTCGTCATGAACAGGGTGCTGTACATGCTGCTCAGGGCTATGCCCGTGTGAGTGGCAAGGTGGGTTGCGCCATCGTGACTTCTGGCCCCGGTGCCACCAACACCGTGACGGGTATTGCTGATGCGATGATAGACTCTACTCCGATGGTGGTCATCTGTGGACAAGTGGGTGTGGCCATGCTGGGAACAGATGCTTTTCAAGAGGTTGATGTTGTGGGCGTGACATCGCCTATCAGCAAGTGGAGTTACCAAATTCGTCGTGCCGAAGACATCGCATGGGCTGTGGCTCGTGCTTTCTACATCGCCAAGAGCGGTCGCCCCGGTCCTGTGGTTCTGGATTTTGCCAAGAATGCACAGACGGGCATGGTTGACTTTGAGCCTGCAATGGTGGATTTCATCCGCAGTTATGACCCGGAGCCAGATATGAACATGACGGACATAGAACGTGCCGCCAAGATGATTAACAATAGCGTCAAGCCTTTCGTGCTGGTGGGGCAGGGAGTGGAACTGGGCAATGCGCAGGAAGAACTTCGCGCCTTGGTGGAGAAGGCAGACCTGCCTTGCGGAACCACTTTCCTCGGTCTTTCAGCCATTCCTTCCGACCATCCTCTGAACATGGGCATCCTTGGAATGCACGGAAACCTTGGCCCCAATGTGATGACCAACCAGTGTGATTTGCTCATTGCCATCGGCATGCGTTTCGACGACCGCGTGACAGGCAATCTGGCCACTTATGCTAAGCAAGCCAAAATCATTCACTTCGACATCGACCCGGCCGAGTTTAACAAGAATGTTTCTGTTGATTTGGCTGTGTTGGGCAACTGCAAGGAAACACTTGCCGCTGTGACGAAATTGGTTGATTCAGCCAAGCACTCCGCATGGATTGAGGGTTTCAGACCTTATCATGAAAAGGAATATGAGAAGGTGATTGATAAGGCTCTTCATCCTAAAGATGGTCCGCTGTTGATGGGCGAAGTGATTCGCAAGGTGAGCGAGGCCGCCAATAACGAAGGCATCATGGTGACCGACGTGGGGCAGAACCAACTCATGGCCTGCCGTTATTTCAAGTTCACCAAGAAGCGTTCTGTTGTCACCTCAGGTGGTTTAGGCACGATGGGTTATGGACTTCCAGCAGCCATCGGTGCTACGTTTGGCGCACCCGACCGTACCGTTTGTCTCTTTGTGGGTGATGGCGGTTTGCAGATGACCATTCAGGAATTGGGCACTATCATGGAGCAAGGTGCACCTGTCAAGATTATTCTTCTGAACAACAACTATCTCGGCAATGTGCGCCAGTGGCAAGAAATGTTCTTTTCTCATCGCTATTCGTTCACACCAATGCTCAACCCCAACTACGAACTCATCGCACAGGGGTATGGCATTCCTGCCAAGACCGTGATAGAACGTGCCGACCTCGATGCCGCCATTGCCGAGATGCTGACCACTCCTGGCCCATACCTCTTGCAGTGCGCCATCAAGGAAGAGGACAACGTGCTTCCGATGACACCTCCCGGTGCTAACATAGACGAGATGCTTCTTGAGGTGTAAATCCTATGGCACAGAAAACCTTTGGAGGTCAGTGTGGTGAGTGTACCTCGTGTGGCAAGTGCGACCGACTGCTCAACCGCTCCACTTCTCCGACAATAGAAAAAACAACTCCAACAATGGAAAAAGATACAACGACAAAACTCTATACATTCCTGATATATTCAGAAAATGTGCCAGGTCTGCTCTCGCAGATTACGGCTGTCTTTACACGTCGTCAGGTCAACATCGAGTCGCTGAATGTGTGTGCATCCAGCACTCCGGGTGCACACAAATACACCGTTACGGCCAACTGCGACGAACACATGGCCAAGATGCTCACGGTCCAGATAGAAAAGCGCATCGAGGTGTTGCAGGCCCACTACTACACTGACGACCAACTCTTCATCAACGAGACGGCTCTGTTCAAACTGAGTACGCCCGTCATGCTGAAGAATCCCGATGTGGGTCGCATGATTCGTTTCCACAATGCCCGCATTATCGAGGTGAACAGCACCTATGCAGTGGTGGAAATCACAGGCATCACCAACGACATTCTTTCGCTCTTCGATGCTCTGAAAACGTTAGGCTGCGTCTTGCAGTTT
Source organism: Prevotellaceae bacterium UBA4359 (assembly GCA_002393555.1). GTDB lineage: Bacteria > Bacteroidota > Bacteroidia > Bacteroidales > Bacteroidaceae > Minthosoma. The sequence continues at coordinate 8,850 of DGSP01000033.1, forward strand.
GTCCGCTCCGGCCGCATCTGCATCACCAAGAGCCGCGTTGAACATCTCGATGAGTATCTGGCTGTGCGTGAGACAAAAAGGTTGAAACAAGAAAAGAAATAGTTAAATGATTTTATAATAACCCGCAAGGATTATCCTTGCACAATTAAAAACAAAACGCAAAATGGCAAAAATGAATTTTGGTGGCGTTATCGAAGAGGTAATGACACGCGAAGAGTTCCCACTCGAGAAGGCTCGTGAAATCTTGAAAGACGAGACTATCGCTGTGATTGGTTATGGTGTACAGGGTCCTGGTCAGGCTTGCAATCTGCGCGACAACGGTTTCAACGTAATCGTTGGTCAGCGTCAGGGCAAGACTTTCGAGAAGGCTATCAAGGACGGTTGGGTTCCTGGTGAGACTCTTTTCTCTATCGAAGAGGCTGCAGAGAAGGGTACTATCGTGATGTGTCTGCTCTCTGATGCAGCCGTGATGTCTGTATGGCCCACACTCAAGAAGTACCTCACTCCTGGCAAGGCTCTCTACTTCTCACATGGTTTCGCCATCACTTGGAACGACCGCACAGGTTGTGTTCCTGCCAAGGACATCGATGTCATCATGGTGGCTCCTAAGGGTTCTGGTACATCTCTCCGCACCATGTTCCTCGAAGGCCGTGGCCTGAACTCTTCTTACGCTGTATATCAGGACGCTACAGGCAAGGCTCTTGACCGCACCCTCGCTCTCGGCATCGGTATCGGTTCTGGCTACCTGTTCGAGACTACTTTCCAGCGCGAGGCCACTTCTGACCTCACTGGCGAGCGTGGTTCACTCATGGGCGCAATTCAGGGTCTTCTCCTTGCTCAGTATGAGGTGCTCCGCGAGAACGGCCACACTCCATCAGAGGCATTCAACGAGACAGTGGAGGAACTCACTCAGTCGCTCATGCCTCTCTTCGCCCAGAAGGGTATGGACTGGATGTACGCAAACTGCTCTACTACCGCACAGCGTGGTGCCCTCGACTGGATGGGTCCCTTCCACGATGCCATCAAGCCTGTGGTTGAGAAACTCTACGCTTCGGTGAAGTCTGGCCACGAGGCACAGATTTCTATCGATGCCAACTCTAAGCCCGACTACCGCGTCGGTCTGGAGAAGGAACTTGCTGCTCTCCACAATTCTGAAATGTGGCGTACTGCAGAGGTTGTTCGTCAACTCCGTCCTGAGAACAACTAATTCGTTCCGAGCACATATAAACAAACAAAAAGAAAGCCTCGGCAGGTTGATTTCCTGCCGAGGCTTTCTTTGTTGTTTGGTGTTGTGCTTGTCTGTCTTCAAGTGAAACGTTTGTTCTTCTTCAAGTGAAACGTCGTACAATATGCAAATGGTGTGCCGTGCAATTTATAATTGGTACGTCGTACAAATTGAATATGCAACGGCGTAACACTAAAGGGGGAAAAGGAGAACTAATTATCTCCCTTTCCCCCTTTCATGCTTAGTAGAGGTAAATCTTGTAGTTCTTCACGCTGCCGGGGGCACCTTGTTCGGCACGTGGCAGATATTCGAGGGCAGAAATGGTCTGTTCGCTGCCAAGGTCGATGACGAGAAGGTGGGGGAGTGTGGCACTCTTTTCGGTCTGCCAATAGGTGGATTCCTGCAGGTCATACACCTTGTCGCCCGTATGGTTGCCGTTCTCTTCTTCGCTGTTGGCATACTTGATGGTCCAAGGCTCACGAGAGATGCGCTTGCCGTCGGCACCTTGCAGATAGAGTTCGGCAATGGCCACGCGGTCACCCTCCTTCTGAGTGGAGAGACATTCGATAGCGAGGTAACGGCCCTTCTTCGGAGCAGCAAACTTGACGGTCTGCCAGCCATTGCCAGCGTTGAAGGCACCCGTAGCAGCAGGAGTGGCGCTGTTGAGGTCTGGCTTGTCGCCGATGTTGTTGTGCTTGTTCGATTTCTCCAACTGGAGTTTGTTCAGTTCAGGCTTGTCCTGTCCCCAGACAACAGCCTCTTTCGGCCCAACCACATCAAGCACGATGATTTCGTTCTTCCCTTTCTTCAGCCAGCAGCCAGGCACATAGAGCGTCTGTTGGGGACCGATGCTCCAGATGCGTCCCATAGCGTGACCATTCACCCATACTTGTCCCTTGCCCCATGTCTCGAAATTCAGGAAAGTGTCGCCCACTTTGGTGAGGTTGAAGTAGCCACGATAGTAGCCACGCTTGCTCACCAAATCAAGTCCGTCAACGTTCCATTGTGGCTTCTTGCCCAATCGCTGTCCTTCTTTCTCGGCTTGAGTATAATCATTGTTGTGGACAAAAGCATCAGCGGCTTTCTCATAAGAGTCTGGCAATCCGAATTTTACCCAACCTTGTGGTTTCCATGTGGTTTCGATGCCTTCTACTTCTGCAGTGATGGCTACTTCGCCCACGATGCCTTTGAAGTCTTTGATGGCGCGACCAAAGTTGATGCGGCCCATCGCTTCAACAAGGATTTCCAACTCGTCACCTTTCTTCACAGGGGGTAGCGTGAGGCTCTTCTCATTCTTCACGCGGTCAATCTTTCCGATGTATTTGCCATTGATGAATACCTGTGCAAAGTCATGGAAATCAGCCGTGATAACGCTCTGTGCAGGAATCTCTGGCATTGTGGTTGTGTAGAGCATAGAACCCCAACCCATATCCATCTCCTCGAAGGTCATCAAGCCACCCTCTTTGCGAATGGGCATTTTGAGTTCAGAATCTGAACCATTGAATATAGACGAGAATTCCTTTAGTTCAAACTTCGGCACCGTGATGATAGGTGCAGCAGGCTTGGGCACAGCAGGCAAAGCCTTACCGTCATTGTATTTCTCCATCATCTTGCGAAGTTCAAAATATTTGGGAGTGGTTTGCCCATATTCGTTGATGGGTGCGTCGTAGTCATAACTCGTCACATCGGGAGCAAAGCCTGGCGAATTGGCACCAGCCCAATGGCCGAAAGAGGTTCCTCCGTGTGTCATGTAGAGCGAGAAACTGATGCCCTTAGAAAGCATCTCGTCCATACCGTCCACCATGTCCTTGGCAGGACGGGTCTCATGACGGGCGCCCCACTTGTCGAACCATCCGCTCCAGAACTCCGAACACATCTTGGGTGCGTTGGGACGCAACTGCCCCAGACGGCGGAACTGCTGGTCGATGTTGGCACCTGTGCCAAAGTTCATTGTCCAAGTCAGGTCTTCCAAACCATTCTTCTCGAAGTTGCTGGCCCAGTCGCACTGGAAGAGAGCCACCTTGTCGCCGTAGATGCCGCGCAGACAGTCGCGAATCTCCGACACGTAAGGCTTGTTCTCACCGTAAGAACCATACTCGTTCTCCACTTGCACCATGATGATGGGGCCACCATTCTGGATGGTGAGCGGAGCGAGTTGCTTGCCCACTTCAGCCTCGAAAATCTTCACGCGCTCCATGAAGTAGGGGTCTTGCTCGCGCAGACGGATGTCCTTCTTCTTCAGCAGCCACCAGGGCAGACCGCCCATTTCCCATTCGGCACAAACGTAGGGACCGGGACGCACGATGACGTACATGCCGTTCTTCTGAGCCAGACGGCAGAACTCAGCCACGTTGTTGTTGCCAGTCCAGTCGAACTGACCTTCGCGCTGTTCGTGGATGTTCCAAAAAATGTAGATGCACACGGTGTTCATGCCCAGTGCTTTACACATCTTGATGCGGTGGTCCCAGTAAGCCTGGGGAATGCGAGGATAGTGAATCTCTGCAGCCTTCACAATGAAGGGCTTGCCATTGAGCAGGAACGTACCTTCACCTGCTTCAAACGTTCCCTTGGCTTTTTGTGCAAAAGAGGGTGTCGCCACCATCAGCGCAGCCATGAGGGAAAATAAACAAAAGATTTTTTTCATTGTATAAATAGGTTATAGTTTAGATGTTTCCACTGACAAAGGTACTGTTTCTTTCGTTTCTCAGCAAACTTTTTTAACATTTTCTTGCACCAAACTAAAAAAATAGCGTATCTTTGCATCTACTAACAATTTTACAACCCACATTATGTCAATCTGGATTATATTCAAACTTCTGGGTTCGTTGGCACTGCTCATGTTCGGCATGAAGACCATGAGTGAAGCCCTCCAGAAGATGGCTGGCCCGCAACTCCGCCATGTGCTGGGAGCCATGACCACCAACCGTTTTACGGGTATGCTGACGGGTATGCTGGTGACAGCCTCCGTACAGTCTTCAACAGCCACTACGGTGATGACCGTATCCTTTGTGAATGCAGGATTGCTCACTTTGGCACAAGCCATCTCCGTTATCATGGGAGCCAATATCGGTACCACACTCACGGCCTGGATTATGTCAGCCGGTATGTCTTTCGACATCACATCCGCTGTCTATCCGGCCTTTTTTGTGGGCATCATCCTCATCTATCTGAAGAAACATCGCTACATCGGCGACTTCCTCTTTGGTCTCTCGTTCCTGCTGCTGGGTCTGGGCATCCTGCGCGCTACCGGCACCGAGATGCATCTGGGTGAGAACCAGGCTCTGCTCAACTTCTTCGCATCGTTTGACCCAGACTCCTTCCTCACCACTCTCATCTTCCTGCTCTTGGGCGGCATCATGACTTTCTGCGTACAGTCTTCTGCTGCCGTCATGGCCATCACCATGATTCTCTGCTCCAGCGGCGCACTTCCTATTTATCAAGGCATTGCACTCGTCATGGGCGAAAACATCGGCACTACCGTCACCTCCAACCTCGCCGCCATGTCGGCCAACACTCAGGCTCGCCGTGCCGCTCTGGCCCACATGTTCTTTAATGTCTTCGGTGTCATCTGGATTCTCTTCGTCTTCCGCCCCTTCGTCGATATGGTGTGCGGATGGGTTGGCTATGATGTGGAGATGACAAAAGATGCTGTCTCGGCCAAAGAATTTCTCGCCAACTCGGCCAAACTCAACTTTGTGCTGGCAGCCTTCCACACGGCTTTCAACGTGGTCAACACAGCCATCCTCATCTGGTTCATTCCTCAGATAGAGAAGTTTGTCTGCTGGGTCATCAAGTCTAAGAAGATGGACGAGGAGGAGGACTTCCGTCTGCACTTCATCACGGCTGGCTTCATGAAGACACCCGAACTTTCTGTGCTCGAAGCCCAGAAGGAGATTGCTGCCTTCTCAGAGCGCATGCAGCGCATGTTCAGCATGGTCGTACAGTTGCTTGACATGAGCAGCAGTGCCACCGCCAAAGATAAGAAGGCACAGACTGGCGACTTCAACAAACTCTTCACACGCATAGAGAAATACGAGGACATCTCCGACAACATGGAGTTGGAGATTGCCAAATATCTTGATTCCGTGTCGGATGCACACTTGTCCGATGACACTAAAGCGAAGATTCGTGCCATGCTGCGCGAGATTTCTGAACTTGAAAGTATTGGCGATGCTTGCTACAACATGGCCCGCACCATTCAGCGCAAATATAACGGCAAGCAAGACCACTTCATCGAACGTCAGTATGACCACATACACCAGATGATGGGCTTGACTGACCAGTCGCTCTCCGAAATGAACAGCCTGCTTGGTGGTCGTAAGGAGTCCTACGACGTGAAGCGCACCTTCAACATCGAGAACGAAATCAACAACTACCGCAACCAACTCAAGGCACAAAACATCGTCGATATCAACAACCACGAATACACATACGCCGTGGGCACCGTCTATATGGACCTCATCAACGAGTGCGAGAAACTGGGCGACTATGTGGTGAACGTGGTCGAAGCACGTATGGGCACACGCCTCAAAGGGGTGTAGCACAAAAGTGTGTTTGACAGAAAAAGATAAAAGAAAAACGGCTCAGCGGATTTACCAACCGGGTAAATCCGCTGAGCCGTTTTTCTGCTGAGCCAAAACTACGAAGAACAAAAAGAAACAAAAGAAATAACGATAACAAAAAAGCCTCACGGAAATTCCGCGAGGCTTTCTTGTTGGGGTGGAGGGTGGGACTCGAACCCACGACATTCAGAACCACAATCTGACGCTCTAACCAACTGAACTACATCCACCATGTAGGGTTGTTTCCCTTTTGCGAGTGCAAAGGTAGGGAGTTTTGTTGGATTGACCAAATAAAAAGCGAAGAATTTGCAAATTATTTGTAAAATTCTTTGCGACCTGCGCTGAGGGTGTTCTTCATCAGCGAACAAATGGTCATAGGGCCTACACCACCTGGCACAGGAGTGATGAAGGAACACTTGGGCGACACATGCTCGAAATCCACGTCGCCGTTCAAGCGGAAGCCCGACTTGCGGGTGGGGTCGGGTACGCGGGTTGTGCCCACATCGATGATGACGGCACCTTCCTTCACCATATCTGCCGTCACGAAGTTGGGCTTACCGATGGCGGCAATGATGATGTCGGCCTGCCGACACTCTTCCTTCAGCGTCTTCGAACGGCTGTGGCAAACCGTCACCGTGGCATCGCCATACTGCTTCTGCATCATCAGTTGAGCCATCGGCTTGCCGACGATGTTGGAACGGCCAAGGATGACGCACTTCTTACCGCTTGTCTCAATGTTGTATCGTTTCAGCAGCGTGATGATGCCCAGCGGAGTGGCAGACACATAGCAGGGGAGTCCGATGGCCATGCGTCCCACGTTGATGGGGTGAAAACCATCCACATCCTTGCGGTAGTCGATGGCTTCGATGATTTTCTGCTCAGAAATGTGCTTGGGCAGAGGAAGTTGCACGATGAAGCCATCGACATCGGCATCGTTGTTCAGGTTCTCCACCTGCTGCAGAAGGAACTCCTCGGTAATGTCATCCTCAAACCGGAGCAGGGTAGAGGTGAATCCGCAAGCCTCACAGGCCAGCACCTTGTTTTTCACGTATGTCTCGCTGCCTCCGTCGTGCCCCACGAGGATGGCGGCAAGGTGAGGACGTTTTCCTCCAGCCTCCACTATCTTTTTCACTTCGTCAGCAATCTCAGCCTTGATGGCCGCTGCTGTTGCTTTTCCGTCTATCAGTTGCATGTTTCCGTTTGTTTTGTTTGCTGCGACATCGTCGCATCATAGATTGACATTTAGAACCTTGGCATGCCGCCTTTCATTCCCTTCATTCGCTGCATCTGCGCCATAGCCTGAGCCATCTTCGGACTGGTCATCTGGCGCATCATCTTGCGCATCTGTTCAAACTGTTTCGTGATGCGGTTCACCTCGTCAATCGAGACGCCTGCACCTTTCGCAATGCGCTGTTTGCGCGACATGTTGATGCACTCGGGGTGTTCTCTCTCGTAGGGGGTCATCGAACCAATCATCGCTTCCACCGACTTGAAGGCATTATCGTCAATATCTACATCTTTCAGAGCCTTGCCCACACCCGGAATCATCGAAGCCAAATCCTTGATGTTGCCCATCTTCTTGATTTGGTTGATTTGGCCGAGGAAGTCGTTATAGTCGAACTTGTTTTTCGCAATCTTCTTCTCCAACCGCTTGGCCTCTTCCTCGTCAAACTGCTGTTGAGCACGTTCCACAAACGACACGATGTCGCCCATGCCGAGAATGCGGTCGGCCATGCGTTCGGGGTGGAACACATCAAGTGCCTCCATCTTCTCGCCCGTACCCACAAACTTGATGGGCTTATCGACCACCGTGCGGATGGAAAGGGCTGCACCGCCACGAGTGTCGCCATCCAGTTTCGTGAGGATGACACCATCAATCTCCAACCTTTCGTTGAACGTCTTGGCAGTGTTGACAGCATCCTGACCCGTCATGGCGTCCACCACCAACAAGGTCTCATGTGGAGTGACTGCCGCCTTGATTTGCTCAATCTGCTGCATCAGTTCCTCGTCAATTGACTGACGACCGGCAGTATCGACAATCACCACGTCGTAGCCTTTCATGCGCGCTTCCTGAATGGCATTCTTGGCCACTGCAATCGGGTCGGTGGCACCTTCCTCCAGATAGCATGGCACCTCCACCTGCTCGGCCAACACGCGCAACTGCTCCATAGCCGCAGGACGGAACGTGTCGCAGGCAGCCAAGAGCGGCTTCTTGTGGTTCTGAGTCTTCAACCGCAGTGCCAACTTGCCCGACATGGTCGTCTTACCAGCACCGTTCAGACCTGCCATCAGAATCACCGTGGGGCGACCCGTCAGATTCAGTTCGGTGGCCTTTCCACCCATCAGTTCGGCCAATTCGTCGTGTACAATCTTGACCATCATCTGGCCAGGCTTCACGGCGGTGAGCACATTCTGACCCAGAGCCTTCTGCTTCACCGTGTCGGTAAACGTCTTAGCCACCTTATAGTTCACATCGGCTTCGAGAAGTGCCTTACGCACATCCTTCAGCGTTTCCGCCACGTTGATTTCGGTGATTTTGCCTTCACCCTTCAGTATCTTGAAAGACCGTTCCAGTCTTTCGCTCAAATTTTCAAACATATCTTTTCATTTACAATTTTACAATGTACCATGTGCCTTTCGGCTTGCTCGCACTCACTTTTTCATCCCTTTATATATAAGGTATGCAACAATAGCCACCACGATGATGATGGCAGCAATGCCGATGATGTGGGAGTAGTGCGCGATGATGTCGATGAGTTCCTGCTTCGGCATGGTCGAGTGGAAAGCCGCGCCAATGCCCACAAGGATGCTGTTCCAGAGTCCTGCACCCAGACAGGTGTAGAGGCAGAACGACAGCAGGTTCATCTTGGCCAAACCCGCAGGGATGCTGATGAGTTGGCGAATGGCAGGAATCATGCGGCCAATCAGCGTGGAGATGGCACCTCGCTTGTCGAAATACTGCTCAGCCTTCTCCACCTTCTCCGCATCAATCAGACACATGTGACCGATGCGGCTGTTGGCAAAAGCATAAACGATGGGGCGACCTAGAGAATAGGCAAGACCATAATTGACCAATGCACCGATGAGTGCGCCCAACGTGCCACACAAGATAATCATCGGGTAAGACATCTCGCCCGTCTCTGCCGCCATGTAGGCAGCCGGTATCATCACCACTTCAGAAGGGAAAGGAATGAACGAACTCTCGATGGCCATGAACAGAATGACCCAACCATAGTTCAGGTTGTCGAGTGCTCCATTAGTGAGATTGAGGATAAATTCTTCCATAATGGGTGCAAAGTTACGAATAAGTGAGGGAAAAACAAAATTTATTTAAGTTTTTCCGAGCGTAAGTAACTTCGGCAGGCCAACTATTCACTTTTTCACTCTTCACTCTTCACTTTTCACTCAAAAAGTTTTGTCAATTCGCTAAAACTCCCTACCTTTGCACCCGCAAAACAAAAACATGGGTAAGTCCTATACGGCCAGCTCCCTCGGAATCCCCCAGGGCTTGACCGCAGCAAGGGTACTTGGTTGTAGCGGCGCGATGTAGTTCGCTTACCCACCCGCCTCTTTAGCTCAGTTGGCCAGAGCACGTGATTTGTAATCTCGGGGTCGTTGGTTCGAATCCGACAAGAGGCTCAAGAAAAGGGGAGAAAGTTCACGCTTTCTTCCCTTTTTTTTATCATTATTCTCATCCGTATGGAAACACAAAACGACATCCGCCAACGTGTCCTCACCTCCACCCACATCACCGACTTCCAGCGCCGCGTCTATCTGGAACTCCTCAATGTGCCCCGAGGAGAAGCCATCACCTACGGCGAACTGGCTCGCCGCATCGGCTGTCGGAGTGCCCAAGCCGTCGGCCAAGCCCTCCGTCGCAACCCCTTCGCTCCAGAAGTGCCTTGCCATCGTGTCATTGCAGCCGATGGCTCCCTCTGCGGCTTCTGCGGCCAGCGCGAAGGGGATATGATTGAGAAGAAACAAAAAATGCTGGAAGAAGAGGGTTTCCACCAATGACAAGATAGGAATGCGCTAAATGGATTTTCCTTTGTGCCGGTCGGACAACCGCCCGTGCCACGTTCGGACAACTGTCCGTGCGACGGGCGGACGACTGTCCGAGTGGCGTTCGGACAATCGTCCGTGTGAAAAAAAGACAATCACGGACTTTCGTTTAACGATTTTGGTTGACTGCTTGTGGGCTTACTCACGATAAGGGTTGACCCTGGATTGAACTTAATTCTAATTCACGTTGACTCGACTTTTCACCGTTACAGGTGTCCTTTTTCCAGCGATGGGCTTTTCGCTTTTCCAGTTGTTCTCGCCTCCAGAAAAAAACTTCACCCACAAAACCGCGTAAGGCTTTGTGGGTGAATTGCTTGATGTTGCGTGGTGATGGATGGGGCAGTATTATTCCTTGTTCGGAACGATGGTGAATGTCATGCCGTCCCACTTTCCTCTGAAATCCTCGAAAGTGTCGTCATCTTCTGACTCGTCGTCGTCGCCATAGTTGAAAGCGTACACGACAATATCTTTGCCTTCTTCGGGCAGATACAGGAAGATGTCCTCGTATGAGGCGGCAAGTTTGTCAAACACCTTCACGACATCCATGTCTGGTGTCATGCGTCCTGTAGCCTTGTCATAATCGTAAAACATGTACCGACACGTTAATCCATTTTCTGTTTCCATGCCTCGCTCCGCAGTCACACCCACCAGTTGGTGCCCGTTCTTGCGATTCCAGTAGCATAATGTCACGGCATTGGAAGTCTCAAATCTCCAGTTGCAGGTGATATAGCCGCTCTTCGGTTCGTCTCCCACATAAAATGTTTCCTCCGACTTCTCGAAAAAGGCAGGATTTTTCAGGTAGGACAGCATCTTAGCGCAAGGCTCAATCGCCGAATATTCTTGGCAGAAAGCCTTGGCAAAAGCGTGGATGCCCACCTTGCCGTCCTCGGCTTTCACCGTGATGGGACGGTTGGACCAGTCATCGAAAATCATCGCTTCGTCTTCTGATTCTTCAGCAGATGTGTCGTCGTCCGTTTCAGGGACACTCACGGTCGCCACCGCTGTAGAGTCTTCATCACTGGTGTTTCCGGCAGCATTCTTGCTGTTGCAACTGCCCAACAGCAAGGGGAGTGCCAGCCCCATAGCCCAAATGTACGTAGTCTTTTTCATTGCTTTTTGGTTTTTAGTGTAGTAAAAGTGATTACAAATGTAGCACATTTTCTGTATCGTTCCAATTTTTGAAGGGATTAACTGCAAAATATCCAATTCGGAAACAAGTTTTGAAAGAAAAACACTAATTTTGCGAGGTCTCCATTTGACTTTTTCGGTTTCCAGTCGTATAATGGATGAAAATTCGACAAAATGGTTCAGATAGACGAAGATATCATAGTAAGGTGCCAACGAGGCGAGAAGACTGCTTTTCGTGGGGTGGTGCTGGCATATCAGCGGATGGTGTTTTCGTTGACTCTGAAACTGCTGTGCGACGAGGAAGAGGCGAAGGACATGGTGCAGGAGACCTTCATCCGTGTGTGGCAGCGAATGGGAGAGTATGACACCCAGAAGAACTTTGCCACATGGATCTATACGATAGCCACACGCCTGTGTCTGGACAGGTTGAAACGCATGAAACATGTGGTTCCCATGCCAGACGACGAATTGGTGTTCCGACGGTATGCTTCCGATACTGATACGCACAGGGCATTGGAAAACAGGGAGTGGGTGTCGATCGTGAGAATGTTGGCAGAAGGGTTGGGGGAGAAGCAAAGGATGGTGTTCACGCTCTGCCATCTGGAAGGACTCTCATCGCCAGAAGTAGAAGAAATAACAGGCTTGGATGCCAAACAGGTGAAGAGCAACCTGTATGTGGCTCGGCAAACAATACGAGAACGATTAAAACAATTAGGATATGACACAGATAGATGACATACTCGACAGGTTGAAAGGACAGCAGCCAGAATTGGATAATCCCGATGAAATGCTGGAAAGCATCATGGCAAACCTGCCCGACAGAGAAGAACAGGGGGAAAGAAGGGAGGAACAAGGGAGTGCTAAGCCTCACCTGATGCTAAGGGTGCTGCGCACCATCACATCCGTGGCAGCCATCCTGCTCATAGGACTGTTCATCTATGTCAACCAACCCGTGAAGACTGAGGCACCACGTGCCCATGCCTATACAACAGACTTTCCACGAAGCAGCACGCTCGAGAACATGTACACACGCTACTTAGAGGCAAGTCAACCAAAACCTATTAGTTACACACAATTAAAAATGATGATGTATGAAAACTACAATTAGTTCATATTGGATGCTATTGGCATCAGTGGCACTTTTCTTCTCCTGTGAAAAGCAGGACGTCAGATTGCACACCGTTATTCACGAAGACGGCACTTGTGAGCGTGAAGTCATTTATAACAAAGTGATGACTCAGGAAGAAAGAGATTCCCTGTGGAGCAAGGACAGCACGTCTGCCCCGTTGGCTCCCGTTCCGGAATGTGTCAACATGGAGGGCTTTATGGGTTCTCACACCGACATCGGCGACAACGATACTGTAACTACCACACTTGAATACCGCGAGTTTAAGGATGTGAAGGAGATGTGCCAATACACCCCTCTGCAACTGAATGGCGAACGCCTGAAATCGAATGCGGATCTGGAAAAGCATTTCCGCTGGTTCTACACGGAATACACCTATACTGAAACCTTCAGCACAGTGGCAGACACCTTCAAACTTCCAGCCACAAACTATGCAGACAACGACATCGTCAGGTTCTGGTTCACAGGACAACCCAACCTGCTCGAAGGACTTAACGGGTCGGAGGCATCGGAGAAAATCTGTAAAATGGAACCATTTGTTTCACAATGGATGAATGACAATCTATTCAAGATGTGCTTTGACTACATGGTGGAACACTATGACTCTATTCAGAATCCTCCTGTGAACAAAGAACAGTTCGTGGCACTACACGATTCGCTGGCAAAATATCTCCTAAAAGACGGACAGGCGCAGTTGCCTGCGGTGGAGGTGACCGAAGAGTTTGAGAAGTTCTTCCATTCCAATGCTTACGCACCATTCTTCGATGATGAAACGCCGCTTGGGATGGGTATGTCTGAGGAACTTTCCGACCAACTCAACATCTTCTGGCTTTCTGTAACTTACACGCTTGAAATGCCTGGCACGGTAGTGAATCCTGGTACAGGAGTCCTCAAGAATGGCATCATCTATTATCCGCTTACGGGCGAACGGCTCATTCCTGGCGACTACACCGTCAGTGCCACCTCGCGTGTCACCCACATCTGGGCTTATGTCGTCACTTTCCTCATCTTTCTCGTAGCCATCGGCAGTTTTGTGTATCGAGGACGGAAGAAGTGAGTTGCAAGACCCCCTCCAAACTTTTGTGTGCTTCGCACAGTCTCGGAAAGTAAATTCGGAGTAAATTTTTTTGAGTAAATGAGAAGTTTTTACTTACTGTTCTAAATTTACCCCGAATTTTCACTATCTTTGCACCCTAAAAACAACAGAATGGTACATTTAGACAAGCAAGAGGCACGGGAAAAGTATGAGACGCTGGATGGCATCGGGTTCATCGAATGGGTGACGGATGGATATCTGGCGGCGATTGGTGGTGGACTGACTGCCGACAACATGGATATGCTGAGTGCGGAACAGCATGCGGTGTTGTGTTACCGCTATGTGCTGGACGAGGTGATGGAGGGCGGTTTCATTCAGTTGATTCTGAATGGATATGCACCATACGTGTTGGAAGGACCGTTTCCGATGGTGGTGAAGAAGGAGTGGGGGAAAGAAAAGGAAGAAGACCCTCTCTGTCCTGCGGACATCTCCCCCTCTATGGGGAGACCATGCGGCGAGAAGGCAACATCGGATGTGATGAAAAAGTTCTCGAAGTTGTTGTATGAGGTGAAAAAGGAGTACCACAAGCATCAGGGGGAACTCTCCAGGGACATGAGCGATGAGGAGTTCATGGCACTGTATGAGCAGTTGGAGGACTTGAACGAGTTGGGTGACGATTTCCTCGACGAACACCAGGAAGAGGTGACCCCGGCTGTGGCGAAGATGATAGTGGAGAATTTGGATAAGTATATGTAAGTTAAAAACGAAAAGTGAATAGTGAAAAATCTGAGTTACTTTTGCTAATGAGGAACTATCCGCATAACTGGTAACTTATACTTTTAGTTTTTAACTTTTAATTTTTAGTTTTTTATGGCAAAAACAAAGATAACGAAACCGCAACAGGTGAACATCAAAAACAAGAGGGCGTCGTTTGACTACGAATTCATCGACACTTTCACGGCTGGTATCGTCTTGACGGGTACGGAAATCAAGAGCATCCGTGCAGGCAAGGCGAGTCTGGTAGATACCTATTGCTATATCAATAATGGAGAGATTTGGGTGAAGAACATGTATGTGGCTCTCTATTCCGAAGGTTCCTACAACAACCATGTGGAGCGCAGGGAACGGAAACTGCTCCTGAACAGCAAGGAAATCCGCAACTTGCAGGAGGACACGAAAGCACCCGGTTTCACCATCGTCCCCGTCCGTCTCTTCATCAACGAGAAGGGCTTGGCAAAACTGGTCATTGCATTGGCGCGAGGCAAGAAAGAGTATGACAAGCGACAGACACTCAAGGAGAAAGAGGACAGAAGGGAAATGGACAGGGCAAAGAAAAAATATGTTTAAGTTAAAAACGAAAAGTGAATAGTGAAAAATCTAAGTTACTTTTGTTGATAAACAGCCAACCGGATGGCAGGTAAAATAGATTTTTCACTTTTCACTTTTCACTATTCACTTTATGATCAATATCATCAAACACAAAATACTGATACTCGACGGTGCCATGGGCACCATGATTCAGCAGTACGGCTTGCAGGAGGAGGACTTCAGAGGTGAACGGTTCAAGGATGTGCCGGGGCTGATGAAGGGCAACAATGACATCCTCTGTCTGACCCGTCCCGACGTGATTGCCGACATTCACCGGAAGTATCTGGAGGCAGGAGCCGACCTCATCACCACTTGCACCTTCTCTTCGCAAAGGGTGTCGATGGCTGATTACAACGTGGAGGGGTATTGCCGTGAGATGAATTTGGCTGGTGCGAAGATTGCCCGTCAGTTGGCGGATGAATACACACAGAAAACACCGATGAAACCGCGTTTTGTGTTGGGCGATGTGGGTCCCACGAACAAGACGCTGAGCATCTCGCCCGATGTGAACAATCCTGCTTTACGTAGCCTCACTTACGACGAATTGGTGGATGCCTACGTGGAGCAGATGGAAGCCCTCATCGAGGGGGGCGTGGATGCCTTGCTCATCGAAACTATCTTTGATTCGCTCAACGCCAAGGCTGCTATCTATGCGGCAGAAAAGGCGATGGAATCGACAGGGAAGCGTCTTCCGCTGATGCTTTCCATCACGGTGAGCGACACGGCTGGTCGTACACTTTCGGGACAGACTTTGGAGGCTTTCTTGGCGAGTGTGCAGCATGCCGACATCTTCTCCATCGGATTGAACTGCTCGTTTGGTGCGCGCCAACTGAAACCTTTCTTGAAGTTGTTGGCAGAGAAGGCACCATACTATATTTCTGCCCACCCCAATGCGGGACTACCCAATTCGTTGGGACTCTACGACCAGACCCCCGACATGATGGCAGAGCAGGTGAAGGAATATGTGGAGGAGGGACTGGTCAACATCTTGGGCGGCTGCTGTGGAACGACAGAGAAATTCATCGAGTTGTATCCTGCCCTTGTGGAGGGGAAAAAGCCGCATGTGCCAGTGGAAAAGCCGAAGAACATGTGGTTGAGCGGTCTTGAATTGCTGGAACTCACGCCTGAACGCCGTTTTGTGAATGTGGGTGAACGCTGCAATGTGGCTGGCTCGCGCAAGTTCCTCCGTCTCATCAACGAAAAGAACTACGAAGAAGCCCTTTCCATCGCCAGAAAGCAGGTGGAGGATGGGGCACTTGTCATCGACATCAACATGGATGACGGATTGCTGGATGCGAAGAAGGAGATGGTGACATTCCTCAATCTCTTGATGAGCGACCCCGACATATCCAAAGTGCCTGTGATGATTGACTCCAGCGATTGGGAAGTCATCAAGGCTGGTTTGAAGTGTGTGCAGGGCAAAAGCATCGTCAACAGCATCTCGCTGAAAGAAGGGGAGGAGAAGTTTCTTCAGAAAGCCCGAGAAATCAAGCGTCTCGGTGCTGCCACGGTGGTGATGGCCTTCGACGAACAAGGGCAAGCCACCACATACGAAAGAAAGATAGAAATCTGCGAACGTGCCTACCATCTCTTGGTCGAAAAGGTGGGCTTCAATCCTCTCGACATCATCTTCGATCCCAACGTGTTGGCGGTGGCTACAGGTATGGAGGAACACAACAACTACGCCCTCGACTTTATCCGTGCCACCGAGTGGATTCGCAAGAACCTGCCGGGTGCGCATGTCTCAGGCGGCATCAGCAACCTTTCTTTCTCCTTCCGGGGCAACAACTACATCCGCGAGGCGATGCATGCCGTATTCCTTTACCACACCATTGCAGCAGGGCAGGACATGGGCATTGTCAATCCTGCCACACAGGTGCTCTACAGCGACATCCCCGACGATGTGCTAACTGCCATTGATGATGTGCTGCTCAATCGCACCCCCGATGCTACGGAGAGACTGATTGAAATTGCTGCTCGAATTAAGGAGGAGAAAGAGGCTGAAAAGGAAGTACTTAAAAACGGAGGAGTTATATCTAAAAGTTCTGCCGACGATTGGCGAAACGGCACGGTGGAAGAACGGTTGAAGCATGCCCTCATCAAAGGAGTGGGTGACTGTCTGGAAGCCGATTTGGACGAGGCAGCGAAACTGTATGACAATCCGGTGAAGATTATCGAAGGCCCCTTGATGGATGCAATGAACACGGTGGGGGAACTTTTCGGCAGCGGCAAGATGTTCCTTCCCCAAGTGGTGAAGACGGCACGAACGATGAAAAAAGCCGTGAGTATTCTGCAACCGCTGATTGAAGCCAGCCGTTCAGAAGGGGCGCAGAAGGCAGGAAAAGTGCTGTTGGCGACCGTGAAGGGCGATGTGCACGACATCGGCAAGAACATCGTGAGCGTCATCCTTGCCTGCAACAACTACGAAATCATCGACCTCGGTGTGATGGTGCCCACCGAGACGATTGTAGATAAAGCCATCGAAGAAAAAGTCGATATCATCGGGCTTTCAGGGCTTATCACCCCCTCGTTGGAAGAGATGGTGAATGTGGCTCGTGCGCTCGAAGAACGAGGTGCCAACATCCCCATCATGATTGGCGGTGCGACGACCAGCGAACTCCACACAGCCTTGAAGATTGCGCCTGTCTATCATGGTCCTGTTCTCTGGATGAAAGATGCCTCACAGAACGTGATTGCCAGCGCCCGTCTGCTCAACCCTGCCACAAGAGCCGAACTGACCGATGAACTGGACAAGAAATATGCCGAACTCCGTTCTGAACAGTCAGATGAGAAGTCCAGCATGGTAAGCCTGGAAGAGGCACGTCAAAGAAAACCTAAATACTTCTTGAAATGAAAAGTGGTGAAATTGGAAGTTAGGTCCGTGCAAATTGCTGTTTCGCCTCCTCCCACCATTCATCCATCTGTTCCAAGGTCAGGTCTTTCAAGTCCAGGCCTTTTTCTTTGGCCTTTGCTTCCACATAGTTGAAGCGGTGGATGAACTTCTGGTTGGTGTGTTCCAGTGCATTGTCGGGGTTGATTTTGTAGAGTCGGGCAGCATTGATAAGCGAGAACATCACATCGCCAAACTCCTCGGTGGCATGTTGCTTGGCGGCGGCTTTGGCTTCATCTGTCTCTGCATGATTGTAGAGAGTCTCCACTTCTTCCTCAAATTCAGAGATTTCCTCCTTCACCTTCTTCCACACGTCGCGGCGGTCCTCCCAATCGAAGCCCACATTGCGCGCCTTGTCCTGAATGCGGTATGCCTTGATGAGAGAGGGTAGAGCATCGGGGACTCCTGAAAGGACCGTCTTGTTGCCATCCTTCTCCTTCGTCTTGATTTGTTCCCACGTCTGCACCACCTCGCCAGCCGTATTGGCCACCGCGTCGCCATACACATGCGGATGACGAAAAATCAGTTTGTCGCATAGTTTGTGGCACACGTCAGCCACATCGAAAGCCCCCTTCTCCTCGCCAATCTTCGAGTAGAAAACGATGTGCAGCAGCACGTCGCCCAGTTCCTTGCAGATGTTGATATTGTCCTCCTTCATGAGGGCATCGCAGAGTTCGTAAGTTTCCTCAATTGTGTTGGGACGTAGCGACTCGTTCGTCTGCTTTCTGTCCCACGGGCACTTCTCGCGGAGGTCGTCCATCACGTCGAGCAAACGCCCGAACGCCTCCATCTTCTCCTGTTTTGTATGCATATTTCTCTTATTATATTAATGTGAAGCACAAATTTTCCGCAAAGGTACGATTTTTTCCTCAAAAATATTTGTCGGAACGGAAAATTTACACTACCTTTGCACTCGCAAAAGACAAGGGAGTGCCTTTAGCAAAGGAGAAACACACTTTGTCGGAGCAATTCAGAACGCACGGTTCCGGAAGGATGGGTGAGTGGCTGAAACCACCAGTTTGCTAAACTGACGTACGGGTTACCGTACCGGGGGTTCGAATCCCCCTCCTTCCGCCACTGAAGAAAAAATCACAAATGCCGTTCTGAACTTGGCGCTTTCGTCTAGCGGCTAGGACACATGCCTCTCACGCATGGAACACGAGTTCGATTCTCGTAGGCGCTACAAAAAACTTCGGAATCAAAGCCCTTTACAGGGCACTTGGCGCTTTCGTCTAGCGGCTAGGACACATGCCTCTCACGCATGGAACACGAGTTCGATTCTCGTAGGCGCTACAAAGAACTACAAAAAGGAATCTATCCAAGGGTTCCTTTTTTTTGTTGTGGCATAAGAGCGTAGCCGAGGGGTACACCTTGCCGTAGTCGAGGGGTACGGCACTTCGTAGCCGAGGGGTACGCTTTTTCAGAAAAAAGTTGGAGATGGAATTCATTCTCCTTTCAACCTTTCCACGTACTGGATGAGTTTGCGATAGAACGTATGATGCTGGAGGGTGGCTTTGTCGCCAAAGATGATGAGTTTCATGCGGGCACGGGTCATGGCTACATTCATGCGGCGGAGGTCGGAAAGAAAGCCAATCTGCCCATTGTCGTTGCTGCGCACAAGGCTGATGAGGATGATGTCGCGCTCCTGGCCCTGAAAGCCATCGACGGTGTTGACGCTGATGACCTGGCGGAAAGGACGGAACTCCTCACGCTTGCGGATTTGCTGACGAAGATACTGTGTCTGCACTTTGTAGGGGGAGATGATGCCTACATCCAGCCGTTCGGCAAGGAAACGCTCTTTCCCGATTTTGTCTATGTAATTCTTGAGTGTGGATAGCACCAGTTCTGCTTCCGCCTTGTTGATGCGTCCATGATTTTCGCCGATGAATTGTTCGGTGAAATCAATGTCTAATTTTTCTTCGGGGGAACCTTGCTTCTCTAAGTCTTCGTTCACCTGCTGCAAGATTTCGTTGCCGTCAATCCATTGAATGGAATGTTCAAGATCGAGCACAGAACGATGCTTCACACTTTCGTCCGACTCCACCTCGCCCTTGTAGAACCAGTCGGAGGAGAACTTCATGATGTCATCATTCATGCGGTATTGCACTTTGAGCAAAGTGACGGCATCAGGTTGGTTCTCCACAATGCGTTCCATGAGTGTCTTTCCAAGCCCCTGTTTCATGGCTTCGTAACACTTGATGGTGGGTGGAAGTTGTTGGTGGTCGCCGGCAAGGATGACACGCGAGGCCCGACGGATGGCTATCCAGCATGCAGGCTCAAGGGCTTGTGCTGCTTCGTCAATAAATAGGGTGGAAAATTTGTGCCGCACCAAGAGTTTGTTGGCTGAGCCTACCAAGGTGCAAGCCACCACACGTGCCTCATCGAAAAGTTGGGCGTTGATAGCCATTTCAATCTCGCTGGCACGGTCGCGCAGACGTGCTATCTTCTGATGCACGTTGTCGCCACGCTTGTGGTTCTCTTTGATTTGCCAGATGGTCTTGCGGATGCTCCACAGTTCGGGATAGTCTGGATGACTCTCAAACTTACGTTCGTAGGTGAAAGAGAGCATCTTGTCGTTCACTCGCGAGGGATTGCCGATGCGAAGGACGGGCACACCATGATCTACCAGTTTTTCGCTAATCCAATCCACCGCCATGTTGCTCTGGGCACACACGAGTACCTGTGTTTCGCGATGCAGCGTCTCGTAGATGGCTTCGACCAGCGTGGTTGTCTTTCCTGTTCCGGGAGGTCCATGCACCACCTCCACATCCTTTGCCCACAACACCTCGTTCACAGCCTGCTCCTGTGTCTTGTTCAGCCAAGGGAAAGAGAGGGGGGCGAAAGTACGCTTTTCGGGTTTCAGTTGCCCTGCAAAGATATCCTTCAGGTCGGCAAGACGATTGTTCTTGGCGTTGATGGCATCGTTAAGTGCATGAAACATCGTCTTGTACGACGTTTCATCGAAGTAAAGTTGTACTCCCAGATTCGTTGTATTCTGCAAGTCGATGAGTGCTTGCGAGGAGGGTAGTGTGACCACCATTCGGTCGCCATCCACATAGGAAACTGTCGATGAAAAGGGTAAATAGGAGAATCCTCCCCCCGCCCCCTCTGAAGGAAGAGATGACTGCTGGCCGGATGGTTCTTCTCTTCTGTTGGAAAGGGGGTGGGAAGAGGCTTTGAGAGTGAAGAACTGCACGGGCTTTCCATATTCAAACAGGTGTTCGATGTCTTCGTCGTCCTCGTTGTGGTCTTTTTTCACGATTTCAACGACGAATTGGTTCAGCGAGTTGTAGTAACTGCGTCCTGCCTCGACTGGGTACCAGCAGATGCCGCGATGAATCTTTCGCTTGAGGCCCATCTTCTCCGACTGCACACGAAATTCTTCTTTCTCAGAGTCGTATTCCATCTGGAGAAGTTGGCGAAGGCGTTGAAGGTATAAGGTACTGTTTTGCATGTTTTTGATAAATTGACATTTATTCTATTTGCAGCATCAGTGCATCCAGAAAGAGCGTCACGGTCCCCTTTTTCAGTCGTTTCTGACGACAGAGCGTGTTAAGCCGCTCATGCAGGTCGTCCGTTTTTTTCTCCTGAAAAAGTGGCATCAACTGCCTATATGCTTCTTGTGTCTTGCCATCCATCAGCATCACGACACCCAACAGCATGCGGGACTCGTCGCCCAGTTCGGCCGTTGTTTGCAGTTCAAAAATCAGTTTAAGGGCCTCTTCTTTCTTTCCGTTCACAAGCAGACACCATGCCAGGAGCGACTTTGCCTGCAGCGATTCTTCGTCCAGATAGAAAGCCTTGTAGAGCAACGGTTCTGCCTGGTCGAAATGCTGACATTTCATGAGTGATTGTGCCGAATTTATCAGGTATTTCATGTTGTCTGGCGAGAGTTCCAACAGTTCCTTATAATACTGTGCAGCCTCTTCCATCCGTCCTGCCGCATAGCATAGCGAGGCCAGATGGCTCAGTGTCCATTTTGAGTTCGGCTTGATGCTGTTGGCCACGGCATAGGCATGAATGGTCTCTTCGGTGTGGCCGAGTTTCTGGTGGCAGAAGCCGGTTTTCTGCCAAATACCTGCTAAGTCTGGATCAAACTCATTGTCAGCAATCTGCGTGAAGATGTCCAGTGCCGAGGCATAAAATTCCTTGCGCATCAGAAAATCAGCATACTGCGCCATCTCTTCCTTGTCGTCCGTCAGCAAGTCCGTCAGCCATTCGTTGCTGAAGGGGGTGATGGGGTGTTCTTTCAGCAGAGTGAAAGGATTAGTAAACTGCAGTCGGTAGGGATTGAGGTGATAGAAACGATAGAGGTCAAAGACATATTGCCTGCGGATGTCAGCCTTCTTGGGTTTTTGCAGGTCGGCACTCTCTGCCAGTTCGTCCATGTCCATTCCATCGGGGATTTGGGCGTTTATCTGCGCCTCCACCGCACTTTCTGCCATACCGCCGAGTTGCGAGAATGTGAAGCAGAGCGAATATTTGTCGCTGTTGCAGAAGGGGCTTCCGTTCAGAATCAGCCGGACGAGACGATTCAGATTGCCACTGGAGAAACTCTTCAGTTCGGGTGTGTGGTTCTCGTCGAGCGAGAAGGGGTAGAACCAATGGGGCAACTGATGAAAGAAGGGATAGCCCTTCAGCGTAGAGAAAGAAGCAAAATATACATCAGCCCCGTCCAGTTGCAGTTCAGCCATTTCGTGCATCTTCTTGTTCATCTTTTCATCGTTCATCCATTCGGGATTCTCACCGTGTTTCACGAATTCATCGGGGTTGAGGTCCTTCTGTTGCCCTCGTTTTCTGCCCATCACACCCTTCATCAGCACAGGCATGATGTCGTTGCGTATCCGTGAGGTCACACTGTCTGTTGTGCAACTCATCTGCAACTGCATCATGGTGGCATAGACATCGTGGACAAACGTCGCGTCGTCGTGGTAGATGTTCAGGCGGTCTTTCAGTTCCTGGCTACGTCTGAGTTTGTCGAAGTGGAGGCAGCACACCAGCAGGAAACCCACCAGCGCACGTTGCGACACCTGTTCGTCCTCCACCAGATAGGAGTCGAGCAGGAAAAGTGCCTTGGAAATATCGATGAATTCGAGTAAAGACAAGGTCACAGCACTAATAAAAAGAGCCTTGTCGCCTGTTTGGATGGTGTCGGAAAAGATGATGCGGTTGGCTTGCTCCACATCGGTGTTGTGCCAGATGTCGCTCGTCCACGTCCAGTTGAACAAGTTTTGCACCGTTGTCTCATACAATTCCGTCAAACCTTCCATCCGATGTTGGCGGATGGAGTCGCGCATCAGTTCGTCTGTCTTCGCCTCCTCCATCTCACCCGAAAGACTCTCCAATTGGCTTACAAGGTGTTCAAAAGAAGGAATGTTGGACAGCCCTTTCTGAGTGCTCACATACTTCTCCTCCGCATGGTTCCGCAACCGTTCCTGCCGCTCCAGACGGCGCACCATCAGCGAGAGCCGCTGGCAAATGTCCGTGCGAATGCGTCCGCCTTGCACGTCGTCCACCCCTTGCAGCATGAACTGCAGCATCTGCCGATAAGTAGTCCAGAGCCGTTCGGCCTCCTCTGCCATCTCCCAGTTGCCCACCTCGGCTGCCTTTTGTCTCACCAGCGGAAAAGTCTCTGCCAGGTTTTCCTTTTTCAGTTTCGTCAATATGTCATCGTAATCCATCATTATCCCCTCCTTTCATTTTATCAGCATCCGTTCTTTGGCCCAAGCCTTCACATCCGTCATCATCGAGTCGTGGAAGGCCACGCTCCTCCTCAATGGCACATATCTGAAAAGTGAATCGGGCATCTCAAGTCTGAATCCATCGGGGAAATATCCCAACTTATCTTCTACAGAATCCCTATTCATCGCCTCTACAGCCCTGTCATACACCTGACGAATCTTCTCTACATCTGCCTTCCGTACCCGATAGACCGAATCAGCCACCAGCACACACATCAGTTTCTCCACTCCCATTCTCTCCGAACCGTTCAGTCGCTTTGCCCCCCGTGCAACCGCCTCGCTGGCGTATGGCTCAGGTAGGATGGCACCGTCCAACTGGTCTTGATCAACCATCAAAGTACGAATCCATACATCATTGATTTGTGGCTTGTTAATGTCTATGTCTTTCATCTTTACAGAAGACAAAATCTTATCGGAAAAATAGTCCGTGGCCGAATGCCTCGTCACTCCGATAATCTTTTCCTTCAGACTTTCCGCCTTCAACAGTCGAGCCTTCGGAGCCGTGACGAGCCACAGCCGCAAGTCGCCCACCATCGCTACATGCGCCGTGTCGCCCTCCGACTGCCAAAGGCAAGCCTTCACCAAGTCTGTAGCAATCGCATCCGTCCAACCTCGTCTGAACGCCGTGTCAGCGTCCATCGCTGCTCCATACGTCAGCAATCTCACATCCACTCCTAACGAGTCGAAAAGTCCGATGGAATCGGCATAAAAGAAAGGCAGACACTCCATCGTGGGCAACACAGCCAGTCGCAATGCCGCCGAGTCGTTCTCAATGGTCACATTCTTCGTTTGGGCACACGAGCCAAACATTCCTCCCGTCCATAATGCGGTAAGAATGCAGACCACTATGATAAAAGATTTGGTTTTCATGCACTTAATACAGTTTCACGATGATGAATTCACTTTTGAAAGTACAAAAATACAAAAAAATGCCGACACTAAGGCAAAAAATACCCATAAAAAGTTTCGTAGTCTTCATCCTTCTCCCTCACCTATGTCGCGCGTTTTTTGTTTGCTATCAAGTTTTTTCTGGAGAGTCATGACGGCCCATCCGTCTTGATGAGTTGTGTGGATAGTGGTGAGGTTGTTTTGGTCGGCGACGGTCTGCATGTGAGGAATGTCGGCGGTGAGGAATCCAGAGATGATGAGGATGCCTTCGGGGGCAAGGTGGCGGGTGTAGGTGGGCATGTCGGCAGTGAGGATGTTTTTGTGGATGTTGGCGACGATGGTGTGGAATGTGCCTGTGATGGCAGTTGCATCGCCGAGCAGTACGGTGGCACCTGTGATGTGGTTGAGGGTGAGGTTTTCGTGTGCGTTTGCAACGCTGTGAGGATCTATGTCGATGGCTACAATAGAGTCGGCTCCCCGTTGAGCCATGGCAATGGAGAGAACTCCTGTGCCTGTACCCATGTCGAGAACCCGCTGATGTGTGAGGTCATGGTGTTGGAGGAGGTTGACTATTTGGTATGTGGTGGGGTGAGTGCCCGAGCCGAAGGCCATGCGGGGACGCAGAAGTATGCCGAATTGGCGCTGGAGAATGGGGGCGAAGTGATTTTGTTCCCATTCGGCATTCCAGTCTTTATCTTCAAGAGTGTGGATGGTGTGGGCAAGTTGGACGGATGGGATGGGGAAGTGGGTGAGGAGGTCTTGCAAGGTTTGAGAGTTGAAATCGGCTTGTGGGATATAGGCTTTGAGTCCTGTGGGTGTGCATTCGAAGGATTCGTAGCCGATGTCGGCGAGCAGGGCGGTAAGGATGTCGCTAGTGTCGTCGGTGTGGGGTGTGATAGTGATGTCGGCGTAGAGGTATTGCATGAGTTGATGTTTTTGAGGGGAAGCGTTAATTTTCTGTTTTGATGGTGAGGTCGATGAGGTCTTGGTAGTCGCCTCGAAAGACGTTGACATCGACATTGCCTTTGATTCCATCGACTTTACCCACGTCTGTATGTTGCCAGAAAGCCCAAGGACCTTTGTATTGGAGGGAATCGACGTAGTAGTGGGCTATCCAGTAGGGGTAGCGGTCGAAGTCTGGTGTGTTGAGGTAGGTGGTGCGGAATTTATAGCCAGTGTAGAGGATAGGGGTGACGTTGTAGTGTTTCTCGACAATGTCCATCCATTTAAGCACTTCGCGCTGTAGTTGGCTGGGGGTGTAGGAACCGATTTCTTCCACATCGAGTACGGGTGGAAGGTCTTTGTCTTCGAGTTGCACCATCTTGCAATAGAATTTCGCTTGCTCTTTGGCTGGTGTGGAAGGACTGAAGTAGTGGTAGGCACCTCGGATGATGTCGTTCTTCTTGGCATTGAAGAAGTTTTGGTTGAAATTTTCATCCCAGAGGCTGGTGCCTTCGGTGGCTTTGACAAAGATGAATGAGACAGGTGCTCCCTGTATCTGTGCGTTGCGCAGTTTGTTCCAGTCGATGTCGCCCTGATAGTGGGAGATATCGAGTCCGCGCACTTTGCCATCAGGATAGGTGACGTGGCCGTAGAGTGCTTTCCAGCGGAAGGAGTAGGGGCCTACGAAGGTTTTGTAGAAGAAGGTTATGTAGATGACGACGATGAGGGCAAGTGCTGTCCAGAGGATATATGAAGGCACACGGCGAAATGGGTTTCGCCGCGTGCCTTTCTTTTTTCTGGTAGATTTACGCTTCGTTGCTTTCTTTTTTGTAGCGGTCATCTAAAAGAATGTAGGGTTGTTCTTTCGCTCTGTGGAGTTATTTAGCCTGTTCCAACTGGAGGGTCTTAGTGGTCTGGTCGCACACTTCAGATGGTCCCCAGTACTGGATTGGGCCAGGATAAACATATTCGGTCTGCTTGGCCCATTCTTCACGATGGGCGGCGAAGTACTTAAATGGTGCACCGTCCAGTTCAACAAGAGCCTTGCGGATGACTGGTTTCATCTTGCCGTTGCGCTTCTCCAGGTTCATCATCATGGTGATGGGCACACCGCCGGCAATCCACTCGGAAGCAGGTGCAGTGGTGTTTTTGATGACCGACATGTAGCCTGTCTTGCCGTTGGCGATGAGGCGAGAGGCGTTGTAACCCAGTGAGTAGCAGTAGTCGGCATCGTAGTTGGATGGGGCGGCGCAGCGTCCTTCGTAGCCGAAGAAGTGGTGCTGTGTACCGAACTTGCCCTTATAGAGTCCCTTATGTTTCCAGATGGCAAGTTTGTCGGCCACCATGCGAGAGAGAAGTTTCTCCGTCTCGATGAGCGATACCTGCACGTTTCCGTGGGGGTCGCGGTCGAGTGCGAGTTGTGCAGCCACGTCGGCTGGGAGCGACTTGAACACGTTAAGGTTCTCCTTGGAGAGATTGCGCTTGACAAACTCAAGTTGCTCATTGGCACTGTTGATACTCTGTGCCTCGGGCAGAGCGAGCACGTCGTTCAGTTCGGCAATGAGTTTCTTGATGGCCGGGATGAACTCAATGATGCCCTCTGGAATCAGAACAGTACCGAAGTTGTTGCCTTCTTCTGCACGTGCAGCAACGGCCTTGGCGATGTAGGTCACCACATCATCGAGCGACATGGCCTTGGCTTCCACTTCCTCACTGATGAGGCAGATGTTGGGTTGGCACTGCAGAGCACATTCCAGTGCGATGTGAGAGGCTGAACGACCCATCAACTTGATGAAGTGCCAGTACTTGCGGGCAGAGTTACAGTCGCGCTGAATATTGCCGATGAGTTCGGAGTAGGTCTTGCAGGCGGTGTCGAAACCGAAAGAGGTCTCAATCTGCTCGTTTTTCAGGTCGCCATCGATGGTCTTGGGACAGCCAATCACTTGCACTCCATACTTCTTGGCAGCATAGTATTCGGCCAGCACACAGGCGTTGGTGTTGGAGTCGTCGCCACCGATGATGACGAGTGCCTTGATGCCAAGTTCGCGCAAAATCTGAATGCCTTTCTCAAACTGGTCTTCCTCCTCCAATTTGGTACGGCCAGAACCAATGATGTCGAAACCGCCTGTGTTGCGATACTGGTCCATCAGTTCGGGGGTGATTTCCATGTAGTTGTGGTCAACCAAACCACCGGGGCCAAGGATGAAGCCGTAGAGTTTGTTGGCAGGATTGAGCGATTTTACACCGTCGAAGAGACCAGAAATGACGTTGTGACCGCCAGGTGCCTGACCGCCCGAAAGGATGATGCCCACGTTGAATGGTTCCAACGCAAGGGGTTCACCTGGTTGGAAGGTGATGACAGGCATTCCGTAAGTGTTGGGAAAAAGTTCTTTGATTTCAGCCTGATTGCCCACCGACTGAGTGGGTGCGCCTTCAACAGCCTTCACTGGGCCTTGAAGTGCCTTGGGAAGTTTGGGCTGATAGGCAGCACGCGCTTTCTGTAAGTTTGAAATGTTCATGAGTTTATATGTTTTAATTGATTGTAAATAAGTTACTTCTTTGCAATAGATTCACGTGCTGCTTTCACGTATCCAAGGGCTTCGCGGCACTTGTCTGTCACGTATTGCCAGTCTTCTGCTTTCACCTTGTCGCTAGGGAAGAGTTTGGAACCCATGCCCACGCAATAGACACCGGCCTTAAACCATGCAGTCAGGTTTTCCTCGGTGGGAGCCACACCGCCTGTCACCATGATTTTCGACCATGGCATAGGGGCTTTCAAGTTTTTCACCATAGCGGGACCATAGACGTCGCCAGGGAAGAGTTTGGTCAGGTCGCAACCCAGTTCTTGTGCCTTACCCACCTCGCTCACAGAACCACAGCCTGGGCAATAGGGGATGAGACGGCGGTTGCACACGGGGGCTATATCGGGATTGAAGAGAGGGCCTACGATGAAGCAGGCACCCAATTGAATGTAGAGGGCGGCTGTGGGAGCATCGACTACGGAACCCACTCCGAGTGCCAATTCTGGACATTCGGTGGCAGCGTATTTCACGCACTCAGCAAAAACTTCGTGGGCAAAGTCGCCACGGTTGGTGAACTCGAATGCACGGACACCACCGTCGTAGCAAGCCTTGATAACTTTCTTTGCCACTTCTGCATCTTTGTGGTAGAACACAGGCACCATACCTGTTTCGCCAATCTTTGCCATGACGGCAAGTTTATCAAATTTAGCCATTTCTATTTGATGGATTGAAGATGTGAAAAAAAGAGTCTTTTATCTTTGTACACGACCGTTGGCATTGCCACCAGCGAGCGCCTCCACTTCGGCCACGGACACATGGTTGAAGTCGCCGGGAATGGTGTGCTTCAGGGCCGATGCTGCCACAGCAAATTCCAGAGCCTCGCCTTGAGTGGGTTTGGTGAGTAGGCCGTGGATGAGACCGCCAGAGAAAGAGTCGCCACCACCTACGCGGTCAATGATGGGGTTGATGTCGTAGCGCTTGCTTTGGTAGAACTCTTTGCCATCATAGATGAGAGCCTTCCATCCATTGTGAGTGGCTGAGAAACTTTCGCGAAGCGTGGAAACTACATATTTGAAATTGAATTTTTTGGCCATAGCCTTGAAGATGCCTTCGTAGCCAGCAGCGTCGGTCACGCCGGCTTCCACATCGGCATCGGGCTTGAAGCCGAGACACAGTTCAGCGTCTTCCTCGTTGCCAATGCACACATCTACATACTGCATCAGAGGGCGCATGATGGAAATGGCTTTTTCGCTCGTCCAAAGTTTTTTGCGGAAGTTGAGGTCACACGACACAGTCACGCCGTGCTTCTTGGCAGCGATGCAGGCCTGTTTCAGACACTCGGCCGAAGCGTCGCTGATGGCTGGTGTGATGCCCGACCAGTGGAACCAATCGGCACCTTCAAAAATCTTGTCAAAGTCAAAGTCTTCGGGCTTTGCCTCGGCAATAGAAGAGTGGGCACGGTCGTAGATGACCTTGGATGGACGCATGCTGGCACCTGTTTCAGCATAGTAGAGTCCCACACGTTCGCCTCCACGGGCGATAAAATCAGTGCAGACACCATACTTGCGCAGGGCGTTCACAGCAATCTGACCAATCTCGTGAGTGGGCAACTTACTGACGAAAACACTCTCATGTCCATAATTGGCAAGGCTAATTCCTACATTTGCCTCGCCACCTCCGGGGATGATGTTGAACTTTTCTGCTTGTACAAAACGATAATTCCCTTCGGGGGAGAGGCGAAGCATAATTTCGCCCATAGTAACAATTTTAGCCATATAATTAATAATGTAGTTAGGATTTTTCTTTGCAAAGGTAATTCTTTTTGGTAAAAAAAACACGCTTTCATTTGCAAAAAATGGCCGTTGGGCGAAATTTTGTTGTAAATGTATTTTTATGTGCCTAAAAAGCCTTACCTTTGCATGCTTTTTTAGGAACATTTCGCGGTTCTCATCAATAAGATTAAGGATTCAAAAAGTATTGTTAAGGAAAGTATGGAGATAACATCCAAGGTCCGCATTAAGGACATTGCGGAAAGAGCAGGCGTGTCGGTGGGTACGGTTGACCGCATCATTCATGGGCGTGGCAATGTATCGCCCATCAGCATGGAGCGTGTGCAGAAGGTGCTGGACGAAATCAATTACACCCCCAACCATTATGCGTCGGCTTTAGCCTCGCACAGTGTGCATCAGTTTGCAGCCATCCTGCCCATGCATGAGGTGGACAGTTACTGGGCGAGAGTGGAGAACGGACTGATGGATGGTGTGCGCTGTTGCAACGACTTCAAGATTTCGTTCAAGATTTTCCGCTACGACCCCTTCAACACAGAATCCTTCAAACTGGAATGCCTGAATTTGCTCGAGGCCAATCCCGACACGGTTATCATTGGCCCCATCTTCAACTATAACATCATGGCCAAGTTCACGGCTCAGTTGGATGAGCGAGAAATTCCTTACGCTCTGCTCGACTCCAACTGGCCTGAGTTCAACCACCGAATCTTCTACGGACAGGACTCTCTGCAGAGTGGAGCCTTTTCGGGGCGTATCATGTCACTGGCAGTCGATGCCTCCACCCAGAAGATTGCCCTCTTCAAGGTGTTGGGCGAAGGGCGTGTGGCCAGCCGCCAACAGATGAACCGCGAGGTGGGATTCCGTCAGTTCATGCAGGAGCGTTGTCCACAGATAGAGATTGTAGATGTGAACCTCTATGTGTATGACAAACAGGGAATGAAGAAAATCATGCGCGAATTTTTTACGAAGAACAAGGACATTCGCCATGCACTTTGCTTCAACTCGTCCATCCATCTCATCGCCGACTTTCTCCGGCTGGAAATGCCGGAACACCCGCATGTCACCTTGTTAGGCTACGATGCCGTAGATGCCAACGTGGAGTGCATCAAGAACGGGTCGGCCGACTTCCTCATCGCGCAACATCCGCAGACACAAGGACTCAACTGCTTCCGGGCCATGTTTAACTCGTGTGTGCTGAAGATGAATCTGCCGCGCGACCACTACATTTCCATCGAACTGCTGACAAAAGAGAACATCGATTATTACAAAGACTAATAATCGATGTTCTTTTTTTATGGATTTGTGTTCCGCACTTCTTTCGCCACAGATTGCACAGAAGTGTCTCTTAGGGACAAGCAACTCTCTTATTTCGCACGGAGCATATTGGTGAGTTCCTCCACATCCTGTTGAGTCTTTTCATCCACTTCCATCATGTCCTTGATTTGCTTGATAGCATGAATGACGGTGGCATGGTTGCGGTTGCCGATGTTCAGGCCGATTTGTACGTGTGACTTGTCGGTCAACTGGTTGGAAAGATACATGGCCATTTGACGGGCGAAGGCTATCTGCTGTGTACGGACGCGGGAGTCGAGTTGACTCACCTTGAGGTTGTAGTAGTCGCACACACATTCCTTCACATCTTCAATCGTGATTTTATGTTCTGCCTTTTCCACAAAGCGCGGCATGACTTTCTTCACCAGCCCCATATTGATGTCGCAGTTGTAAACGACCGAATAGGCCATGAGCGAGTTGATGATGCCTTCGAGG
This sequence comes from Prevotellaceae bacterium UBA4359, assembly GCA_002393555.1. Taxonomy (GTDB): domain Bacteria; phylum Bacteroidota; class Bacteroidia; order Bacteroidales; family Bacteroidaceae; genus Minthosoma. The sequence continues at coordinate 39,894 of DGSP01000033.1, forward strand.
TCGCGCACACTGTCTTCTACATTTTCTGAAATGAATTTCAGCACGTTGGCTGGAATTTTCAATCCTTCCTTCTCCACTTTTGCCGACAGGATGCCGTAGCGGAGATTCTGGGTGGGCTTCTCTATTTCGGCCAGCATGCCCCACTTGAAGCGGGTGAGCAGGCGGTCTTCCAGGCCTTGGATGGCGATGGGGGGACGGTCGGCTGAGAGGATGATTTGTTTACCGTTAACATGGAGGTGATTGAAAATGTGGAAGAATGTGTTTTGGGTCTGAGTCTTTCCCGACAACTCCTGCACATCGTCCAGTATCAGCGTGTCGATGGTCTGATAGAAGCGGATAAAATCGTTCACCTTGTTCTGCCGCACCGCATCAGTGTATTGCACCGTGAAGAGATGGGCCGAGAGGTAGAGCACACGCATGTGTGGGTGCAATTCCTTGATGCGTAGGCCGATGGCATTGATGAGGTGTGTCTTTCCGCATCCCGATGGGCCATAGACGAAGAAGGGGTTGAACGTCTTGGCAGGGTTGTTGGCGATAGATTCGCCCACCGAACGTGCCAGACGGTTGCTGTCACCTTCCAGATAGTTGTCGAAGTTATAGTGGGGCAGCAACTGAGAGTCCAGGTCCTGCACCTGTGGAGCCGTCACGTCGTCTGGTGTCTTGCGGGCATCATCGCGAGGTGCGCCGTTCTTCACCTGTGGGGCTATCTCCGTCTTTTCAATCACGTCGCCACCACGCTTGTTCTTCACCACCGCCACATTATAATATAATGCTTTGATGCGGCCGTTGAACACGCGCTTGAAAGTAGAAGCCATCAGAGGCAGGAAGTTTTCTTCCAACACCTTTTTCACAAATTCGCTGGGTACGTCGAGTACAAGTTTGCCGTCCTCGAAACTGTGCAGTTCCACAAAGGCAAACGATGCAGCGTATTGTTCTGGGGAGATGTTATCGCGAATGATGTCGAGACACTTCCCCCAGAGGTGTTTTGGATTTAGTTCCGTTTCTACTGTTTCTACCATATTTTGGTTAGTGATTCTCATGTGTAATTCTTAACGGATGCAAAGTTCGGTTTTTTTTCTGAATTGACAAAATTTATTTCCCCCTCCAGTTTTTTCCGCTTTTGCAAATGTGCTTTTTTTCAACGATTTACGTTCGTTAAGTTCAAGAGGGTCTTGTTTTGTTCGTGCAATTTTTTATCCTTTGATTTTTAGTCGGTTACATAATTGTTTCACATGTGAAACAATCACTTCATCCCAATCATTTCCGTTCCTTAATTTGTTGTCTTTTATTTGATTAGTCTTGATTAAATCTCTGCTCAAAAGAAGAAGGACATTGTTTGAACAATATTCAAATAACGTCCTTCTTCTCTTTATTTTTTCGTGTCCTTTTCTTTATCTTTTCTTCCGAACAGAGAGAAGTGAACATAACGCTTGGGGTGCAGTCGCAGGTCTTCCAGCAGGCGTGACGAATTCTGCAGAGTGGAATCCACATGCAAGGCAATGGAATTGTCGTTCATCAGCATTCCCAGCGAGTTGTCCTTGCTGTTCATGGCGGTGTTGATTTTGAAGGTCATCTCCTGCACACCACTCAGAGTGGCATCAGCCTTCCGCGCCATGCCGGCCACGTCTATCTCGCTGATAGCGTTGGTGGTTGTTTCAAGATTGGTGCAGATGACGTTCGTCTTGGCCATCAGTTGGGGTACATCCTTGCCGAGCAGGCCATTGATGCGCTGCGTGGTCACTCTGAGGTCGGACGACACGGCTGCCATGTTGTCGAGCGAAGTCTCGATGGCTGGGTTATTTGCGATGGTGTTCACGGCTCCCAAGATGGAATCCACCTTCGTCAGCATCGACTCCACTTTGGGCAGTAAGTTGCCTGCTTCCGTCATCAAGTCCACCATGGGTGACCCTTTGATGGTGTCGCCTGGTTGCAGAACGTCGGTGGGGTCGGGACCCAGTCGCAGGTTCATCATCGCGCTGCCCAGCATCTCCTTCGTCATATAGACGCTGGTGCCCTGTGGAATCTTGAAATTCGGGTTGATAGTGATTTCCACTGTCAGGTTCTGCCTGTCTGAGTTAAAGTTGATGGCTTTCACGGTTCCGATTTTCAGACCATTGGCGCGCACGTCTGATGCTGTGGGCATGCCTTGCACATTGGCTATCTCCACGAAGTAGGAGACCTCGTCGTTGAACAGTTTCAGACCTTTCAGGAAAATGATGCCCACATAGATGATGATGGCTGAAAGTACAGCCACAAGGGCGATTTTTATTTCTTTACTGACTTTCATCTTGATGATAGATAAATATAGGATTAACAGATTCTTCTTTGTCTCTTATTCTTCAAAACTGACGATAAACGCCTGCGGAAATTTGTCCAGCACTTGCTTACGCAGTTTCTGAGCCTCCTTCAGGGTAGCAGCCGCGCCGTAGGTGTAGATGTATCGTCCGTCTTTCTTGTGGCGTTCGCAGGTCAGACCCTTGAATTGGCGGTCGTTGCTCTTCAGTTTGGCACTTCCGGCCAGCACTTGCACTCGATAGACCGTTTTCGGCCCTTTAGGAGCAGCAGGGTCGGCAGGTGCCGATGTGGCGGTTTCCTGTTTCTGAGGTTCCGCTTTCGTTCCTTGCTCAGGTTCAGGAGTGGGGGAGGGGGTAGGTTTTTCCAGTTTCGATTCCCGTCCCGTCTTCTTGGACTTATATTTTACAATAGCATTGTAGATGCTCTTCGCCATCGTCTGTCTGCCCGAGGTGGACATGAGGAATTGCTCCTCTGCCGGGGTGGAGATGTAGCCCACTTCCAGCAACACACTGGGCATATAGGTGAGGCGCAGCACCGCCAGATTGGCTTGCAGCACCCCCATGTCGTTTCGTCCTGCCGTGCGCACCATCTCTCCTTGCGCCATCTTGGCAAAATTCACGCTTTCCTTCATGTCGTGGTCCTGCATCAATTCAAACATGATGTTGCTTTCGGCCGAAGGGTAGTAGTCATACTTCTTGGCCGCCTCGCCCTCCAGCGCAATGACCGAGTTCTCGCGTTTCTCCACCTCCAGATTGGTCGAGGCAGTGCGCAGGCTCAGCGTGTAGGACTGCACCCCCGAAGCCTTCCGAGCCGTCTTGGGCAGCGCATTCGTATGGATGCTTACAAAAAGGTCGGCTTTCGCCTTGTTGGCAATCTCCGCACGGCGACCCAACTCCACAAACACATCGGTGCTTCGTGTGTAGATGAGTTTCACATCGGGGCAGTTCTCTTTCAGCAGTCGTCCCACCTCCAGCGTGATGCCCAGATTGATGTCTTTCTCCCGATTGCGAGGTGAGGAGCCGATGGCACCTGGGTCTTTGCCTCCATGGCCAGCATCCAGCACCACAACAAACTGGCCTCCGTCGGCTACAGCAGCGAGGGGGTGGACACAGAATAATGCTCCTATATATATAATAATGTGTAGAAGTCGTTTCATGCTTGAGCGTAAATCGGTTGCAAAGATACAAAAAAATCGCCTGAAAAAACGGAACATCCAACAAAGAAATTCTTTCACGCCATTCTTTTCCGACTTATAGGACATAAAATGCACTACGAATCCTCATTTAATCCCACGTCGTTGCATATTCAAATTGTACGCCACACCAATTACAATTTGTACGCCGTACCAATTGAATATGCAACGACGTTTCCTTTAACCATTTTAGCACAGTGAACTTCACGAGGTAACAGGGGTGCTTATCTTTTCCAATTTTACTATCTTTTATTGAGAAAACAATATTACTATTTAACATAATCGTGATTAGAATACAAAAGTGATTGGTATTCTGACAGATAGATTCTTTGAAGTATTTTCCATGGCAGACTGACACAGAGCCAATCCTTTTCTTGGTTTTAATACAATATACAATGTGTGTTTTTCGTTAAAATAAATGATTAACGATACATTACAGTTTTCGCAAGTATTAAAAACACTGATTATGCTCATATTCTCTCACAGATTAGCACAGATTGGCACAGTTTTTTCTCACAGAATTTTGGCGACGCTGCTGTTTGTTTGCTGCCTTTTTGGCGGTCTGTTGCAGAGTTTCGGACAGACGGTTGTCATCAAAGGCAAAGTCGTGGACGACAAACGTGAGCCGTTGGAATTGGCTCAGGTGCGTGTGGAAGGCACAGGATGCGGTGCCGTGTGCAATCTAAAGGGCGAATTTCGATTCTCGTGCGAAAGTGCCGATTCCATGGTGGTTGTGTTCTCCATGATTGGCTACGAAACACGTAAGCGAGTGCTCAATAACCCGATGGATTCGGTGTCTTTGAGCGTGATGCTGCCTTCACTGGGCTACGAATTGGGCGAAGTGCAGGTGACAGACATCCGCCGACAGACCAGCACGATGACCGATGTGAACATGCAGGACATGAAGCACATGGGAAATGCCTCGGGAGGCGGCGTTGAAAGGCTCATCACCAGTCAGGCCGGCGTTTCGACCCACAACGAACTCTCCTCGCAATACAATGTGCGAGGTGGCTCTTTTGACGAGAACTCTGTTTATATCAATGACATAGAGGTCTATCGTCCATTGCTGATTCGCAGCGGTCAGCAAGAAGGACTCAGCATCATCAATCCCGACATGGTAGAACGCATCGGCTTTTCTGCCGGTGGATTCGAGGCTCGTTATGGCGAGAAGATGTCGAGTGTGCTGGACATCACCTACAAGAAGGTGAAAGGATTGGAAGCCAGCGTGAGTGCCAGCCTTCTGGGTGCCAGCGGCTACATCGGCTACGGCACCGAGAAATTCTCCATGACCCATGCTGTGCGCTACAAGACGATGAAAAACCTCCTGGGAACACTCGAGACCAAGGGCGAATATGACCCCAGGGATTTCGACTATCAGACCTACATGAGTTGGAGTCCCAATCAGCGTTGGACCTTCGATTTCATCGGGGTTATTTCGACCAACGATTACCGATTCACCCCCAAAGACCGCACCACCAAGTTCGGCACGTCGGAAGATGTAAAGGAGTTTAAGGTGTATTTTGACGGTAGCGAGCGCGACCGCTTCTACACCTACTTCGGTGCCTTGTCTGCCACTCACCACTTCAACCCCATGAACTCTCTCACTTTCAAGTGGTCTGGATTTCGGACTCAAGAACGCGAATCCTACGACATCAACGGCGAGTATTGGCTCAACAACGACGGTGAAACCGAGAGCCTGGGCATCGGCACCTACCATGAGCATGCCCGCAACCGCCTGAACGCAAACATGATGAGTCTGGGACTTTCTGGACACAGTCGCTTCACGAGCCATCAACTCCGCTACGGTGCCCTCCTGAAAATGGAGAAGGTGGATGAAACCATGCGCGAATGGGAAATGCGCGATTCGGCAGGGTACGCACTCCCCCACTCCTCCGACCGTTTAGACCTCATCTACAACTTATCATCCTCAAACAACGAAAAATCACTCCATTACGAACTCTTTCTACAGGACACATGGCGACGGGAAATGACCGCCGGAAGTCTGGTGCTGAACTATGGTGCACGGCTCACCCATTGGGATTGGAACAAGGAGACCCTCTTCTCACCCCGTGCCACCGTGGCCTTCACTCCGGCTGCCAACGAAAACTTGACCTACCGTTTCTCCGCAGGTGTCTATTACCAGACTCCATTCTACAAAGAGATGCGCGACACCACGATGGTGAACGGCAACACGGTGGCCTTTCTGCGCAAGGACATCAAGTCGCAGCGAAGCATCCACTTCGTGCTGGGCATGGAGTATAAGTTCCGCGTGAACATGCGCCCCTTCAAGTTTACAGCCGAAGCCTACTACAAGGCTCTGAGCAACCTAATTCCCTACAACATCGACAATGTGCGCATGGTCTATTATGGCGGCAACATTGCCAAGGGTTATGCGGCAGGCCTTGACCTGAAAATCTACGGCGAATTTGTGCCGGGCACAGACTCGTGGCTGAGTGTGGGCGTGATGAAGACTGAGGAAAAAATCAACGGCGGAAAATACGTGCCCCGCCCCACCGACCAGACGCTCAACTGTGCCGTTTTCTTCAGCGACTACTTCCCCAACACCGACCGATGGAAGGTGACTGTGCAGGGTCACTATGCAGGAGGTCTCCCCTTCGGCCCACCTCACTCCGGACGTGAAAAGCAGGTGTTCCGCATGCCCAGTTATCGCCGTGTTGACCTGGGCATCAGTTACCGACTGCTCAAGAACGAAGACCGCCACATTCTCACGGGGGCAGGCCGTGCCTTCCGCAACATCTGGTTGGGAATCGACGCCTTCAACATTCTCGACATCGCCAACGTGAACAGTTATTATTGGGTCACAGACATAGCAAATCATCAATACGCAGTGCCAAATTATCTGACAGGACGACAAATAAATGCCCGTTTGTTGTTCGAGTTTTGAGAATAATATGTAACTTTGCAGTCGCTCCGAGTGCCCCCAAGAAGGTAGGCCATGTTGACCATGCAGGAACGGAGAAAAACACTCGGCAAAGAAACGACAACTATGGCAGGATATTTAGTGGACGACCAGCGTAAGGTCACCACTCACAGACTTATCCAGATGAAGGCAGAAGGCAAGAAGATTGCCATGCTCACATCATACGACTACACCACGGCCAGCATCACTGATGCGGCAGGTATTGACGTTATTCTGGTAGGCGATTCGGCCAGCAACGTCATGGCTGGCAACTGGACCACGCTCCCCATCACCCTCGACCAGATGATTTACCATGCCAAGAGCGTAGTTCGTGGTGTCAAGCGCGCTCTCGTTGTGTGCGACATGCCCTTCGGCACCTATCAGGTGAACGAAACTGAAGCCGTGACCAATGCCATTCGCATCATGAAGGAAACCCATTGCGACGCTCTGAAACTGGAAGGCGGCGTGGAAATAATCCCGGCAGTGCGGAAGATACTCGATGCTGGTATTCCCATCTGCGGACACCTCGGCTTGACTCCTCAGGCCATCAACAAGTTCGGCACTTATTCGGTTCGTGCCAAAGAAGAGGCTGAGGCCAAGAAACTCATCAGCGATGCTCATGCGTTGGAAGAAGCCGGTTGCTTTGCCGTGGTGCTGGAGAAAATTCCTGCCAAGTTGGCGACTCAGGTGGCCAACGAGTTAAAAATCCCTGTCATCGGCATTGGCGCTGGTGGCGGATGCGACGGACAGGTACTCGTCATTGCTGACATGCTCGGCATGACACGCGGGTTCTCGCCCAAGTTCTTGCGCCGCTATGCCGACCTAAACACCATCATGACCGATGCCATTGGCCGCTATGTGGAAGACGTGAAGGAAGGGAACTTCCCCAACGAGAACGAGCAGTATTAACCGTCCCATGCGCTGGGCGATTTCTTTTTGAAGTGTTTCAGCGCAAAGCACATCGACAGAAACAAAAAGACATACTCTAATCAATTAACCCCAAACAATTAAAAAACAAAAAACTATGACAATCAATGAGTACAACTTTGCCGGCAAAAAGGCAATCGTGCGCGTAGATTTCAACGTGCCAATCCAGAACGGAGTCATCACTGACGACACTCGCATTCGCGGTGCAGTGCCCACCCTCAAACTCATCCTTGAGAAAGGCGGTGCCCTCATCATCATGTCACACATGGGCAAGCCAAAGGGTAAGGTAAAGCCCGAACTCTCTCTCAAGCAGATTGTTCCCGCTGTAAGCCAGGCACTTGGTGTTCCTGTACAGTTTGCCGACGACTGCCAGAAGGCTGACGCTCAGGCTGCAGCCCTCAAACCAGGCGAGGTACTTCTGCTCGAAAACCTCCGCTACTATCCCGAAGAGGAAGGCAAGCCCGTAGGTGTAGAGAAAGGCACTCCCGAATATGATGAGGCCAAGAAGGCTATGAAGGCCAGCCAGAAGGAGTTTGCCAAGAAACTTGCTTCTTACGCTGACTGCTGGGTGATGGATGCCTTCGGTACCGCTCACCGCAAGCACGCTTCGACCGCTGTCATCGCTGACTACTTCGACAAGAAGGACGTGATGCTCGGTCTGCTCATGGAAAAAGAAGTACAGGCTGTTGACAATGTGCTCAATAACATCAAGCGTCCCTTTGTGGCCATCATGGGTGGTTCAAAGGTTTCTACCAAGATTGGCATCATCGAGAACCTCCTCGGCAAGGTTGATAAACTCATCCTCTGCGGTGGCATGACCTACACCTTCATGAAGGCTCACGGTGGCGAAATCGGCAACTCTATCGTAGAACTTGACAAACTCGACGTGGCTCTCGGTGTGGAAGAACTTGCCAAGAAGAACGGCGTGGAACTCGTGCTCGGCGAGGACTCTGTATGCTGCACTGGTTACGACTTCTCCACGTTCTCTGTAAAACCCGGTGCAGAAATCAAGACATTCCCATCAAACGCTATCGAAGATGGTTGGGACGGTCTCGACATCGGTCCCAAGAGCCGCGAGAAGTTCACCAAGGCTATCGAAGGAGCCAAGACTATCCTTTGGAACGGTCCTGCTGGCTGCTTCGAGTGCGAAGATTTCACTGCTGGTTCACGTGCTGTAGGTGAAGCAGTGGCTAAGGCTACTCAAGAAGGTGCCTTCTCTCTCATCGGTGGTGGCGACTCTGTGGCTTGCGTCAACAAGTTTGGCCTTGCAGACAAGGTTTCTTACATCTCCACAGGTGGTGGTGCTTTGCTCGAAGCAATCGAGGGCAAAGTGCTCCCAGGCATTGCAGCCGTCAAAGGCGAGTAACCCCACCGCGTATTATTCTACAAAAAAGAAGGGAGGAAATCCTAAATTGGGTGTCCTCCCTTCTTTCTTCCTATACAGCCAATCAAACTTTTAGGCAACCCATATCTGCTGCATGATGGGAATTGCTGTACAGAAACACATCACACCCCACGACTACGATGTGCCGTAGCCGGGGGGCGTTTGGTGGAAAGTTACTGATTGAACGACTGGATGCGGGCGATGTACTTGCCGATAATGTCGAACTCAAGATTCACCAGTGTGCCCACTTCGATGGTATGGAAATTGGTGTTGTCGTAGGTGTAAGGTATGATGTTCACCTCGAAAGAATCATCTTTTGAGTTGCACACAGTGAGGCTGACCCCATTAACGGTCACACTACCTTTATCGACTGTGAGGTAGCCCTTTTGTGCCATCTCACGGTCGAACTTGTACTGGAAACGGAAGGTGTAACTGCCCTGCTGGTCAATCTTTGCCACACACACGGCAGTCTGATCAACGTGGCCCTGCACGATGTGTCCATCCAAACGTCCGTTCATCTTCATCGACCGCTCCACATTCACCTTGTCGCCCACCTTCAGTTGGCCGAGATTGCTCCTGTCGAGTGTCTCCTTCATGGCAGTGACCACATACTTGCCATCAAAAATCTTCACCACCGTGAGGCACACACCGTTGTGAGCCACACTCTGGTCAATCTTTAACTCACCGACAAATGAGCAGGTGAGCGTGAAGTGTACATTCTCCTGCTCCTTCTCTATGGCCACAACGGTGGCAAATTCTTCTACTATTCCGCTAAACATAATTCTTAATAATTATAAAATATGTGTGCAAAGATACTCATATTTCCGCAAAAATAAATAACTTTGCCGAAAATTGTGAAATAAACCATCTAAAAACATGATTCGAACAATGAAAAAGAACTTGAGTTTTCTGGCTTCCGTTGCTGTTGCCGCACTCGTGATGTGTTCTGCATGTAGCGACGACAATGAGACCTCTAAACTGCCTCAATTCAAGAACATTACGTTTTCTAAAACCACGGCTTCACCGGGCGAAACCATCAAGGCTACCGTCAATTTCAGCGATGCAGGAAACTATGTGAAAGGGACTTACGTTTATACCACTTCTCCAGCGATTGCTGCAGGTGAGTTTACGTGTGCAAGCCCCAACACGACGGCCACCTTCGACATCAAGATTCCCGAGGCTGGCGAGACCACGCCCGAAATGCAGACCTACATGCTGACCGTCACTCCCAAGACGATGGCAGCCTACGCTGGCAGTGCTCCTTACATCGACCCTTCATCGATGGGAAAAGTAACAGCCACTTTTACAGTTGTCAATCCCATTGAAGAATAATAACTTATGAGAAATCTTTTACTGACTGCTCTGATGATGGCTACCTCGATGACAACGCTGGCCAATCATCCCGACTCCGTGTGGGTGCGTCCCGATGTAAAAAATGGCAGCCGCGATTTTCAGATTGCCTATTCTGTCGATAAAAAACACTGGACGCACGTGCCGTGCAACCTCTTCGAAAGCGACTATGGCCCCTGGGGAAGCGAGAAGAAACTCTACTACCCTGTCCTCTCTTTTGATGGGAAGACATATCGCGCATCCTTCATTCCCAACCCCAAACTGCCGCATGCCGCATCCACCTCGTCTGACAATTTCTCGCTATGGAAGCCACAAGACTACATCACCATTCCACAGAATGACGTACTCATCTTTATGGACAAGCAGCAGAAGGCTTCGGAGAACAACATCATCCGCATCCCTTATTCAGGCTTGCAAAACCTTCTGACCAAGCAGCGCATTGCTGCACAGAATGCTGTATGGGATCGCGAAAATTTTGTGGAGACAGGCGCACACATCGCCAACAGTAAAGAACCTATCGCTGCAACGCTGACTGTCCGTTGGGACGACCGCAAAGCCATTTCGCCCAACCTAATGGGCATTTTCTTCGAAGACATCAACTATGCGGCCGACGGTGGTCTCTATGCCGAATTGATTCAGAACCGCGACTTTGAATACACAGCCGATGACCACAGGGGTTGGGATGCGAAGACTGCATGGAAACTGGTGGGTAACGGCTCTGACTGGAGTATCGACACTCAAGCACCCATTCACAAGAACAATCCACACTATGCTGTGCTGAAGACGACTGCCCCTGGTGCCAAACTGATGAACGGTGGATGGGATGGCATCGCCGTGCAGAAGGGCAAGAAGTACGACCTTTCTCTCTTCACACAGGGGGCTGGTTCTCTGCGTGTGTCGCTGATGGACGATGGTTCTCCCATCGCATCAAAGACATTCAAGGCTACGAAGGAATGGCAGCAGCAGAAGGCTACCTTAACTGCTTCTGCTTCAACCGACAAAGCAATTCTTGTGATAGAACCGCTCGAAGTCAGTACCATCCGTCTCGACATGGTGTCGCTCTTCCCGCAGGAAACTTTCAAGAACCGCCCCAACGGCCTGCGCAAAGACTTGGCTGAAACGATTGCCGACCTCAAACCTCGCTTCGTCCGCTTCCCTGGTGGATGTGCTTCCCACGGCCAGGGCATCGACAACATCTACCATTGGCAGGCCACCATCGGAGAACTGTGGGAACGTCAGCCCGACATGAACATCTGGAACTATCACCAGACACGAGGTCTGGGCTTCTACGAGTACTTCCTTTTCTGTGAAGACATCGGTGCAGAGCCTCTCCCTGTGCTGGCAGCGGGAGTGCCTTGCCAAAACTCCTGGCGCGGCGGCAACGGTCAGCAAGGTGGCATCCCCTTCGAAGCCGAATTGAAGGGCAAGCCATCGCCCTACTCCTACAACGGCAAGCCCCTCACGATGGAGAGTTACTTGCAGGAGTTAATCGACCTCATCGAATGGGCTAATGGTGATGCCAAGACATCGGCGCTTGCTCAACTTCGTGCCAAAGCAGGACACCCCAAGCCCTTCAACCTCAAATATCTTGGCATTGGCAACGAAGACCTCATCAGCGATGTGTTCCTGGAGCGTTACCGTTTCCTCATCGAAGGTGTGAAGAAGGCTCATCCAGAAATCACAGTCATCGGAACCGTTGGACCCTTCTGGGAAGGCAGCGATTACGAGTATGGATGGAAAGAAGCCAAGGAGAAGAGCATCGAGATAGTGGATGAACACTACTACAACCCCATCGGCTGGTACTTCCACCACCGCAACTTCTACGACAACTACGACCGTCAAGGCACGAAAGTCTATCTGGGCGAATGGGCCTCGAAGGGAAACAACGTGGCCAACGCTCTCATCGAGGCGGCCTATATGACCAACGTGGAGAGAAATGCCGACGTGGTAATCATGTCGTCGTATGCACCTCTGCTGGCCAAGGAAAAACACACCAACTGGAATCCTGACCTTATCTACTTCAACAACACGGAAGTGAAACCCACGGCCAACTATTACGTGCAACGGGCTTTCGGTCAGAACGGTGGAGACGAGTATATCTATGCCGACCTGCAAGTAGGTGGAGGTAATGACATCAAAGAACGACTCGACTATTCTGTGGTGAAAGACAGCCAGACAGGTGACCTCATCATCAAGGTGGTCAGTCTGCTGCCGAAGGCTTCGACGCTGAAGGTTCAACTGGGCGACGAGGCTCTGAAGGGCTACAGCACCACGGCTGAATGCTCACTTCTGGCCAAGGAGAGCGAGCCTGACAGCCAACGCAACTGGGATAAGAACGAGACGCGCACTCTGACCGTCGGCAGTGAGTTCACGATGGATGTGCCACAGTACTCGATGTCTGTTGTCCGCATCAAGAAATCAAAGAAATAATGAAGAAAGGACTATTCAGTATGTTCATGGGAGGAATGATGCTCTTTTCTTGTGTACAAGCACAGGAAAAGAGCACCAGCCAAACGCTTTTCCACCCCACCGACCCAAACATCCAGTATATCGGACGCATTGACTTCTCCGATTCTTTACACCCTGTGTTCACCTATCCTGGCGTGCAGATTCGCACGGGCTTCACTGGCACCTCGCTCTCCATGATGTGCAAGCAACAAAGTGGCTACTTCATGGTGGAGATTGACGGTGGCGAGGCACAGAAAGTGTCTTTCCTCGACAATACGGTGGTGGATTTGGCCAGCAATCTGGAAGAGGGCACTCATCAGGCTGTCGTCACCTACGTCACTGAGGGGTATGAGCGATTGCCAGAGTTTCACGGCTTCTTCGTCGATAAAGGCAAGACACTTGCTCCTGCCACACTGATGCCCACACGGAAGATTGAGTTCATCGGCAATAGCATAACTTGTGGCTATGGCATCGAAGCCAAGTCACCCAACGAACCTTACTTGGATGAGACTGCCAACTACTACTATTCTTATGCTGCCCGCACAGCCCGCACCCTCAATGCACAGGCTGTAGTGGTGGCGCGTAGCGGCATTGGGGTGTATCGTTGCTACAATGGTCCTCAAACAGGCGATGCCGTGAACATGAACACGGAGTACCCCTACACATTATTATATAATAATAAGAAGGAATGGGACTTCTCACTCTACACGCCCGATGTGGTGTGCATCAACCTTGGCACCAACGATACCTCTACCCAAGGTGCTGACTCGCTGTTATTGCTGCAAGGATTCAAACGACTCTATCAGCAAGTGCGCAAGCACTATCCCAAGGCGAAAATCGTGTTGCTCAGCGGCACCATGATGACAGGAAAAGCCCTGCTTTCTGCTCAGCAAGCGATGAATGTCACTCGCAACTACGCCCATCAACAGGGTGACCACGAAGTCTATCGCTTCGACTTTCCGCCACAAGATGGCTCGCTCGGCATCGGTCTGCATGGCCACCCTACCATGCGCCAACACGAGAAGATGGCTAACGAACTGACCTCTTATCTGCGAGAACTGATGCAGTGGAAATGAAGAAGATAAAGAAAAAAGTGAAGAAAAATTTTGTCAGAACCGTGAAAAGTCGTACCTTTGCAGTCGATTTATGCCGGAGTGGCTCGGATAAGTAGGCACACAACGTGTCTCGCCAGCCGGTGGAACCCTAAAAAACAATTCAAAAAAAATGTACGTAATTGCAGAAATTCAGGGTCAACAGTTCAAAGTTGAAGAGGGTAAAAAACTCTATGTTCACCACATTCAGGATGTGGAAGAAGGTGCAACTGTTGAGATTGAGAAAGTGTTGTTGGCAGACAACGACGGTGTAGTAACAGTAGGAACTCCTGTAGTGGAGGGCGCAAAGGTTGTGCTTGAGGTGGTGAATCCACTCGTGAAGGGCGACAAGGTGCTCGTGTTCCACAAGCGTCGTCGTAAGGGCTATCGCAAACTGAGAGGTCACCGCGAGCAGTTCACTCAGGTGCTTGTCAAGTCAATCGTAGCCTAACAAGTCCACACACACTTGGCGATTTTAACAAACTATTCAAAGAAAGTAGAACAATTTTAAGACAGAAATTTCAACATGGCACATAAAAAAGGTGTAGGTAGTTCTAAGAACGGCCGTGAGTCACACTCAAAACGACTCGGATTGAAGCACTTCGGTGGCGAAACAGTAAAGGCTGGCAACATCATCGTTCGTCAGCGTGGTACTAAGCACCACCCAGGCAAGAATGTAGGTATTGGCAAGGATGACACACTGTACGCTCTCGCTGATGGCGTGGTAGTGTTCAAGCGTGGTCGCGAAAATCGCAGCACAGTATCCATCGAGCCTGTAGTTGCTGAAGCATAAAGTTCTCTTGAAACATGAACTGACAAACGGACAATGGTCGAAGAGGCTGTTGTCCGTTTCTTTTTACTTTATACTCTTCATCATACATTTTTCTTTTCACAAGTTTTTATCACACATCTTTTCACACGTTTTTACCTCATTTTTCATCATACATTTTTGACAGACAAGCATGACCAAGAAAGAAAGATATGAACGGTTCATTGCCTATTTTCAAGAGGCAATGCCTGAGGCGAACACGGAACTGCACTATGCGAACCCATTTCAGTTGCTCTGCGCCGTGATGCTTTCCGCCCAATGTACAGACAAGCGTGTGAACATGGTCACCCCCGCCTTGTTTGCAGCCTTCCCCACCCCTCAGGTCATGGCAGAAGCCACGAAGGAGGAGGTGCTGCACTATGTGAAGTCGGTAAGTTATCCGAACAGCAAAGCCGAGCATCTGGTACAGATGGCCAAGATGCTGATGGAGAATCACGGTGGTGAAGTTCCGGGCGACTTTGACTCTTTGGTAGCACTGCCAGGAGTGGGTCGCAAGACCGCCAATGTGATGTTAAGTGTGGCATGGGGCGAAGCACGAATGGCTGTCGATACCCATGTGTTTCGTGTCAGTCATCGGATAGGGCTGGTATCAGAGAAAAGCACAACCCCTTACGCAGTGGAGAAAGAGTTGGTGAAGAACATTCCCGAAGCCGACATTCCCCGTGCGCATCATTGGCTGATTCTGCATGGCCGATATGTGTGCAAGAGTCAACGGCCACTGTGTGAAAAGTGTGGATTAAAGGCGTTCTGTAAAAAAGCAAGCACCACATAGAGCAGCAGCGGAACGCCATAGAGCAGGATTTTCAGCACAAACAGCCCTATGCCATCGTTGTCGCCCAACAAGGAGAGAATGCCGGTGAAATGGAGGCAACCGACAAACTGGCTGGCCAGAAAAAGGAAAATGAAACAGTTGGCCACGGTGGAGAAGATGGCAGTGTGGGCACGGAGAAAGTCGAGTGTGGAAACCAGTTTGCCCGAAGTGTAGCCATAGACATTTCCGATGAAGATGGCCAGACAAGCCATCAATCCATACATCCCTTTTGAGAAAGCCGAGTGGCTGTAGGTGCCAAATGCACTGAGCAGCACAGCATTGGGCAACAGGAGCAGGAGCGAGAAGAGACATAAGATAATCAGTACAAAGACACCCGTGATTTGCAAGGCGCGCTTCTGCTTCAGCGACACATGACCACGCAACGTGAGGAAGATTCCCGACTCGCGCAACACGCTCAGTGCCATCAGCCCCAAGATGATTTGTGCTAAAGGCACTGACGTGAAGTTAGACACAATGCTGCTACACATCCACCTGATGCCATGAGGAGTGAGCAGTCCTTCGACACCATCCACATAGATGCTAATCACCCACGAGGCAAAGAGCAACACAACAAGTGCGATGGAGATGGTCCAAAACATCCATTGCAACACTCGGCGTATGGTAGATAGGCAGGTCATCTTCTGCAAGGTTATGAGATGAATCACTCATCGTCAGGTTCAAGATTGTCTATGTCCAGAATGCGCAGTTCAATCGCTTTCGTGACCAGCCGCGTGGCATTGATGCTGCCGTGGTCATCGCCAAAGAGGCGGTTTGTCAGGTCGTTCTGTCGCTTCTCTATTGACTTCACACCAAACGGCATCCCCTTCAGCCCCGCAATCATATCCTTCGTATAGCCCAGTGCCAGATGGCGCAGGAAACGCTCGTCATATTCGTCGATGTCATAGTCGAGAAAAGCCTCCTGCCGCAACGACTCGTTGAGCACTGAGCGTCGAAAGCGTTGCAGAATCTTCTCAAGAATGGGCTGGTTGAACACCATGCGCTTGCCATCCAGCACACTCTGCACATCTCCCTTCGTGAGCAGTTCGCCACTTTTCAGGATGATGCCGTCGGTGCCGGCATCCAGTGCATCGACCCACAGTTTCTCGTTCAGCACCTCACCCGTGAAGATGAGCACATGCACGTCGGGATAGCGACGGCGCAACTGCTTGCACACATCCACACCCACCGTGGTGGAACCGCCCAAGCCGAGGTCGAGCAGCACGAGGTCGGGCTGATGGTCGCGCATCAGTTTCCACAATTCCGTCTCGTTCATGGCTGTGCCAATGATTTCCGCTTCTGGAATTTCCGAACGGAAAATCTCCATCGTTCCCTTCATTTCGAGGGCAACATCTTCTACTATAATTACTTTGAAAGGATTCATATTCTGATGGTTTTATGTTTCTTACATTTTTTTCAAGTCATCTTTTCTCATGATGCCACAGGGAGTGTGAAGACAAACCGCGCCCCCTTGCCATCATCGGCACAATTCTCCACATAGATGCGGCATCCCCGACGCGAAGAGTAGGCATCGTGTTCGCGGATAATCTGCCTACAAATCATGTACTGTGCTCCAGAGAGCGTGTCCGTTCTGGCATCATATTTCACATTATCTATATAAAAGAGTTGTGACACATCCTCGTCGGCATAGCGATAGGCCGTGTCTGTGAATGCAAATTTAGCAAAACCATCCGAAACTTCAAAATCCAGCAGCAAATCTCCGCCCGAATGATGCTCAAAATAGAGCGAAACGATGTTATCGAGCAGGGTCTGGAGATAAATCCTGTCCACTTGTACCTTCACCTCCTGCTCATTCTTCTTCAGCGCATCGCCCACTTTTATCCGAGTCTTCCCACCCGTTTTCTTCTGCTGCTTGCCAAAGGAACGCACCGTCATCTCGCCTATGTTCTGAACAGGCATGAGTGTTCGTTTGAACAAGACGGCCTCCACCTGCTTTCCGGCACAAGTGCTCAAGATGGAGAAAATCTCCTTGTAGTAGGAGAGCAACTCGTTAATGTCGCCGATGGTGGCCGCATCAATGCTTGCCGCAGGAGCAGCCAGCACAGCCTCCACCAGTTGCTTGATGCGGTTGGGATAGTACATCGTTTCGTGCTTCAGGGTCGAAAGGCTATTGTCCATAATCTGATTCCTCACATACACCTTCTGCTGCTCGGCATCAATGCGCAGCCGTTCATCCTTCTTCAGTTCCAGCAGTTCCTCCATCTCCTCCACCTTGTAGCGCGAGAAGTAGGCATGGATGCTGATGAACTGAACCACCAGATTGACAATCAGCGTCTCTTCGTCCGACATTCTATCATCGCTGAAGCGAACACCCAACACACCCGTCAGTGGTTCCTCCTCCATGCCTGGTGCCGAAAGCGGATAGGCATGGAAATGTCCCGTGTCGCCCACCACCTCTTTCTTCTGATGATAAGCCGACAGCATGATGCTCTCATACATGCTGCGGTCAGCCACATCGCCAGAGAAGTCATATCTGAACGGTTCCGTTTGATTGCCCGACGGCATCATCAACCCTATCATGTCCGCCGTCTTGATGTCGGAAAGACTTTGGTGCAACACTTCCGGCAGCGTCTGCTCGGTGGATGTGAACACCTGATTGTTCAGTTGAATGAACTGTCGCAAGTTGAAGACGAAGAGTTGGTTGTTGCGATAGTGGAGAAAGAAGTAGGTGGCCAACACAATGAGAATCAGCGCACCCAGCAGAATCGATGTCGTTTTCTTGTTGCGGTTGGCCATCTTGATGTCGTTGCAATAGCCTTCCAGCGTCGGGTCGGTGCTGCTCAATTTATACAACTGAGTGAGCGACTCGCTGTTGTAGTGGTAGAGTGCATTTCGGTTGAGTGCCAACGCAGCGATGGCCACCTCGTTCCGTATACGAATCATCAGTTCATAATCTGTCTGATACCCTTTTTCCCACCATTCTATTTCGGCCATTGCCCCACCTTCCAGGCGCATCATCTGTCTGCAGTCGGGGTGCAGCAAGAGGCAATGCTTGTTCAGACACATGATGGCCGAGTCAGCAAAAAGAATGGAGCGTTCATACTGTCCCACCACGTTGGCCATGAAGAGGCTGTCGGCATAGCGATGGGCATCGTTCATGAAAGCCGCCGCATCACCTCCTTTCAGAGCCTCAAAATAGGTGTGACTCACACCTGTGGTAGGGTTGTGACTCACTCCTATGGTAGGGGTGTGACTCACACCTGTTTCGGGGTGCTTTTCTGAGGGTTTTTGCATCACTTGCGCACTCGCCATATTGACAACGAAAATCAGCAGGAGACACATGGCCGTTTTCAGCACTCCCTTGGGCAGACGGAAGAAGAAACGACTCCCCTTTTCCATCGCACTTTCCACCCCAAATTCACACACGCTGAAGACGGGGCTTGTCTTCTTATACTTGCCAATGATGCCTTTGCAGTTCATCAGCCCAAAGCCAAAACCTTTGTTGCGCAAAATGTCTGACGCATGCGCCCCCTCCTTTCCAATCTTGCTCGAATCATACACTTTGGCACCATTGATGGTTTCCACATCTTCGGCCGACATGCCGTGGCCCGTGTCTTCCACCGCCACCTCCACATACGTGTCTGTCTCGCTGGCCGAAAGCACCACTCGCCCACCCTCTGGCGTATATTTCCGTGCATTGTCCAGCAAGGTGTTCATCATGAACAGGGTGAGTGTCTTGTCAGCCTTCACCACCGCCTCCGTCTCCTCCACCGCCAAGTGGACACCCTTCAGGTCGAAACTCTTTCCACCGCGACGCAGGGTCTCAAACAGCGGTTTCAGCGCAAAATTCTCCACGTGGAGCGCGAGCATTCCCTGACGAATCTTCACCCAATGCCCCAACACATCGTTGTAGTCGTTGATTTTATCGATGAGTTCGGACAGATAGACAAACCGTTCCCTCAATGTCTGCTCGCCTGCCTGCCTGTCGGTCTTCAGCCGATTCACCTCATGCAGCGCACGTTCCAGGAAAGGCGTGATGCCGTTCACGATTGACATGGAGGTCAACTTCTCGATATACTGACGCTTGCTTTCTTCCAGACGCTTCTCAAACACATACGTCTCGCTGTCCAACCGCTGCCGCTCTTCCACATACTGCAGATAGAGCAATCCTTTCTGGCGTGTCCACGCATGAAACACCTGCAACACATGCAGAAGTTCCTTGTCCAGCCCCTTCATCTGCTCAATCTCCACTTTTGTCCAATCTTGCCCCTTCATCTGCGGGAACAACCTCTCCACCTCCTTGTCCGACACAGCATGCAAAGCCTCGTCCAAATCGTCCTCCGCCTCCAGTTCTTCGGCCAAGACCGACGACATCTGCCTGCAAATGTCAATCACCCGCCTCAGCGCACCCACATTCTTCCGATACTCATTGCGGCTGCGCTTGTTGTAGAGGAACAAGAGCCACGAGAGCAGCACGATTGCCACCGCAAGCACCCACAGCAGCCCATTGAGCATCCGCTCCTCGGCCTTCAGATGCTCCTCTTCCTGCTCCACACGCAAGTCCTGTCGGGTGGCATCGAGAATGTCGAAGTAAATGTTGTGATTATAATCCGAGTCAGCCTTTCGACCCATCGCGCCATAGATGATGCTCAACTGTTCGCGCACCATCTCCATCCACTCTGGCACCACCGACACATCAGGGTCGGCTATCCAGCGCATCTCGGTCGAAAGCCCATCTTCCTGTTCCATCCGTGCACTGGCATAAAGAGGTTCGCCAACGTCTTTTCCCTTGGCTGCACACATCTTCGCATGATGACGGTTGATGAGTGCCAAAGCCTGCTCCATCTGCACCAGAGCCAAACTGTCTTTGCCCTGTTGCAGATAATAGTCGGATAACGTGAGCAGAGCCGTTGTCTCCACAAAAGCGTTACCATATTCAGCAGCCTTTTTCCGCGCTCTCTCTGCCAGTTTCAGCACAAAATCGCCCTCGGCATCTGCCTCAATCAACTCTTCCAGAAACACCTTGCGCGAAGGGCGCATCTGCCCTGTCTGCATCACCGAACGCGCCAAACTGTTCAGAGCCGATGCCTCAAAATACACATATCCCTTCTGGCGGCTCATCGAAAGCAGACGCATCAAGTTCCGCTGCATCCCGTCGGCCGCCGACTCCGAGCCGTCCTCTTTCATGCTGTAGAGCGCACGGAGAAAGAGAAACGCTGCCATCTGGGTCGAGTCGGCCACAAACATGTCCTGATGCTCTTCCAGCCACCCATATTCCTCCATCACTCCCTCATTCTGGCGCATCTTCATGAAATAGTTGAGCGACACAAAGTGATATTCCGTCTGCACCGCATTCCACATCACCCGCTGATGCTCCGTCATGTCGCCGCTCTCCTCCTCCACACTGGCAAACCGCTCGTGGGCATCGCTCCTGTAGTCATAGAACTCCTTGCTCATCGAAGTCATCAGACATACCGACATCATATCCACATCGGCCACACTACAAATCAGGTCATTGTCCGACTCCTCCAGCACCTTCTTGTAGCACACCTGAGCCGAATCGTAATTCATCCCCATGCCATAAGCATCGCCCCGGTTCAGCCACGCTTCGTGCACCCCGTCCTGATAGCCCCTATCCGCATACTTCTCCAGCACTTCATCTGTCAGTCGCATCGCCGCCTCCACCGACTCATACTTCTGCTGATATGCCAACATGTTGAGCGAATCCACTTCCAGCCGCACCGCGTCGGACACGTAGTCGCACGACACAAGCCCAATCAGCACCCATGCCACCATCCACACGAAGAGCATCGGGCGAGCCATACGGCCACCCCCCGTTTGCCTTCGTCTTCTCCAGCCAAACCGACTTGCTTCTATTGGAAATCTTGGTGACATCATGCCTTTTTTTCTTTTTTCTTGCAGGGCTTCAGGCGGCAACACCGCCCCCACACCCGTCTTTTGCCCTTCTTTTGGACAATTTTTTCTGCTTGCAAAGGTACAACGTTTTGGACAAACTACCAATTTCTTCACCATCTTTTTTCCGACACTTCCACTTCCGCAAATCCAATCCTTCCACACCCACAGATTCAGCATCTCCACTTCCGTCTTTACGACAACGACGCTACCGTAATTACGGCTACGACACTACCGTAATTACCTCAACGACGTAGCCGTAATGACGGAAGTGACAGTGCCGCTCTATGGGAAGGCACATTTGCAGGAAAACGCCTCCGAAAGGACTTCTTTCCCGATGAAATCGACAATTTTCATCAAAAAACGCTAATTCTTTGACAAAATGCGTGATAAATTGGAGCATAATTCGTAACTTTGCATCATTATTGACGAAAAAAACTGGTAAAAAGATACCTACTTTACACATTTATTATTATGAATAAGATTGTTAAGAAAGAGCAGTTCAGCGAGAAAGTGTTCAAACTGGTGGTTGAGGCTCCGCTCATCGCCAAGTCTCGCAAGGCTGGCCATTTCGTCATCGTCCGTGTGGGCGAGAAGGGCGAACGTATGCCACTCACCATCGCAGATTCTGATGTTGAGGCAGGCACCATCACACTTGTCGTGCAGAAGGTGGGCTACTCATCCACCAAATTGTGCAATCTGAACGAAGGCGACTACATCACCGACGTGGTGGGTCCGCTGGGTCAGGCCACCCACATCGAGAAGTTTGGCACGGTGGTTTGCGCTGGCGGCGGTGTGGGCGTGGCTCCCATGCTGCCCATCATCAAAGCACTGAAGGCCGCAGGCAACAAGGTTGTCTCCGTGTTGGCCGGTCGCACAAAGGAACTCATCATTCTGGAAGACGAGGTGCGCAAGCACTCCGACGAGGTCATCATCATGACAGACGATGGCTCCTACGGCCAGAAGGGTGTGGTGACTGTCGGCATTGAGCAGGTCATCCAGCGCGAGAAAGTCGATAAGTGCTTCGCCATCGGCCCTGCCATCATGATGAAGTTCTGCTGCCTCTTGACAAAGAAATATAACGTGCCGACCGACGTGTCGCTCAACACAATCATGGTGGATGGAACGGGCATGTGTGGTGCCTGCCGCATCACGGTGGGAGGCAAGACCCGTTTCGTCTGTGTAGATGGTCCTGAGTTTGACGGCCACGAAGTGGATTTCGACGAGATGTTCAAGCGCATGGGTGCCTTCAAGCCCATCGAGATTGAGGAGATGAAGAAACTGGAGGAACACGTGAACAGCACAACAGGTTCTGTATGCTGCGACTCTGTTGCAGCAAAGAAGACTGAAACAGCCGCCGATGCCACTGGCATGACAACAGACACTCCCCTCTCCGAACTAACCAACCGCAACGCCGCATGGCGTAAGGAATTGGCTGCCAACATGAAACCCAAGGAGCGCGGCGAGATTGAGCGTTGCGTGATGGCTGAACTTGACCCTGTCTATCGTGCCACCACCCGCACCGAAGAAGTGAACATCGGCCTGACAAAGGAGCAGGCTCTCACAGAAGCCAAGCGTTGCCTCGACTGCGCCAAGCCTTCGTGCATGGAGGGCTGTCCTGTCAACATCAACATACCCTCGTTCGTGAAGAACATCGAACGTGGCCAGTTCCTGGAGGCAGCCAAAGTGCTCAAGGCCACCTCGGCCCTGCCTGCCGTGTGCGGTCGCGTGTGTCCGCAGGAAAAACAATGTGAGAGCAAGTGTATCAAACTGAAGATGAACCAAAAGCCCGTTGCCATCGGCTATCTGGAGCGTTTCGCTGCCGACTTCGAACGCGAGTCGGGCAAGATGGCCCTGCCTGAATGTGCGCCAAAGAATGGCAAGAAAGTGGCCATTGTCGGTTCGGGTCCTGCAGGTCTCTCATGTGCAGGCGATTTGGCCAAGGCTGGCTATGACGTGACGGTGTTCGAGGCACTGCACGAGATTGGCGGTGTGCTGAAGTATGGCATCCCCGAGTTCC
Source organism: Prevotellaceae bacterium UBA4359 (assembly GCA_002393555.1). Classification (GTDB taxonomy): domain Bacteria; phylum Bacteroidota; class Bacteroidia; order Bacteroidales; family Bacteroidaceae; genus Minthosoma. The sequence goes on from DGSP01000033.1 coordinate 63,032, forward strand.
GTCTGCCCAACGCCATCGTCGATGTCGAAATCGACAACTTGCGCAAGATAGGCGTGAACTTCGTGAAGGACTGCATCGTAGGCAAAACTATCACCATCCAGCAACTGGAAGACGAGGGCTACAAAGCCATCTTTGTGGCATCGGGTGCAGGTCTGCCCAACTTCATGAACATCCCCGGAGAAAACTCGGTAGGCGTGATGTCATCTAACGAGTATCTGACACGTGTGAACTTGATGGATGCTTCGAACCCTGCTTCTGACACGCCTATCGTGAAAGCCAAGAGCGTGATGGTTGTGGGTGGCGGCAACACTGCCATGGACTCTTGCCGCACAGCCAAGCGACTGGGTGCTGAGCATGTGTTCATCGCCTATCGCCGCAGCGAGGCTGAGATGCCAGCACGTCTGGAAGAGGTGAAGCATGCCAAGGAAGAAGGTATCGAGTTCCTCACACTTCACAACCCAATTGAATATATTTCAGACGAAAAGGGCAATGTGACTCAAGTGAAACTCCAAGTGATGGAACTGGGCGAGCCGGATGCGTCTGGCCGTCGTTCTCCCATCCCCGTGGAGGGCAAGATTGAAACACGCGACATCGACCTCGCCATCGTGGCCGTCGGCGTAAGCCCCAACCCCATCGTGCCGAAGTCGGTAGAAGGTCTCGAACTGGGCAGGAAGAACACCATTGCGGTGAACGACCAGATGCAGTCGAACATCCCGACCATCTTTGCTGGTGGCGACATCGTGCGCGGTGGTGCAACTGTCATTCTCGCTATGGGCGATGGTCGCAAGGCTGCTGCCAACATCGACGAGATGCTGAAAGCACAGGCCTGATGCGAGAGGCTCAAGTGGCTCACCAGAAAGGAGCCTGCTTGATGCTGAAAAGCAAAGGCTTGAAAATGATTGCAACTATACTTTAGACATACACAATAAAAGGGGTGAACTGTTCGTTTATAAGAATGGTTCACCCCTTTTATTGTGGGCAATCCAACATACGTTTCATACCCTTTCAATCTATGATGAAAAAGCAAACATCCACGATGATATGGGGAGTAATGATGGCATTACTCTCTCCTTTCCTGTTCCTTTCGTGTGTGGACGATGAGAAATTCACCACGTCATCTGGTGCCGTTCTCCAACTGGAACTGGACACGCTCCGTTTTGACACCATCTTCACGGGACTCACCTCCACAACCGAGCGTTTTGTCGTGCATAACCGCAACGACAAGGCTCTGCGCATCGCTGATGTATCGTTGAAATCGAGCGGACGCTCCGGGTTCATGATAAACGTGGACGGTCAAAGCGGCACATCGGTCAGCAATGTTGAAGTGCTGAAAAAAGACAGTGTCTTCGTGTTTGTGAAAGTGAATCTACCCAGAAATTCCTCGATGAAACCGACATTTGTGAGAGATACCATCATCTTCACACTCGAAAGCGGCATGCAGCAACAGGTGGTGCTGGAAGCCTCGGGACAGAATTTTAGGGAGTTACGTGCAGAAGTGCTGAAAAGCGACAGAATCATCAAGGCGGGTGAGTTGCCATACGTGATCTACGACAGCCTCGTTGTGGGCAAAGGGGTGACGCTGGAGATTGAGGCAGGCACCACACTCTATTTCCACAACGGTGCCAACCTGATTGTACACGGTGAACTGAAGGCCGAAGGAACCAGAGAAAAACATATCGTCTTCAGAGGCGACCGACTGGACAAGATGTTTGACTATCTGCCCTACGACCGCTTGGAAAATCAATGGGGCAGCATCTACCTGTCGAAAGACTGCACGGGATGCACCCTTGACTATGCCGACATTCATAGCGGGAACAATGGAATTTCCTGCGATGGAATCGGCGGAAATCTCAAAATCACGAACTCTGTGATTCACAATGTGGCCGGTCACGGACTTTATCTAAAGGACACGAAAGCGACGGTGGCTAACACGCAGATTTCGAATGCAAAATACAACTGTGTGAGCATCTACGGAGGCACTTCTGACTTCTACCACTGCACACTGGCACAATTCTATCCATGGAATGCCGACCGAGGACATGCTCTCTTGGTGAGCAACTACCTCGACGACGAAGAACACCTGATAGAATCGGCCCATTTCTACAATTGCTTTGTCACCGGGTATGCCAATGATGAAGTGTTTGGAGAGCCTGGAGACAAAACGCTCAATCTACATTTCAACAACTGCGTCCTGCTCACCGATGTGGCAGATAACACCTATTTCCACGATTGCATCGGAGAGTCAAAAGATTCCGTCACCTATCAATCGACGAATTTCAAGACATTCGACACCCATGCCTACATCTACGATTTTCGGCTCGACACATTCAGCGTGGCACGGGGAAAGGGCTCTTCAACCTATGCAGAACTCTATCCTGCAGACATGGACGGAATCCTCCGTGGCAAGAAACCCGATGCTGGTTGCTTCCAATTTGTAGAGAAAAAGAAGGAATAAGACTTGATTCCACTATCTCACTACTTCTTCAGGAAACATTACCCCTAAATCGACATCGGGGACATCGATTGATCGACATCGGGGACATCGGTCAACCGATGTCCCCGATGTCGGTTTTGGGGTACGAAATCGCATAATACAAAAAAGTGGATACCCCTATTCGGAGTATCCACGCCTTCTAATTGATAAAGTGAGAAAAATGTTTTCATTCAATTCACGGATACGATGCTCACGCAGCCATTTCGTGACGAATGTATGCCTTGGGTTCTCGCGAATGTAGGCATAATCATCTGAAAATTATAGTGTCTCTTTTTTCATTCAATTCTTATATATATTTTCGTGTCGGTATAGAAGTTCTTGCATTATCGTTTCTTTCTCCCGTCGCCCTCTCCCATCCTTCTCCCATTTCGCATGTTAGAAAGGAGTCACATTCGGTGCCATCGTGCTGTCGAGGCTTCCGAACGGGTCATCATCTTCTGTGTTCAACTTAGACGGTATAGGCTTGATTGTGCCGTCATCGTCAGGTAACGGCGGCATGTTGTCGTCAATGTTCAGGAATCGCGCAAACTCGCTTCGGAAGCGGAGACGCACATCGCCTACAGCACCGTTTCGATGCTTGGCTATGATAATTTCCGCCATGCCCTTGGTGTCGTTGCCATGAGCATCTTTGTATATCTTATAATACTCGGGACGGTGGATGAAGCAAACCATATCGGCATCTTGCTCAATGGCACCCGATTCACGCAGGTCGCTCAACTGTGGACGCTTGCTGTCGGGACTCTCTGGATTGCTGCTGGTGCGTTGCTCCACAGAGCGGTTAAGTTGTGAAAGTGCAATGATGGGGATGTTCAGTTCCTTTGCCAATCCCTTCAAGGAACGAGAAATGGTGGACACCTCCTCTTGACGCGAACCATAAGACATACCCGAGGCATTCATCAGTTGGAGGTAGTCGATAATAATCATTTTCACCCCATAATCTCGCACCAGTCGCCGTGCTTTTGTACGAAGTTCAAAGACCGAAAGCGATGGTGTGTCATCCACATAGAGAGGTGCACCGAAAAGTTCGCGCATCTTGAGGTCAAGTTGCTGCCACTCATAGTTGGCTAATTGTCCACTCTTAATTTTTTCGCCTGATATTTCGCAGACATTCACCAGCAGGCGGTTCACCAACTGCACATTTGACATTTCGAGTGAGAACATAGCCAACGGTATCTGACGATCAACAGCCATGTTGCGAGCCATAGAGAGCACAAACGCTGTCTTACCCATTGCAGGACGTGCAGCAATGATGATGAGGTCGGAATTTTGCCATCCCGAAGTCATCGCATCCAGTTTGTCGAAACCTGATGGAAGTCCTGAAAGACCATCGGTTCTGGCTGCCGCTTTTCTCAGCAGTTCGTATGCCTCATTGATGACAGGGTCAATCTGCGTGAAATCTTTCTTCAGGTTAGACTTAGAAAGTTCAAACAACTGCCCCTCAGCCTTCTGCATCAATTCTTGTATGTCTTGTCCCTCGTCGAAAGCAAGTTTCTGAATTTCACTGGTGTAGGAAATCAAATCGCGCGCCAGTGCTTTCTGGGCTACTATTCGCGCGTGATATTCAAGGTGTGCCGCTGAGAGCATTGAGCGAGACAATTCAGCAATGTATGCTGCCCCACCCGCATTCTCCAACTCTCCATTCTTCTGCAACTGCTCAACAACCGTGAGCATATCAATGGGAGAATTGGCTGCAGCCAGCGACTGGATAGCCTGAAAGATGACTTGATGCTTTGACTCATAGAATGACTGAGGCTTCAGAAAGTCAGACACAGTCGCAAATGCGTCTTGCTCAATGATGCAAGCGCCAATCACCGCCTTCTCAAGTTCTACTGCTTGAGGTTGCAACCTACCCAACTGTACCAGTGACTCTTGTTCACTGCTACGACTCAGTCTTCTCCGCGTTGTTCCTTTCTGTTCAGGCATTTTTTCAGGTTTTGATTAAAAGGTGTCAATGACTACTCCTTTTTCACTTTATCGGTTGCAAATTTAGAGATTCCGCATGAATCAAACAAATAATCATCAAAAAAAATTATCAACAAGAAAGTGCTTAAACTGTTGATAACTTTGCAAATAACTGTTGACAATTACAGTAATAGGTCGATTTCATCGGGAGACTTTCTCTTTTTTCTTTCTCAAAAGAAACTCCTAAAAAAATTTATCTGTGATGACAGGAAAAAGGTATTTTCAACAAACAAAAGAGTGTTTTCTTCATTTGGATTGTCACTAAAAAGCATGAATAGAGAAGAACGTGAATATCTGCCTTTCCAAAGAATTTAAGCCGTTTTAATTAAAAAGTGGGAAGATTTTTTCGGCAATAAATTAAAATGTAGTAACTTTGTAGCGTTTTTCGGATGCCTTGTCATCAAACGCCCATTTTTACAGCCTTTATGACCCGAAAAATGACGGTAGTTATTGTCGTAAAGAGCATTCATTCATGGTACTAAGAGATAAAATCAATCACAGTTAATATTAACAAATTATGGCGAATGTAATTAAGCTAAAAAAAGGCCTTGACATCAACCTGAAAGGTAAGGCCGCAGCGAAGGTTTCAGCAGCCAATGCATCGAAAGTCTATGGACTTGTGCCTGATGCATTTTGGGGAATGAAACCGAAGGTTGTGGTGAAAGAAGGAGATGAAGTGAAGGCTGGCGATGCATTGTTTGTCAACAAGTTGCATCCCGAGATGAAGTTCGTTTCTCCCATAGCAGGCAAGGTCATCCTTGTCGAGAGAGGCGACCGTCGCAAAGTTTTAAGCGTTCAGGTCGAAGCCGCTGCCCAACAGCAGTATGTTGACTTCGGCAAGAAGCAGGTTGATTCGCTCAATGCAGATCAGGTGAAGGCAGCCCTCCTCGAAAGTGGACTTTTCGGCTACTTCATTCAGCGTCCTTATGCAATCGTGGCTAACCCCGACGACACGCCTAAGGCGATTTTCATTTCTGCATTCAGCGACATGCCGCTGGCTGCCGACACCAACGTTACGCTGAAAGGTCAAGAGGCTGACTTCCAGACGGGCATTGACGCACTGGCTAAACTGGCTAAGGTCTATGTGGGCGTAAAGACCGATTCCATCGTGAAAAACGTGAAGAACGCAACCGTCACAGAGTTTAAGGGCAAGTGCCCGGCTGGCAACGTGGGTGTACAAATCAACCACATCGCTCCCATCAACAAGGGCGAGGTTGTTTGGACGATTGGTGCCGAGGAAGTCGTTTTCATCGGACGACTTTTCAACAAAGGCATCGTTGACCTGACTCGCACCATCGCTGTAGCAGGCTCTGAAATCAAGGAGCCGCAGTACAAGACGGTGCTGGTGGGTGCTAAGATTGGTGACATCGTGGCCGGCGAAGTGAAAACTGACACAAAGGTTCGTCTCATTGATGGCAACCCTCTCACGGGCATGAAAACCAGCGAAGACGCATTTCTTTTTGCCCATTCCACCGAGGTTACTGCCATTCCAGAGGGTGACGATGCCGACGAATTATTCGGCTGGATTGCCCCCCGCTTCAAAAACTTCTCAGTCAGCCGCTCCTACTTCTCATGGCTTCAGCCTAAAAGTAAGGAGTATGTGCTTGATGCACGTGTGAAGGGCGGTCATCGCCACATGATTTTCAGTGGTGAATACGACTCAGTCTTCCCTATGGACATCTATCCAGAGCAACTGGTGAAAGCCATCATTGCCGGCGACATCGACCGCATGGAGGCTCTGGGCATCTACGAGGTGGCTCCAGAAGACTTTGCCGTGGCAGAGTTTGTGGATAGTTCGAAAGTTGAACTTCAGCGCATCGTTCGGGAGGGTCTCGACATGCTGCGCAAAGAAAACGAATAAGCAATTATGGGACTTAAGAAAATTCTTGACAAATGGAAGCCTACCTTCTCAGAAGGAGGTAAGCTCAGCGCTTTCGGCTCTCTCTACGACGCAGCAGAAACCTTTTTCTTTGTGCCAAACGAGACCGCCAAAGTGCGTGGCGCCCAGATTCACGACGCCATCGACTCGAAGCGTTCCATCTTCTTTGTAGTGATTGCCCTGATTCCTGCTATACTCTTCGGAATGTATAACATTGGTCTTCAGCACTCTATCTACACAGGTTCCTGCACTGCCGACGCTTGTCCTTGCGCCGACATCTGGGGCAACTTCCTGTATGGCCTTGGCGTCATTCTGCCCAAGATTGTGGTCAGTTATGCTGTAGGTCTTGGCATCGAAGTGGCTATCGCTCAATGGAAGAAAGAAGAAGTTCACGAGGGTTTCTTCGTGACAGGTATCCTCATTCCTCTCATCGTTCCTGTCAACTGCCCGCTGTGGATTCTTGCCCTTGCAACGGCATTTGCTGTCATCTTTGCCAAGGAAGTGTTTGGTGGTACGGGCATGAACATCTTCAACCCCGCCCTTGTCACTCGCGCCTTCCTGTTCTTCGCCTATCCATCGATGATGTCGGGCGATAAAGTGTGGGTAAATGGCAACTACATCGACTGCATCAACGGTGCTCCTGCTGTAGATGCTGTATCGGCTGCCACTCCACTCGGTCAGTTGGCTGCAGGTGAGCCAGTCACCGCTTCTCCAATGGATACAATCATCGGCACAATCCCCGGCTCCATCGGCGAAACGTCAGTTATTGCCATCCTGATTGGTGCTGTCATCCTCGTATGGGCAAACATCGCCAGTTGGAAAATCATGCTTTCCACCTTTGTCGGTGGCGCACTGATGGCTTACTTCCTCCGCTACGACGGCGCACAGAACTTTGAGTGGTGGGAGCAACTCACCGTGGGTGGTTTCTGCTTCGGAGCCGTGTTCATGGCAACCGACCCTGTAACCAGCCCTCGCACAGAAGGCGGCAAGTGGATTTTCGGTTTCCTCATCGGCGCAATGGCCATCATCATCCGTGTGCTCAACCCTGGTTATCCTGAGGGTATGATGCTCGCCATCCTGTTGATGAACGTGTTTGCTCCGCTGATTGACTATTTCTTCGTTCAGGCTAATATCAACAAGCGCGCCAAACGTGCTAAAAAGTAAAGGAGGACAAAAGACATGGCAAAAATGAATACAAATGGCAACGCATATACCATTATATATGCAGCCGTAATGGTCGTTATCGTGGCTTTCCTTCTTGCTTTTGTGGCTTCAGCCCTGAAGCCTACTCAGGACGCCAACGTGGCCAAGGACAAGAAGAGCCAGATTCTCGCCGCGCTCAACATTCGCGACATTGAAGACGTGGAAGGCAAATATGCCGAAGTCATCAAGAAAGATGCCATCTACGGTGCCGATGCATCGCAGGGCGTGAAGTCTGAAAACGGTGGCTTTGCTGTAGAAACCAAGAACATCACCCCCGACAACCGTCCGCTCTACATTGCAGAAGTGGATGGTGAAACCAAGATGATTGTGCCCGTGAAAGGTGCAGGTCTTTGGGGAGGTCTCTGGGGTTACATCGCTGTCAATGCCGATGGTCAGACTGTTTATGGCACCTACTTCTCTCACGAGTCAGAGACTGCAGGCCTCGGTGCCCGCATTGCAGAGCAGTGGTTCCAAGACAGTTTCAAAGGCAAGAAAATCTTTGCTGAAGGCAGCGACGAGGTGGCACTCAGCGTGATTAAGAAAGGAAAGGAAGGCACACTTTCGCCCGACAACTATGTGGACGGTGTGACAGGTGCGACCCTCACTTCCAATGGTGTTAACGACATGATTAAGAGTGGGCTTGAGCAATACAAGGACATTCTCTCAATCAACAAATAAAAGGAGGACAAAGAATATGAGTTTATTTTCAAAAGAGAATGGCCAAGTCTTCACGGGTCCGCTCAACTTGAACAACCCAATCGCAGTTCAGGTCCTCGGCATTTGCTCGGCACTCGCTGTCACTTCTCAGTTGAAGCCAGCCATTGTGATGGGACTCTCTGTGACTGTCATCACAGCATTCTCAAACGTGATTATTTCCCTGATTCGCAAGACCATCCCCAACCGCATCCGCATCATCGTGCAGTTGGTCGTGGTGGCCGCACTCGTTACGATTGTGAGCAACATTCTCAAGGCATACGTCTATGATGTGAGTGTGCAACTGAGTGTCTATGTCGGTCTGATCATCACGAACTGTATCCTGATGGGCCGCCTCGAGGCATTCGCCATGCAGAACGGTCCTTGGGAGAGTTTCCTCGATGGAATCGGCAATGGTCTCGGTTATGCCATCGTGCTTGTCATCGTTGGTTTCATCCGTGAAATCCTTGGTTTCGGCACTCTTTTCGGCTTCCAGATCATTCCCAACAGCGCTTACGTTGACAACGGTGGCCTCTATCTCAACAACGGCATGATGACCATGCCAGCAATGGCACTCATCATCGTGGCTTGTGTCATCTGGGCACATCGTGCGTACAATAAAGATTTAGAGTCATAAGTAACATACCTCAACAAATAAAAGAAAAGAATTATGGAACATTTCATTAGTTTGTTCGTCCGCTCCATCTTTGTGGACAACATGATTTTCGCTTTCTTCTTGGGTATGTGCTCTTATCTCGCCGTATCTAAGACAGTGAAGACATCGTTCGGACTGGGTGTGGCAGTCACCTTCGTGCTACTCATCACCGTACCAGTCGATTACTTGCTCCAGACAAAGGTGCTCGCCGACGGTGCTTTGGCCGAAGGTGTTGACCTCACATTCCTGGCTTTCATCCTCTTCATTGCCGTCATCGCCGGTATGGTGCAGTTGGTTGAGATGATTGTGGAGCGTTTCTCCCCTTCCCTCTACGCCGCACTCGGTATCTTCCTGCCGTTGATTGCTGTGAACTGCGCCATCATGGGTGCCAGCCTCTTCATGCAGCAGCGTATTCTGCTCGACCCCGCCACTTCCACTCAGGCCATTTCCGGTGTGGGCGACTGCATCGCCTATGCCCTGGGTTCTGGTATCGGTTGGACACTCGCCATCGTGGGTCTTGCTGCTATTCGTGAGAAAATGGCTTACTCTGATGTACCCAAGCCTCTTCAGGGTCTTGGCATCACCTTCATCACCGTAGGCTTGATGGCAATGGCGTTCATGTGTTTCTCTGGTCTCAAAATCTAAAAAAGAAAGGACACAGCAATTATGGATATGACATTTATATTATATAGTATAGGAGTGTTTTTGGTGATTGTGCTTGTGCTCGTCATCATCCTCCTCGTTGCTAAGAAGTACCTTTCTCCCAGCGGTAATGTCACCATTACCATCAACGGAAAGGATAAACTCGAAGTGGAACAAGGTTCAAGCCTGCTCTCCACCCTCGCAGCCCACGACGTCTATCTCCCTTCTGCCTGTGGCGGTAAGGGTTCTTGCGGACAGTGCAAGTGCCAAGTCGTGTCGGGTGGCGGTGAGATTCTCGACTCAGAGAAGGGTCACTTCACTCGCAAGCAGATTAAGGAAGGCTACCGTTTGGGTTGCCAGTGCAAGGTGAAGGGCGACCTCGCCATCAAGGTGCCAGATTCAGTGATGGGCGTGAAGGAATGGGAGTGCACCGTGATTGGCAACCGCAACGTGGCCACCTTCATCAAGGAGTACAAAGTGGCTTTGCCTCCCGGCGAGCACATGGACTTCGAGCCAGGTTCCTATGCACAAATCAAGATTCCTGCATTCTTCATCGACTACGACAAGGACATCGACAAGAGCCTCATTGGCGACACCTACCTTCCTGCATGGGAGAAGTTTGGACTCTTCCCACTCAAGTGTGTCAACGAGACTCCGACCATCCGTGCCTACTCCATGGCAAACTATCCCGACGAGGGCGACATCATCACGCTCAACGTCCGCATTGCCACACCTCCGTTCAAGCCGAAGGACCAAGGCCCTGGCTTCATGGACGTGAACCCAGGTATCGCATCGTCTTACATCTTCTCACTGAAGCCAGGCGACAAGGTCATCATGTCAGGTCCTTACGGAGAGTTCCGTCCGCAGTACGGCACTGGCCGTGAGATGATATGGGTAGGCGGTGGTGCCGGTATGGCTCCGCTCCGTGCACAAATCATGCACATGCTCAAGGGCAACGGCATTGCTCCCGAAGACCGTCAGCGCGAGATGCACTACTTCTATGGCGCACGTGCGTTGGAGGAGATTCCTTTCCTCGACGACTTCCTCGCTCTCGACAAGGAGTTCCCCAACTTCCACTTCCACCTTGCCCTCGACCGCCCCGACCCCAAGGCCGATGCAGCAGGCGTTGCGTACACACCAGGATTTGTGGCACCAGTGATGGGCGACACCTATCTGAAACAGCACGAAGCCCCCGAAGACTGCGAATACTACCTCTGCGGTCCTCCAATGATGGCCAAGACCGTGCTCGACTTGCTCCACTCTCTCGGTGTGGAAGACGATATGATTCGCTTCGACAACTTCGGTGGATAAGCAACGTTAAAAAAGAAAATTAGCAAAATAGACAAAAAAGCCTCGCCGACAATTTTCAGGTTGTCGGCGAGGCTTTTTTGTGCAGTTGCGCCACCCTGTCTGTTTAGGGGTTTCTCATTTCCACCATTCCACTCCCCCTCAACCTTTTCTTCCCTTTTCTCCCTACGGGCAACGACGTTGCATATTCAAATGGTACGCCGTTCAATATACAATTTGTACGTCGTGCAAATTGCAATAGGTACGGCGTTGCACTTTCATGCGACATTAAAAGCCATTTTCCCGACCAGTCCGTTTTCTCTGTATGCCTTCTTTCTCGCACGTATTTTACGGACTTTTGTTGCGGCAAGCGATGATGCCCATTTTGTCAATTTCTCTTTCAGCAGGAGGGCTTTTTCTACTGAAAAAGAGTGAAGGTTTGTCCTTTTTTACCCATTTTCACAAAATAATGAAAGGGAAAATTCTGTATGTGAATTTTTTTTCGTTAATTTGCGAGGAAATCTGTATTAACACCTAAAAAAGACATGGAAAATAAGATTCAAGAACTGACCGAGAAACTTCTGAAAGAGGGAGTGGAAAAAGGCAATGCTGAGGCCGAAAAAATCATTGCCGCCGCCAATGAAAAGGCTGCTCAGATTGTTGCCGAAGCCAAGGCGCAGGCCGAAGAGATTGAGGCTACAGCCAAGAAAAACACTCAGGGCATGGAAGAAAACATGAAGAGCGAGGTGAAGATGTATGCCGCTCAGGCCCTGAACGCACTGAAGAGCGAGATAGCCAACGTGGTGGGCGACAAGGTGGTGAAGGAGGCCACGGCTGACATCGTAGGCGACAAGGATTTCATGAACGAGTTTGTACTGAAGTTGGCTGAGAAGTGGGGCGCAGGCGAGGACATCGTCATTTCGACATCGGATGCCAAGAGCCTGAAGGCACTCTTTGCGAAAAAGGCGAAGGCTCTGCTCGACAAGGGCGTGACGATTGAGGAGGTGAACGGGCAGAAGTCGCTGTTCACGATTCAGCCTGCAGACGGCTCTTATAAGGTGAATTTTGGTGAGACTGAGTTTGAGGAGTATTTCAAGAGTTTCTTGCGTCCTCAACTGGTAGAAATGATTTTCTAAACTATGGGAAATTACTATTGTTTAATGGCAGGTCTGCCTGACATCACGCTGGAGAACACAAAGCATGGTGTCAGCATTCCCGACTTGCGGGAGGAACTGGATGAAGTCTTGTCGGATGCAGACAAGAAGGTAATCTTCTATTTCTTCCTGAAAAATGATTGCATGAATCTTGTCAAACTCTTGAAGAACCCTAATGCGGAGATTGACAATCATGGGAACCTGTCCATGGAACAGTATGTCGATTTGATGACTTCGGCGCGGGAGATGAACTTCAATGTTCACCGCTACCCTGCTTTCATGAGTGAGTTTGCCAGAAACTATGCCTATAATAAGGATAAGGAGGGATATTTCCCCGAGGATGAGATGCTGTATAAGTTTTATCAGTACGCCATCAATACTTGTCCGAACAAGATGGTCCGTCAATGGTACAAACTCAATCTTGACATCACCAACATTCTGACAGCCTTTCTGGCAAGAAAGAATGGCTGGAATGTGGCCAACTACATTCAGGGTGAGGACGAGGTGACGGAGATGATTCTCACGAATAACACGAAGGACTTCAATCTGACCGCAGAATATGACTATGTGGCTGACTTGATGAAGATTGTGGAGTGTGAAGACCCCGTGGAAAAGGAGAAGAAGATGGATGCCTTCAAGTGGCTTTGGTTAGAAGATAAAACTTTCTTCAACATCTTCTCGATAGAGTCTGTCTTTGCCTATCTGTGCAAACTTGACATGTTGTTCCGTTGGGACAAACTCGATGTGGAAAAGGGACACGAAACCTTCCGCCAGATTATAGAGAATCTGAGAGGTGAGGCACGTGTGCCGGCTGAATTTCAGGCAAAAGCCCCTCAAGTGAGGAATTTGACGGGTGCTAATCAATCAGAATTATAAAAAACAACGATACAATGACAAAAGGAACTGTTAGTGGCGTGATTGCCAACATGGTGACGCTGGCGGTCGATGGTCCTGTGAAGCAGGGTGAAATCTGCTACATTGAGACAGGTGGCGATCGGCTGATGAGCGAGGTCATCAAAGTGGTGGGCAGTAACGTTTATGTTCAGGTGTTTGAATCAACACGTGGACTGAAGGTCGGCGCACCAGCCGAATTTACAGGACACATGCTTGAGGTGCAACTCGGTCCAGGCATGCTGTCGAAGAATTATGATGGTCTGCAGAATGACCTCGACAAGATGGAAGGTGTCTTCCTGAAGCGAGGCCAATATACCGAGCCGCTCGATGCCGACCGCGAGTGGGACTTTGTGCCACTGGCCAAGGAAGGCGATGAGGTGGAAGGCTCTGCCTGGCTGGGCGAAGTGGAGGAGAACTCGCAGAAACTCAAAATCATGGCTCCTTTCCAGATGGAAGGAAAGGCCAAGGTGAAGAGCATCGCGAAGGCTGGCAAGTACAAGATTCATGATGTGATAGCCGTGCTGGTGAAAGAAGACGGCACCGAGTTGAAGGTGGATATGGTGCAGCACTGGCCTGTGAAGTTTGCCATGACCAACTATAAGGAGAAGCCACGTCCCTTCAAACTGCTGGAGACGGGTGTGCGCACCATCGACACGTTCAACCCCATCGTGGAGGGTGGAACAGGCTTCATTCCTGGCCCCTTCGGCACTGGTAAGACGGTGCTGCAGCATGCCATCTCAAAGCAGGCCGAAGCCGACATCGTAATCATCGCCGCCTGTGGCGAACGTGCCAACGAGGTGGTGGAAATCTTCACAGAGTTCCCCGAACTGGACGACCCTCACACAGGCCGCAAACTGATGGAGCGCACCATCATCATTGCCAACACGTCGAACATGCCCGTGGCTGCTCGCGAGGCATCTGTCTATACGGCTATGACGATGGCTGAGTACTATCGCTCCATGGGACTGCGTGTGCTGTTGATGGCAGACTCGACCTCCCGTTGGGCACAGGCACTCCGTGAGATGTCGAACCGTATGGAGGAACTTCCTGGCCCTGATGCTTTCCCTATGGACTTGGGTGCCTTGATTAGTAACTTCTACGGTCGTGCCGGCTATGTGTATCTGAACAACGGCGAGGTGGGCAGCATCACCTTCATCGGAACCGTGTCGCCGGCAGGTGGTAACCTGAAAGAACCCGTGACGGAAAACACGAAGAAGGTGGCCCGTTGCTTCTACGGCCTCGAACAAGACCGTGCCGACAAAAAGCGTTATCCGGCAGTGAACCCCATCGACTCTTACTCCAAGTATTTGGAATATCCAGAGTTTGCCGACTATGTGGCTAAAACCATCAACGACAAGTGGATTCCGAAGGTGCAGGCCCTAAAGACCCGCATGCAACGCGGTAAGGAGATTGCCGAGCAAATCAACATCCTGGGCGATGACGGTGTGCCGGTAGATTACCACGTAGTGTTCTGGAAGTCAGAGATTATCGACTTTGTGCTGCTGCAGCAAGATGCTTTCGACGAGGTGGATGCCGTGACCTCCATCGAGCGTCAGGAGGCCATTCTCGACCTTGTGACCGAGATTTGCGAAACCGACTTTGAGTTCGAACACTTTGAAGAGTGTGTCGATTACTTCCGCAAACTCATCAATCTCTGCAAGCAGATGAACTACTCACAGTTCAAGAGCGAACAGTATAACAACTTTGTTTCACAAATCAAGGCAATGCTTGCCGCATAAAGAAAGATTTATGGCTACGGCTTTTCAGAAAATATATACAAAGATTGGCCAGATTACGAAGGCCACAGTCTCCCTCAAAGCAAAGGGAGTGGGATATGATGAACTTGCTACCATCAACGGCAAGTTGGCTCAGGTTGTGAAAATTGCAGGAGACGACGTTACCTTGCAGGTGTTTGAAGGTACGGGCGGTATTCCAACCAATGCGGAAGTAGTATTCCTTGGCAAGGCTCCTACGCTGAAAGTGAGTGAGCAGTTGGCTGGCCGCTTCTTCAATGCCTACGGAAATCCTATCGATGGAGGTCCTGCCATCGAAGGCAAGGAAGTGGAAATTGGAGGCCCCTCGGTGAACCCAGTGCGCCGTAAACAACCATCGGAACTGATTGCCACAGGCATTGCAGGTATTGACCTGAACAACACGCTGGTGTCGGGTCAGAAGATTCCGTTCTTCGCTGACCCCGACCAACCCTTCAACGAGGTGATGGCGCTTGTTGCTCTGCGTGCAAAAGTGGATAAGATTATCCTCGGAGGCATGGGTATGACCAACGATGACTACTATTTCTTCAAGAACACCTTCTCGAATGCAGGCGCACTCGACCGAATCATCGCTTTCATGAACACGACCGAAGACCCTGCGGTTGAGAGACTTCTGGTGCCAGACATGGCACTGACCGCTGCCGAGTATTTCGCCGTGGAGAAACACGAGACGGTGCTGGTGCTGCTGACGGACATGACCTCCTACGCCGACTCACTGTCTATCGTGTCGAACCGTATGGATCAGATTCCATCGAAGGACTCCATGCCAGGTTCGCTCTATTCTGACTTGGCAAAGATTTATGAGAAGGCCGTACAGTTCCCCGAGAGTGCGGGCGGCGGTTCCATCACCATCATTGCCGTGACCACACTTTCGGGTGGTGATATCACCCATGCTGTGCCAGACAACACAGGCTACATCACTGAAGGCCAACTCTATCTGCGCCGCGACTCCGACATCGGCAAGGTCATCGTGGACCCATTCCGTTCGCTGTCTCGTCTGAAGCAACTCGTAGCAGGAAAGAAGACCCGCAAAGACCACTCACAGGTAATGAACGCAGCCATACGCCTCTACTCCGATGCGGCCAATGCCAAAACGAAGATGGAGAACGGCTTCGACCTGACCGACTACGACAACCGTTGCCTCGACTTTGCCAAAGAGTATGCAAGCAAACTTCTGGCTATTGATGTCAACCTCGACACGACTGAAATGCTGGATGTTACGTGGTCGCTCTTCAAGAAGTACTTCAAACTCGAAGAAGTCAACATCAAGAAAGAATTTACAGATATCTATTGGAAATAATCTATGGCGATTAAGTTTCAATATAACAAGACATCGCTTCAGCAGATTGAGAAGAACCTCAAGATGCGCCAGCGCACCTTGCCCATCATCAAGAACAAGGAGACCGCGCTGCGCCTGGAGGTGAAGAAGAGCAAGGCAGAAGCGGAAGCCTTGGAGCAGAAACTGCAGAGTCAGATTGGCGGCTACGAGTCGATGTATGCCCTGTGGGGCGAGTTCGACACGTCGCTGGTTAGCCTGAAAGACGTGCAACTCGATGTGAAGAAAGTGGCAGGTGTCCGTGTACCCGTGTTGCTCAACATCGAGTTGGACGTGAAGCCCTTCGGACTATTCTCTGCCCCGAAGTGGTACTTCGATGGCATCAATCTCTTGCAGGGACTTGCCAAGACAGCCGTAGAACGCGAGTTCGTGCTTGCCAAACTCGGTCTGCTCGACCATGCGCGTCGCAAGACCACACAGAAAGTCAACCTCTTTGAGAAGGTGCAGATACCGGGCTTCCAAGAGGCGATACGCAAGATTAAGCGATTCATGGAAGACGAGGAGAACCTCTCCAAGTCTTCACAAAAGATTCTCAAGTCTCTGCAGGAGGCGAGAGCACGAAAGGAGGAAGAAAGCCTATGATACAAGACATGAAGAAACTCACATTCCTTGTCACCAGCAAGGAATATGACCAGTTCATAGAAGACATCCGTCAACTGGGTGTGATTCATGTGGAAGAACTGCAGCATGGCGCCACCAGCGATGAACTGCAAGCAGGGCTTGACCTCGCAACACGTTACAAAGAGGCCATCAAAGCACTTGACTATGCTGCTGAAACCTACGAAACAGAAGTGCAGTACACTCCGACATCAGCCGATGCTTCGCGGGGTGTCGCATTGCTCGACACTGTGGAGCGTCTGCTTGGTGAGGAAAGCAGCGTGAAGCACAGTATCGACGCCACAGAAGATGCCATTCAGCAACTCGAACCCTTTGGTGAGTTCAGTTGGGACAGCATCCGTCAGTTGGAGAAATCGGGCTATCGGCCATACTTCTATGCCGTCAATGCCAAGATGTACAAGGCAGAATGGAGCGAGAAATATTTTGCCACACCTGTCAACGAAGTGAACAAAAAAACTTATTTCGTGGCTTTCTCCAACGAGGACTCAGAACCCGACATCACAGCCGAACGTCTTTTCCTGCCCGAAGATTCACTTTCAGTCTATCAGGAAAAACTCAAGACCCTCAAAGAGCAATTGGCCAGCATCCATGAACAGATGCTACAAATCAACGCCGTTGACCGTCCGTCCATCGAAGCCGGACAGTTGGCCAACGAAAACGACATCCAACTCTCGAAGGTACACCTCAGCAACGAGACGATGGCTGATGGTGCCGTGAAACTGATGATTGGCTGGACGCTGAAGGAGAATGCTGACAAGGTGAGAGATTATCTTGAAAAGGCACACATCTTCTATGAGTTGGAAGACCCAGCCTTCGAGGACAACGTGCCCATCCAAATCAAGAATGACAAGTTCTCGTCGCTCTTCGAACCCATCCTGCGCATGTACTCTTTGCCCAACTATCACGACATCGACCCGCTGCCGTTCTTTGCCCCGTTCTTCATGCTCTTCTTCGGACTCTGCATGGGCGACATGGGCTATGGCCTGCTCATTCTCGGTGCCAGCATCGCTCTCATCTTTGCCAAACCTCAAATGGCAGCATACGGAAAACTCGGTGCATTGCTGGGCGGAATGACGTGCATCTGCGGATTCATCACAGGTACCTTCTTTGGTATTGATCTTGCGACAGTTGACTGGGAGTTCATCAAGCCGATGCAGCCCTACTTCATCAACGACTCGATGAAGGACAGTTTCTTCGGCTACTCTCCCATGATGGTCATCTCCGTCATCATTGGTCTCATCCAGGTGTTGCTCGGCATGACACTGGCTGGCTGCAAGGCAGTGAAGAATTACGGCTTCGTCTATGGTGTAGGCAAATTCTCGTGGGTGGTAGCCCTGCTCAGTGCCACCTTCCTGTTTGGTTTTCCGCTTTTCGGTGTAGAGTGGTCGCAGCCTGTGCAGTACGTGTTCTACGCACTCATAGCCCTGTCGGCTTTCGGCATTTTCTTCCTCAACAATCCCAATGCCTACAAGAAAGACTCCGCTCTGGGCAAGGCACTGGGTGTGGGAAGTAACTTAGGCGGCGGACTTTGGGCCACTTATGGCATGTCAACAGGACTTCTCGGCGATTTGCTTTCCTACATCCGACTCTTTGCCCTCGGCCTCACGGGCGGTGTGCTGGGTTCGGTGTTCAACCAGTTAGCCACCGAGATGAGTCCCGATGTACCCGTGGTTCATGAACTGGTGATGATTATCATCCTGCTCTTCGGCCACGGCATCAACTTCGGTCTCTGCATGATTTCATCTTTCGTACACCCGATGCGCCTCACTTTCGTCGAGTATTTCAAAAATGCCGACTTTGAAGGAAACGGCAAGGAGTATCAACCTTTCAAGATAAAAACTTAATTTCAATATTAACCCCGACCCCTCCACAGTCGCATTAAGCCCTTCTCATGGGTGACATAGGAGTGTGGTCATTAAAAACAAATTATTCAAAATTATGTCTCCAGTACTTTTAGCGTACATCGGTGTAGCCCTCGCAGTAGGACTCTCCGGCATCGGTTCCGCCTATGGCGTGACCATTTGTGGTAATGCAGCCATTGGCGCATTCAAGAAGAACCCCTCGGCCAGCGGCTCCTACATCGGTCTCGCCGCCCTCCCCTCTTCTCAGGGTCTTTACGGTTTCGTGGGTTTCTTCATTCTCAACCCACTCGTGACCGCAGACATTAGCATGTTCGCTGCATGTGCCGTACTCGGTGCCGGCCTTGCTCTCGGTGCAGTGGCTCTCTTCTCCGCCATCCGCCAGGCCAAGGTTTGTGCCAACGGCATCTCGGCCATCGGTGGTGGTCACAACGCATTCGGCACCACAATGGTGCTCGCTGTGTTCCCCGAACTTTACGCCATCCTCGGTCTTCTTGTGCTCATTCTCATCGCTGGTTCCATTGGCGGATAAGTGAGCAGAAGAAACACCAATACTTCAAAATTGCGGAATCGCAACATCTGAAAAGGGCTGTACAGAGCGACCTGCTCTGATACAGCCCTTTTCTTGTTTTGACTCAACTTCTCCTTTTTTATATTACACAACCAACCCTTTTTTTATTGAAAAATCTCTCTCTGACCTCTCAAAAGGAATATTTTTGGCATAATAGAAGAAAAAAATAGGTGTTTTTGTTGTTTTTGAGGCTAAAAAAAGACGAATAAATAGAAAAATAGTTGTTTATATAATTGAATGTGTATATATTTGCCACCAGAATACAAAAGAAATGTGACAAAACACGTTTGACTATAAAACACGTTTGACTATGAGAAAGATTGGTTTTTCAATATTTGCGGCAGCATTGTTAGTGATTGGATGCCAAGATTTTGACTATGGCTTAACACCAGCCAAAGTGGACGAGAATGTTGTCAATAATGCGAATAAAGTTTTTGGAGTTCAATATAATGAAAGCCAAGAATGGAATACGGTCAATACTGGAACTGTTGCCATTACGGCAGATGCCGATTTGGACGATGTGGCGAAGGTGCAGATTCTGACGGAGTCACCTTTCTTTAACGCCCATGCCCGTGTATTGGCCGAAGCCGATGCAGCGAAAGGCGAAACCGTTACTCTCACCTACGATGCTCCCACAGCCAACACTCGTCTGATTGCCGCCTGTGTGAGTGGCGAAGGGGCCTATTATGTCAAAGGCTTCGATGTCGGTGCCACCGAAGTAGCCTTTGGACAGTCAGGCACGACTCGTGCTGCCAGTGCTGATGCAGCAAGTGCCGCCTACCCCGATGTGGCGAAGTTGAAGATGGAGTATAAGTATTCCACACCTTCCTACAACGCTCGTCGCACCGTGGCAGCCAACGAAGCCGCCGCTTCTGACGATGCAAGTCTGAAGAACTGGGCCAGCAGCAACAGCATCAACCTGTGGGAAGGCAAACATTGGGAGAGCGAACGCCTATGGGGAACCCGAAGCGGAGGCTCTGTAGATGCAGGCAATGGTTGGTCGTTTGTCAACAACACCGTGGTGCGTGAGGTGGCAGACATTGATGCCGACGAAGCCGCCAACCTGAAAGACATCTTCGATAACTATCTGGGCCGAAAGTCTGTCAACAGGGTGGTGCAGGACAACATGGAGTCGGTGCGCAACAGTGGTGTGGTGAAGATGAACAACAACCACCTTGTCAGCAACGGCACCCGCCCCATCACCATCACTCCCGTGTTGATGGCGTCGAACGAAATGAGCAAGTGCCATCTTTACTACTATTACTACAACCCATCAAACATTCCCAGCGGAATGACAGAAGAGGAATATCTGAAGGCATTGCCCAAATTCAAAGCCATCCAGTCTTGGCACACCATGACCGCCGCAGGCATCAGCCAGTATGGTAGCGAGCAATTCTTCAAAAAACATGAGTACTTGTTGCCTTACTACGGTGAGCCAGAAGTGTTCATGAATGCCACCTCAAAAATGCCTGTCATGTGTACCAACGAAGGGGTGTTCCGCATCCGCAATGGTCAGCAACAGAACGGCAAGGACTATTTTCTGGTGTTCAAAGGTGTGAACAGCGAGGGTGCTGTGGAGACGGCTTATTCCACCGACGACCCCAACTACCTCAATCAGTTGTGGCAAGTGTTCACCACACCAAACGGCGATAAACTCATCTACAGCGTAGGCGGTCAGACATTTCTGGTCCGTGCATCCTACAACGACTACTCCAGCACATACAGCACAGACATAGAGACAGCCAAGTCGTGTGCATGGCGGTTCGACGGCCACTACATCATACGTGCCAACAACGGTAGCCGCTACCTCGGCACCGACCTGGGCAAAGGCAACACGGGCGTGTGGACCAACAAGGGAAAAGGCGATGGCGACAGGTCTTTGTGGTACTTGGAGGCTTACACTGGCTCACACGATTTCACCATCCGGACAGATGTGGAGTTTTCGCAAACCGACTTTGCCCAAACTGCCGAAAGCAACATCATTCCCGCTGGCTATCGCATCGGCTTCATGCTCCGCAAACTGGCTGGCAGCCAGAATGAAACCGACCGAAGCATCCTTACGGCCCCCAACAACGGCTGCTGCTATGGCGATGGCCGTCTGAACACCGAAATCAACCAGTTTCCCGGCCACTTCGGCAGTGTCAACAGCAAGTATTCGATGGCCATCGATGACCCACGTGTGGCCATGTTCGAGACCAACGGAAAGGCTTATCTCACTTTCGAAGACGGTTCCGACTGCAACTTCAGTGACCTGATTATAGAGTTAAAGGGTGGCTTTGATTCCTTTGGCGACACTCCCGATGTGTTGGGCCAGGTTTACACTTTCTGTTTCGAAGACCGCGAATTGGGCGACTACGACATGAACGATGTGGTTGTGAAGGCCGTGCGTCTCGACCCGACCCATGTGGTGTATAGCCTTGAGGCATGCGGTGGCACCGACGAGGTGTATCTGCGCAACCTCAACGGACGGGTGCTGAACGAGCGTCGAGAACTGCACTCCATCTTCAACGCGCACGGCATCGTGAACGTCTCGGGCAGCAACCACATCAAGGCCGTGCAAGAGTTGTTCACAGTAGAGCCATCGTTCTCTTTCCGAGATTTGGAAAAACAAATCTACATCTACAACGCCACAACAGGTCGGGAGATTCGGCTGTCGGAAGTCGGCGAAGACCCTCATGCCTTGATGATTGCCAACGACTTCCTCTATCCCACCGAAGGGACGTGCATCAAGACCGCCTATCCTGCCTTCCTCAACTGGCTGCAAGACAGGACACAAAGTGTGGATTGGTACACCCTGCCCGACAATGAACGTGCCATCTATCATCAGTCCGCTTTCGAACTGGACGACGAGAGTATGGGGGCAGAATAGAGTTTGTCAAACTGAATAAAACTTGCCGAATAAAGTCTGTTAGTAGTACATGCGCTTTTCCTCTTCGGTCATTTCCCGTTTGGGTTGCAACGCCTTCAGATACTGATAGACAGCGTAGAGGCTCTTGCCTCCCCAGTCAGATGGAGGATAGTTGTTGCAACTGAAAGACGCGTCGGCAAAGCGGACACTTGCGCTGCTGTGGGGAGCATCCAAAATCAGATAGGGAGAATCGTAGAGCCGGGGCATCTTATAGACCTCGCCATCGATGAGCATCTGCCGGATGGTATCGACCTGTGTCTGTGCCACAGCGATGGTGTCATACTTGTCAAACGAATAGGTGTCCAGCATGGCGATGTAGGAGCCATCTTTCTGGCGAATCAACTCCGCATGCTTGGCTGGCTGGCGCACCATGCCACCACCACTGTGATAGTCGAAGTAAGTCAGTTCACCCTGGGGCACAGGATAGGTCTGGTTCTTTTTCGACTCGATGAGTGAGGGCAACACTTCCTTCATCTGGTCATACATCTGCAGAGCCTCTCTGGCCGAGGCAAACTTCTCTTTAGCCTTCTCGGTGTCCTTGAAATAACGGTTCAGGTTCTTCTCCGATTTTTTCGCCCCCGGTTTGGGGTAGATTTGCTTTTCCACCTGGGCAATCCGCAGGTTCTCCAGATGCCATCTTTCCGAACCTCCCAGCACAAACTCCAGTTCCTCTGGGCATCGGCCACTGACGGTGGACATGTACTGAGAGAATCTCGAAGCACTCTCCATCCATATCATATCACTCTTTCCAAACCTCCAGTCGGTTTCCATCTTTTTAGCGATGCCGACGATTTCATCTTCAGTCAGGTCATTCTGTGCGTATGCCGACGAAATAAGACCAAGAAAAGCCATAGCAGCAAGGATTTTTTTCATACACATGATTGAATATTAGAGTTGATAATGCCACAGGGTCAGCGCACTTTCAGCAAGTCGCCCGCCATGGGAATGTAAGTGTCGTCTTTGAAGTTCATCTTGTAGAGGGCAGAGAGTTGGATGCCATAGAACTGGCAGATGGAGTACATCGACTCGCCTTCTTTCACCTTGTGCCAAGTGTCCTTATACTTCGCCTCGGCCTTCTTGGCTTTTTTCTCCAGGAAGATGTTGGTGCCTGCTGGTGGCATGAAGTCTTCGTCCACCTCGTTCAGTTTCAGCAACTTCTTCTTGCTTATCTTCAGTTCCTTAGCCAGTGCATCCCAAGTGTCGCCACTGCGCAGCACGACACATTGCCTGTCGTTCACCTTTATGACCGAATGTCTTGTTCTGTAGGCAGAGAAGTCTGGCTCCACATATTTCTTTTTCTTCTTCAGTCCCAGACGGTCTTCGTCCAGGTCGTTCAGTTCATAGGTTTCGATGATGGTGATGAGCCGATGGGCGTATGTGGGGGAAGTGGCATAGCCGCAGGCCTTCAGTCCTCGTGCCCATGCCTTATAGTCGAGCGGGTTGAGGTCGAAGAGCGAGCGGTAACGGTTTTGCTGCAGAAAGCGCGAGTGGTCCTCATAACTTTCCTCCACATTCTTGTATTTGCGGAAACGTTCCGCCTTCTGGTCATCGTCGCGCTTCACGTAGGGGCCATCCCAGTCGATGCCGACCTTGATGCCAAAATGGTTGTTGGCGCGTGTGGCCAGATAACTCTGCCCTGCCCCACTCTCCAGCAGAGCCTGTGCCAGTGTGATGCTGGCCGGAATGTGGTAGCGGCGCATCTGGTCGATGGCAGCCTCTTGATACTGGTCGATGTAACGCTGATAGACCGCATTCTTTTGGGCAAACGATAAGGATGACACTGTGACGGCCCACGCCATCAGGAAAAATCTCAGATATCTCATTAGAAAGGCTTTAGTAATCATTGCTTTTGTTGAAGTTTCGATTGCAAATGTAAAGAAAATTTTTGAGAAACAAAGCCTTCTGCCAAGAAAATGCTTTTTCTTTGGCTCAAAATGCCATTTCTGCTGAAAAACACCCCCCTGTATTGGAATGAGAGAGCCAGAATGGCACCGAAAAATCCAACTCCGTCGCCGCCCTACGCGAAACGTCGTTGCATATTCAATTTGTACGCCGTACAATATACAATTGGTGTGCCGTTGCATTTACAATTTGAACGGCGTTGCACTTATGCGCCATTGCGGCAATCCGCCTTCCTTTCACCTCTCTTTCCCCTACGCCACTGCCGCAATTACGATAACGCCACTACCGTAATTACGGCAACGACGCTTCCGTAATTACGTCAACGGCACACCATTCTGTGCCATACTGCCAGACGCTTGCTTTTTCCTCTTCTTTCGCCAACAAAAAAGAGAAGGCAGACTTTTTTGGCACGAAAAATGTGCGTTTTCTCGTTGAATATGATGTGTATGTGGGGAAAATGTTGTACCTTTGTGGCCGTTTTTATAGTGGTTTAGCGAAGTGAAATGAACGTAGCAATTGTGAAATATAACGCTGGCAACATCGGTTCGGTGGAGAATGCGGTGAGGCGAATGGGCATCGAGCCTGTGGTGACGGACGATGTGGCGACGATTCAGTCGGCTGACCGTGTGATTTTTCCGGGTCAGGGCGAAGCACACAGCACGATGGCATACCTGAAGGCGCATCGGCTGGACGAGGTGATTGTGGGGCTGAAGCAGCCGGTGCTGGGCATCTGCATCGGCATGCAGTTGTTGTGCCGCCACAGCGAGGAGCAGGACACGGAGTGCTTGGGTGTGTTCGACGTGGAGGTGAAGCGGTTTCAGCCCCAGCGACATGAGGACAAGGTGCCTCAGATGGGATGGAACACCATCGAAGGGACAAAGTCGGCTCTGTTCAAAGGATTTGAGGAACCCGAATTTGTGTATTTCATCCACAGTTTCTACGTGCCCACATGCGACTGGACAATTGCGACCACTGACTACATACAGCCCTACTCTTCGGCACTGCACAAGGACAACTTCTATGCCACGCAGTTCCACCCCGAGAAGAGCGGCAAGGTGGGCGAACGAATATTGAAGAATTTCATAGAATTGACATGATAGAAATCATTCCTGCAATAGACATCATTGATGGTAAATGTGTGCGTCTGACACAGGGCGACTACGACACGAAGAAGGTCTATAACGAAGACCCCGTGGAGGTGGCCAAGATGTTTGAGGCGCACGGCATCCGACGGTTGCACACAGTCGATTTGGACGGTGCACGGTCGCAGCACATCGTGAACTACAAAACCATCGAGCGCATAGCCGACCACACGAGTCTGGTCATCGACTTCGGTGGCGGCATCAAGTCGGACGAGGACATCGACATCGCCTTTGCCAGCGGAGCCACGATGGTGACCATCGGCAGTGTGGCGGTGAAAAACCCCACCCTGTTCGAGACCTGGCTGGAAAAGTATAACGACAACAAGATTATCCTCGGAGCCGACGTGAAGAACGGACGCATCAGCATCAACGGCTGGAAGGAAGAGGGCGAGGACGAACTGCTGCCTTTCCTTCACCGCTATGTGGAGAAGGGCGTGGACAACGTACTCTGCACCGACATCAGCAAGGACGGCATGCTGGAGGGACCAGCAGTGGCACTCTATGAACGCATCATGCAGGAGTTCCCAAAGTTGAACCTCATTGCCAGCGGTGGCGTGAGTTGCATCGAGGACATCGACCTGCTCAACTCGGCCGGCATCCCCTCGGTGGTGTTTGGCAAGGCTATATACGAGGGCAGAATCAAGATGGAGGAACTGGAAAAGTATGTTGGCTAAGAGAATCATACCATGCCTGGACATCAAGGACGGGCAGACCGTGAAGGGGACGAACTTCGTGAACCTGCGGCAGGCGGGCGACCCCATCGAACTGGGCAAACTCTACAGCGAGCAGGGTGCGGACGAACTGGTGTATCTGGACATCACGGCATCGCACGAGGGACGCAAGACGTTCACAGAACTGGTGAAGAGGATTGCCAGAGAAATCAACATCCCCTTCACCGTGGGCGGTGGCATCAACGAACTGAGCGATGTGGACAGGCTTCTGAATGCCGGTGCCGACAAGGTGAGCATCAACTCGGCCGCACTCAGACGACCAGAACTGGTGGACGAGATTGCCAAGCACTTCGGCAGCCAGGTGTGTGTGGTGGCGATTGACGCAAAAATGGAGGGAGAGATGTCCGAAGGACAGAGAGGGTCTGAGTGGATTTGCTATATCAATGGCGGACGTGTGCCCACCGAACGGAAACTCTTTGCTTGGGCCAAGGAAGTGAACGAGAGAGGTGCCGGAGAGATACTCTTCACATCGATGAATCATGATGGTGTGAAACGAGGGTTTGCCGATGCAGCCCTGCGCCGACTGACCGACACGCTGACCATTCCCGTCATTGCCTCGGGCGGTGCCGGAACGAAGGAACACTTCCGCGACACCTTCCAGAACGGACACAGCGATGCTGCTCTGGCGGCCAGCGTGTTCCACTTCGGCGAGATTCCTATCCCAGAACTGAAACAATATCTGAGAAACGAAGGAGTGAACGTAAGACTTTAACTAGAAAGGCTAGAATATCTAGAAAATCTAGAATATCTAGAAAGGCTAGAAAATCTAGAGAGGCTAGAACATCTAGAAAAACTAGAAAACCCAATAACCCAGAAGAATAAACAACAAGATATAATGGAAATCGATTTCAAGAAAATGGATGGTTTGGTGCCTGCTATTGTGCAGGATGCCAAAACGTTGAAGGTGCTGATGCTCGGCTTCATGAACGAGGAAGCATACAACAAGACCGTGGAAACCGGCAAGGTGACTTTCTATAGCCGCACACGCCAGACGCTCTGGACCAAAGGCGAAACAAGCGGCAACTTTCTCAACGTGGTGGAGATTCTGAACGACTGCGACAAGGACACGCTGCTCATCAAGGCCAACCCCGTGGGTCCTGTGTGCCACACGGGTGCCGATACCTGCTGGAACGAGAAGAACGACAATCCCATCATGTTTCTGGTAGAGTTGCAGCGATTCATCGAAAAGCGTCATGAGGAAATGCCCGAGGGCAGTTACACCACTTCGCTCTTCAAGGACGGCTGCCACCGCATGGCACAGAAAGTGGGCGAAGAGGCACTGGAGGCGGTCATCGAGGCTGTGGCCAACAACAACGAACGTCTCGTCTATGAGGCTTCCGACATGCTCTACCACCTCATCGTCCTGCTCACCTCAAAGGGCCTGACGATTGAAGACCTGGCCGCCGAACTGGCCGAACGCCATGACCCCAACTGGCATAAACACTAACGTCATTTACCATTTGACAATTTACAATGTACAATTCGCCATGCAGCGAGCAGGAAATGCCCAAACGAGGCAATCAATTGTGAATTGGAAAAATTCTAATGAAGAAATAAATTGTAAATAGTAAATTGCTAAATTGTACATATCAAGGTGAATCTGATTGATTACAAGGACGTCAATGTCTATCAGGAGTCGCAGTTGGTGTTGCAGAACGTCAATGTGCAGATTGGAGAGGGCGAGTTTGTCTATCTGACGGGCAAAGTGGGTGCAGGCAAGAGTTCTTTCCTGAAGACACTCTACGGCGAACTGCCCGTGAAGGAAGGCTCGGCACAAGTGATGGACTGCAACATGACGGAACTGAAACGCCGCCATCTGCCTGAACTGAGAAAGAAACTGGGCATCATCTTCCAAGACTTCCAGTTGCTGACCGACCGCACGGTGGACGCTAATCTGCGTTTTGTGTTGAAGGCCACAGGATGGAAGAACAAGGTGGAAATCAACCAGCGCATCAGCGATGTGCTCGAACTGGTGGGCATGGCAACCAAAGGCTACAAGATGCCCTCCGAACTGTCGGGCGGCGAACAACAGCGCATCGTCATCGCACGTGCCATCCTGAACAGCCCTAAACTCATCCTGGCCGATGAGCCGACAGGCAATCTCGATGCCGAGACGAGCCGTCAGATTGTGGAACTCTTGCAACAAATCAGCAAGGCGGGCAGCACGGTGGTGATGATTACCCACAACCTGCATCTGCTGGAGCAGTTCCCCGGACGGCAGTTCCATTGCGAAGACCATCACCTGACAGAAGTGACCATGCCTCAAGAAGAACAGGATTCAACCGAAGAAATTGACTAAAAAACATACACAATTATATATATACAAATAATATATAAAGATGAAAATACTTAAGTTTGGCGGCACGTCCGTGGGCACCCCTCAGCGAATGAAGGATGTCGTGAAACTCATCACCGATGGTGAGCAAAAGATTGTTGTACTCTCGGCCATGTCGGGCACGACAAACTCACTGGTAGAAATCTCTGACTACCTCTACAAGAAGAACCCCGAAGGGGCCAACGAGACCATCAACACACTGGAGAAAAAATATAAGAAACACGTGGAGGAACTCTACTCCACCCCCGAAATGAAGCAGCAGACACTCGCCTTCCTGAAGGAAGAGTTTGACTACCTGCGCTCCTTCACCAAGGGCATCTTCACCATGTTTGAGGAGAAAATCATCGTGGCACAGGGTGAAATTATCTCGACCAACATGGTGACCAACTACCTCATTGAGCAGGGCCACAACGCCATGCTCATCCCTGCTCTCGAGTTCATGCGCACCGACAAGAATGCTGAGCCTGACTTGGAATATATCCGCGAGAAACTGAAGGTGCAACTCGACGAGAACCCCGGCAAGGAAATCTACATCACGCAGGGCTTCATTTGTCGCAATGCCTATGGGGAGATTGACAACCTGCAGCGTGGTGGCTCTGACTACACCGCCTCGCTCATCGGTGCCGCTGTGGGTGCATCAGAAATCCAAATCTGGACAGACATTGACGGAATGCACAACAACGACCCACGCTTCGTGGAGAAAACCTCGCCCGTGAAACATCTGCACTTTGAGGAAGCAGCCGAACTGGCCTATTTCGGAGCCAAGATTCTGCATCCCACCTGTGTGCAGCCAGCCAAGTTTGCCAGCATTCCCGTAAAGTTGCTCAACACGATGGACCCCACGGCTCCTGGCACCGTCATCAGCAACGAGACCGAACACGGAAAAATCAAGGCCGTGGCAGCCAAGGACAACATCACCGCCATCAAAATCACCTCATCCCGCATGCTGCTCGCCTACGGTTTCCTGCGCAAGGTGTTTGAGATTTTCGAGTCCTACAAGACCTCCATCGACATGATTGCCACTTCAGAAGTAGGAGTGAGCGTGTCTATCGACAACACCACCCATCTCGAAGCCATCGTCAACGAACTGAAGAAGTTTGGCCACGTACATGTGGACAAGAACATGTGCATCATCTGCGTGGTAGGCGACCTCGACCCCGAAAACGTCGGTTTCGAGAGCAAAGCCGCCGAGGCCCTGAAGGACATCCCAATCCGCATGATTTCCTACGGAGGTTCCAACCACAATATCTCCTTCCTCGTTGCTGCCGACGACAAGAAGAAAGCGCTCCAGTCGCTCTCCGACCATCTGTTCAACTAATCCAGACACACATATTTAATAAATGAATATAGAAATTCCGGTAGAAAGGTTTGCGGGCATCCGCACACCTTTCTACTATTACGACACAAACATCCTGCGTCAAACACTCGACGCCATTAACACCGAAGTCAAGAAACACGACAACTACTTTGTCCACTATGCCGTCAAGGCCAATGCCAACCTCAAGGTGCTCAAGATTATCAACGAGGCAGGTTTGGGCATCGACTGTGTGTCGGGAGGCGAGATTGAGCAGGTACTCAAAGCCGGTTTCTCTGCCTCCAAGATAGTCTTTGCCGGTGTGGGGAAAAGCGACTGGGAGATAGAACTGGGACTCGAAAAAGACATCTTCTGTTTCAACGTGGAGAGCGTTCCCGAACTGGAGAACATCAACGACATAGCCGCCAAGAAAGGCAAAGTGGCCCCCGTTTGTTTCCGCATCAATCCTAACGTCGGTGCCCACACCCATGCCAACATCACTACAGGTCTGGCTGAGAACAAGTTCGGCATCGACATGCAGGACATGGAACGGGTGATTCGTCTGGCACAAGAGATGAAGAACATCCGCTTCAAGGGACTCCACTTCCACATCGGTTCACAGATTTTGGAAATGGACGACTTCATCGCCCTCGCCCACCGTATCAACGACCTCCAAGCCCAACTCGAAGCCGTTGGCATTCAGTTCGAAATCATCAACGTGGGCGGTGGTCTCGGCATCGACTACGTTGACCCACTGGGCAACCCCATTCCCAACTTCAAGGACTATTTCTCCGTTTATGACAAGCACTTGAAACTCCGTCCCGGACAGACCGTCCACTTCGAACTGGGTCGTGCAGTCGTGGGACAGTGCGGAGCCCTCATCACCAAGGTACTCTATGTGAAGGAAAACGCCATCAAGCGTTTCGCCATCGTCGATGCAGGCATGACCGACCTCATCCGCCCTGCCCTCTACGATGCCCATCACCACATCATCAACCTCACCAGCACCAGCCCACGCGCTGGACAACCTTCTCCCAACGGTCAACTCCCAACGGTCAACTCTCAACTGCAATATGATGTGGTTGGTCCCATCTGCGAGTCCTCCGATGTATTCGACAAAGACATCCCGCTCCCAGAGACCCATCGGGGCGACCTCCTCGCCATGCTCTCCGCCGGTGCCTACGGCGAAATCATGGCCTCAGCCTACAACTGCCGCCGTCTGCCCGAAGGATACACCAGCGAAGAACTGAAATAAGAAATCATCAACCTGTGACATACAAATATACAAAAGCGGCAAAAAGGCACTCCCCTTTTTGCCGCTTTTGCTTAGAAACTAATACTCAACAAATGATACAAGCAACGGATGCAAGCCTCCCACTTGCATCCGTTGCTTATTATTGACACTAACATTGCGCCACGTTCTTTATACACAGATACTCGGATAGAACACATAAAAGGCGGATGCAAGGAAGGTCTTGCATCCGCCTTTTCGATAGGAATTTGTAAGAAAAATCTAATGAACGTGCAGGAGTCGCTCTTACGAGAGGAAACCGAGCAGAACACCGGCAGCAACAGCAGAGCCAATCACACCTGCCACGTTGGGTCCCATGGCGTGCATGAGGAGGTAGTTGTGGGGGTCTGCCTTCAATCCTTCGTTCTGGGAGATGCGGGCTGCCATTGGAACGGCTGAAACACCAGCATTACCGATGAGCGGGTTGATCTTCTGGCTCTTCGGGAGGAAGAGGTTCATGATGTGAACGAAGATGACACCGCTGGCAGTTGCCACGATGAAGGCGCATGCTCCGATGATGAAGATGAAGATGGTGTTCCAAGTGAGGAACTCGGATGCCTGTGTGGAGCAACCTACGGTGAGACCGAGGAGCATCACCACGATGTCGTTGAGGGCTGAACCTGCAGTCTTGGCAAGACGTGTGGTCTTGGTTGACTCCTTAAGGAGGTTACCGAAGAAGAGCATGCCGAGCAGGGGCAGACCAGATGGGACAATGAAGGTGGTGATGAGCAAGCCGACGATGGGGAAGAGCATCTTCTCTGTCTGGCTGACCTGACGGGCAGGCTTCATCTTGATTTGGCGCTGCTTCTGAGTGGTGAGCAGTTTCATGATACCAGGCTGGATGACTGGCACGAGTGCCATATAGGAGTAGGCACACACAGCGATGGCTCCCATGAGGTTGGGACTCAACTTGCTGGAGAGGAAGATGGCCGTAGGGCCGTCAGCACCACCGATGATGGCGATACCAGCCGCCTGATTAGGCTCAAATCCGAGAGCAAGTGCCACCATGTAGGCTCCGAAGATACCGAACTGAGCGGCTGCGCCAATGAGCATGAGTTTCGGATTGGCGATGAGCGCCGAGAAGTCGGTCATGGCACCAATGCCGAGGAACACGAGAGGGGGATACCATCCTTGCCGCACACCTTGGTAGAAGATGTTGAGCACGGAGTTATCCTCGTAAAGACCTATCTCAAGACCGGCATCCTTGAAAGGAATGTTTCCCAAGATGATGCCGAGACCAATCGGAATGAGAAGCAGTGGCTCAAAGTCCTTGGCGATGGCAAGCCAAATGAAGAAGGCGCCGACAGCAATCATGATGATGTTGGCCCATTCCACGTTGGCAAAGCCTGTGTAGGTGAGGAAGTCCGCAAGTTTCGTTCCGATGAAGTCCATTGTAGAAACACTTTCGAGTAACATCATAGCGATTTACAATTTAGCAATTTACAATTTACTATTTTTGTTACGCGATGGTGATGAGGATGGCACCTTCCATGACGGTGTCGCCCTTCTGCACTTTCACTTCCTGAACCTTTCCGTCGCGGTCAGCGTCGATGTTGTTTTCCATCTTCATGGCTTCAAGCACCACAACGGTCTCGCCCTTCTTAACTGCCTGTCCAACAGTGACCTTGATGTCGTTAATAGTACCTGGCAGCGGTGCGCGAACGGCAGATACGCCTGCCTCGACAGCCTCCAACTTCTCTTTGGGAGCCTCGACGGTCTTGACTGGAGCAGCCACAGCACGCACGACGGGTTTGGGCTGAGCAACTGGCTTTTCGAGTTCCACTTCGAACTCGATGCCGTTCACTTCCACTTTGGCGATGTTCTCTTCAATGCCATTGATTTTCACATTGTAAGGAGCACCTTTGATTTTATAATTATATTCTTTCATAAAAGTTTAAAGTTAAAAACTAAAAGTTAAAAGTTTTAGTTACCTTCCTCCACATGAGTTTAGATATTTCTACTTTCCGTTTTTAGTTATTAGTTTTTTGTTTCAATTTGCTTGATGATGCTGTGGGGTCACACGGAGTTCGTGGCTCTTGTCTGCCCACGTGGTAGGTGTCTGGTGGATGGTCAGGACGCCCGACTCAAGGTCGTGGGTGCCACCGAAGTATTCGTGGAGAGCCATGCCAATGACAGCAGTGTAGGTCTCCATGTCGATACCCTTAGTCTCGGTCGTACCTTGCTTGGCCATCTCCACCACTTTAGCAGCCTGGTCGTGGATGGCGCGGATGGCACGTACACGAGCCAACTTGGCTGCACGGTTCATCGCCCATCCGAAGATGTGGAAGAACACGAAGAGCAGAATGAGGCAAAGGAATACAACGCCCATGCACATGAGGGTCATGGCAATGCCGTAGGGGTCTTTCTCCTTAAACT
The DNA here is from genome assembly GCA_002393555.1 of Prevotellaceae bacterium UBA4359. Lineage (GTDB taxonomy): Bacteria > Bacteroidota > Bacteroidia > Bacteroidales > Bacteroidaceae > Minthosoma. The sequence goes on from DGSP01000033.1 coordinate 96,030, forward strand.
CCCTGATTTTGTCGTTGTGGTAGGCAATGTTTGGAGCATTGGGAGTGACCTTATCTGCCTCAAGCACTTGCCATTCTGCATCGTTGATGCGAGCAAAACTTGAGCCTGCAGGAAGAGCCTCTACACGAACAGAATCCAAGAGGTCAACAGCGTTGCCGTCGAAGAGATAGATGGTGAACGACTCACCCACAGGAAGTGTGAAGTTGAGGTGAAGTGTACCACGGTTCACATGACCATCGGCAAAGAGCGTGATGCGCTGCTTGGCAGAAAGTGACGTGCGTGGGTCACCTGCAGGAATGGCGGACATGAGTTTTTCACGCTCAGGTGCCGGCATGTTCTTGTCGAGCACTGCGGGATTGATGGTGAGGAAACAGTTTCTTATGTCGTGGGTGGAATAAGAAGTGTTCTCGATTTCAATCCATGAGGCAGGCTGACCATATTCATCCACGTAACTTGCAGGCTTTTCGCAGGTGCTGGCAGCAGAGTCGCCAGTGCAGCAGGCAGGGGTATAGACGAAGACTTCGTTGAGTTTGAAGTCGTGTGCGCCCTGTGCGAATGCAGCCGATGAAGCCACGAGGAATGAAATAACTGATAATATCTTTCTCATAATGCTTACAATGGAATGTTACCGTGCTTCTTAGCAGGATTAGTAAGTGACTTGTTTGCCAACTGCTCGAGGGCGCGAATGACGCGGAAACGAGTGTTGCGTGGCTCGATGACATCGTCGATGTAGCCATACTTGGCTGCCTGGTAAGGATTGGCGAAGAGTTTGGAGTATTCTTCCTCCTTCTCGGCAATGAATGCCTTGGCATCACCACCCTCTTCCTTGATCTGCTTTGCCTCACGGGCATAAAGCACAGCGGCTGCACCACTGGCACCCATCACGGCGATTTCGGCCGATGGCCATGCATAGTTGATGTCGCCACGAAGTTGCTTACAAGACATCACGATGTGAGAACCACCGTATGACTTGCGCAGAGTCACAGTCACCTTTGGCACAGTTGCCTCTCCGTAAGCGTAGAGCAGTTTGGCACCATGCAGGATGACAGCGTTGTACTCCTGACCTGTACCCGGGAGGAAGCCTGGCACATCGACAAAACTAACGATTGGAATGTTGAAGGCATCGCAGAAACGGACGAAACGCGCACCCTTACGAGAAGCGTTGCAGTCGAGCACACCAGCGAACTTGCTTGGCTGATTGGCTACGATACCCACGGAACGACCGTTGAAGCGCGCGAAGCCGACGATGATGTTCTGGGCATAGCGTGGCTGCACCTCGAAGAACTCGCCGTTATCGACAGTGGCGGCGATGACCTTATACATGTCGTATGCCTGATTAGGATTGTCGGGGATGATTTCGTTGAGCGAATCCTCCAAACGGTCGATGGGGTCGGTGCATTCCACACGTGGAGTCTCCTCCTGATTGTTCTGCGGAATGTAGGAGATGAGTTGCTGAATCATCGCCATAGCCTCCTCCTCGGTCGAAGCGGTGAAGTGAGTCACACCCGACTTGGTGGAGTGAACCGATGCACCACCGAGGCTCTCCTGATCCACATCCTCGCCAGTCACGGTCTTCACCACGGCTGGACCTGTGAGGAACATGAACGAAGTGTTCTCCATCATGAGCGTGAAGTCGGTCAAGGCTGGAGAATAAACGGCACCACCTGCACAAGGACCGAAAATGCCTGAAATCTGAGGAATCACACCCGAAGCCATGATGTTGCGCTGGAAAATCTCAGCATAACCAGCCAAGGCGTTGATACCCTCCTGGATGCGAGCACCACCCGAGTCGTTGATGCCGATGACAGGAGCACCCACCTTCATGGCCATGTCCATAATCTTGCAGATTTTCTGGCTCATGGTCTCGGAGAGAGAACCTGCGTTGACCGTGAAGTCCTGAGCAAAAATAAAGACGAGGCGTCCACCGATTGTACCCGAACCAGTCACGACACCGTCGCCAAGATACTGCTTCTTCTCCATGCCGAAGTTGGTGCAACGGTGGAGTTTAAACATATCATATTCTTCAAAACTGCCCTCGTCGAGGAGCATGGCAATACGCTCACGTGCAGTGAACTTGCCCTTAGCGTGCTGCTTGTCGATGGCCTTCTCGCCACCACCCAGACGCGCCTTCTGACGGAGTTCAATCAACTCCTGTATTCTTTCTGTTTGCTTTGACATAAAAATATCTTTTTATGAGTTAAAAGTTAAAAACTAAAAGTAAAAGTATCCTTGCATACACGACATCAAGACTCCGCATGGTAGGTAACTTTTATTTTTCGCTTTTCACTCTTCACTTTTCACTTGTTCTGTGGTTCACAAAGTTCTGTCAAAATGCCAGCAGTGGTCTTGGGATGGAGGAAACCAATCATCATCTGCTCTGCACCGGGACGTGGAGTCTTGTCAATCAGACGAACGCCCTTGCCTTCAGCCTCGACGAGTGCTTCTGCCACACCGTCCTCAACAGCGAATGCCACATGGTGAACGCCCTTGCCACCCTTCTCCAGCCACTTGGCCACAGCCGACTCTGGTGACGTGGGTTCCAGCAGTTCCAGTTTCACTTCGCCCACCTTCAGGAAAGCAGTCTTCACCTTCTGGTCAGCCACTTCTTCCACTGCATAGCACTTCAGGCCAAGCACATTCTCGAAATAAGGGAGCACAGCATCGATGCTCTCTACACCTATTCCAAGGTGATCAATTCTTGAAATCTTCATAATGAATTTTCTTGATTTTATTAAATAATAAATGTTGTTGTGTAATTTTTCATCACAAAAAGAATAGGACACGCCGCTGACGGCATGCCTCAAAAACTTTACAAAGATACGGCTTTTAATCGGGAAGAGAAAAACAAACACAAGAAAAAATGCCCCTTCCCTCAGAAAAAGGCAAAAAACATCCCCAAACACCACTTTCGTAAACTCCACGTTTCAACCCCACCCCTCCCCACTCTTTATTCCACTTCCGCCACGGCCCTCCTTGCACAGTTCCAAAACCCACATCGGGAACGTCGATTTAGAGTAAGTTTTGTCATATTCTATAGGTACTTTATGAATTAATGATGGCTTCAGTTTTGGCAATCTCTGCCTGAACGTTATCCAAAGCCTCCTGCGCCATTGTCGGAATGATATTCGGGTTAATCCACGTAAAGAAATCATAAATCAAAACATACATTTGCTTTACATATGTCATGTCAAACTGCCTGTTATCAAAACATAGAGGTTCATTGTGACTCACTCTGTTCCTCATAATTCTGATATCTTGGATGATGGCATTTACCTCTTTTCGTCCATAACCTGTAGGTAATCCTCTGAATATTGTACAAGGTACGCCCTGTAACAAGGCGTAGTGGTGAGTCTCATACAGACTGTTCCAAAAACCAAGATTCAATTCCGCTATCACCCTTCCTGCAGTCACGTTACGCCTTTTTACTAGCAACGTCTTTTCTGATTTCTCGACCTCTTTTTTCAAAAAGAGGCTTTCAGATATCTTGATATACGTGAATATGAGTATAATCTCGCAAATTTTGATAATTCATTTGGAAATTTCAATTATATTGTTTACCTTTGTACCCGTAATGCTTGGTCAAGCCTCTGCTATCAAAGCACGTAACCAAGTTTTTGAATACCCGCCACTATCAAAGTTGGCGGGTTGTTTTTTGTACCATGGTACTGGTTGCAAAGATACGACTATTTCTTCATTCCACCAACTATTCCTTTTGTTATTCTTTGTATTAACGTGAGTTCGGTATAAGAGAAGTTTTAATGATACGCCTTCGGCGGACGTGTAAAGTGACTGAATGTCACTTTGAAAAAAAACAGAAAAAAACAAGTAAAAACAA